>JBBISK010000140.1:0-6830 GCA_037441295.1 Candidatus Aminicenantota bacterium | reverse complement strand
CAGATTTCTCTATCGCCCGGCTAGGACTCGGGGAGCAGTAAGGATTATGTAATATGTTTACTGCTCCCCGTAGTAACAATTCGCTCAGAACCGGTACCAGAAAAAGGGATGGCGCCAGCGCCAGGCGGCGGCGCGCATGCGCCAGCCCCGGAACGCCCTCGGGCCGAAGCCCGGCCCCATCCCCCAGCCGCCCCTGGGTCCCATGAAGCGGCCCATGCCGGGACGGAAGAAGCCGGCGCGCCCCGCGAAAGCCCCCCGCAACGCCTTCATCTTCTGCAGCTGTTCGGGGGTGAAGACCTTCTCGAACTCGCCGCGGGCGCGGAAGGCCGCCTTTTCATGGTCGGCCCGGAGCTTCGACGTCGAGTCGATGAGCCCGTCGATCCTGGCCGCGTTGGCCTTGGGGTCCTTCGCCAGGTCCCGCATCTCGGTCCGCATCTTCATCATCTCGTCGCGGAAGGCCTGCCGGTCCTTCATCCGCGCTTCCCGGAACTCGCGGATCTGCTTCTGCTGTTCCGGCGTGATGCCCAGGTCCTTGATCATGTCCCGCGGCCTGGCGGGCACCGGCGCTTGGGCTTTGGCTTGCGGCTTATCCTGGGGGGCCGGCTGGTCCTGCGCCCCGGCCGCGGCGGGCCAGAGGGCCGCGACGAAGGCGGCCGCCAGGAGGAGCGCCCCGAGCCCATTCCTGCGTGTCTTGTTCATAGTGTCACTCCTTACTCTCTGCGACACTCCATTAGACAGCCGCGCCCGAAAAAGCTTTGCGGCCGGGCGGGCCGCCTCAGCTCTCGCGGCGGTGGCGCAGGCGGTCCAGCGTCACGGCCACGACGATGATGACGCCGATGATGATCTCCTGGATGTAATTCGGCCAGCCCATCATCGTGCAGCCGTTGCGGAGGAAGGACATGATCAGGACGCCGATCATGCTGCCCAGGATGCTCCCCTCCCCGCCGCTCAGGCTGCCGCCGCCGATGACGACCGCGGCGATGATATCGAGCTCGAGCCCGACGGCGACGGTCGGGTCGCCGACGGTCAGCCGCGAGAACTCCATGACCCCGGCCAGGCCGCAGAAGAGCCCGGCCACCGAGTAGATGAGGATCTTCGTCCGGTTGGTCCGGATGCCGCAGAGCCGGGCCGTGGACTCGTTCGAGCCGATGGCGAAGACGTGGCGGCCGAAGACGGTGTAGCGGAGGACGACGGCCATGACCACCGCGAAGACGATGACGATCCAGATGCCGGGGGCCATCAGGAGCCAGGCCGGCCGCGGGCTCTTGGCCATGAGCTCGTTGACCCAGGTCATGGGGGCGTCGATCTTCTGGTTGCCGGCGATCCACTTGGCCAGGCCCCGGGCGATGCCCATCATGCCCAGGGTGACGATGAAGGGCACGAGCCGGAGCCGGGTGACGAGCGTGCCGTTGACGAGGCCGACCAGACCGCCGGCGACGACGCCGAGGACGAGCCCGGCCGCGGGCGGCGCGCCGGCGTTGATGGCGTAGGCGGCGATGACGCTGGCCAGGGCGATGTTGGAGGCCGCGGAGAGGTCGATGCCGCCGCTGATGATGATCAGGGTCATGCCCAGGGCGCCCAGGGCGACGATGACCGACTGCGTGGCCACGCTCTTGAAGTTCGCCGCCCGCAGGAAGCGGCCCTGGACCTCGGGGATGAGGGCGAAGATGGCGATGACGAAGAGGAGCCCGATGAAGGGGCCGAGGACGTTGAGGGCCTTCTGGAGGTTCGCTTTGGGTCGTCCGCTCATCGCCGTTGTCCTTTGTCCCGGATTCTCATGCCTCGGCCGCCCGGCCGACCGTCGCCGCCGCCATCAGCCCGGCCGGGTCCCAGTCTCCCGTCTCCCGGATGTCGACGAGAGCGCCCCGGTGGAAGACGGCGATCCGGTCGCAGACGCCCAAGAGCTCCGGGAAATAGGAGCTGACGAAGAGGACGGACTTGCCGTCCCGGGCGAGCTCGCCGATCCATTCGTAGATCTGGGCCTTGCTGACGACGTCGATGCCCCGCGTCGGCTCGTCGAGGAGGAGAACGTCGGCCTGCTGGTGGAGGAGCCGGGCCAGGGCCACCTTCTGCTGGTTACCGCCGGACAGGCTGAGGACCTTCTGGAGCGGGCCGAGGGCCTTGATCTTGAGCCGGGCGATCCAGTCCCCGGCCGCCTTCTCCTGCCGCCCCAGGCGGAGCATCCCGAAGCGCCGGTAGGGCGCGTAGCGGCTGAGGGTGATATTGTCGGCCAGGGACAGCGACAGGGCCAGTCCCTCGCCCGTGCGGTCCTCGCTGAGGAGGCCGAAGCCCTGGCCGATCCGCGCCCAGGGCGAGCCCTTCGCCGCCTCGACGCCGGTGACGACGAGGGTGCCGCCCTCGAGCTCGTCGAGCCCGAACATCGTCCGCAGCATCTCCGTCCGGCCCGAGCCGATAAGGCCGGCGATGCCGAGGATCTCGCCCCGGGCCAGGGCCAGGCTGACCGGCGCCGTCATCCGCGACCCCTTCATCTCGCGGAGGGCGACGACCGTCCCGCCGCGCCCGTGGGGGACGCGCGGGAACATTTCCGTGAACTCCTGGCCGACCATGAGCTGGATGAGCGCCTCGAGGGTCGTCCCCTCCATGTCCCCGGAGCCGACGTTGCGGCCGTCGCGCAGGACCGTGTAGCGGTCGGCGACCTTCTGGACCTCCTCCAGGAAATGGCTGATGTAGATAACGCTGACGTCCTGTTCCTTGAGCCGGCGGACGATCTCGAACAGCCGCAGGCTGTCCTCCTGGGAGAGGGAGCTCGTCGGCTCGTCCATGACCAGGATGCGCGAGCGGGCCAGCAGGGCCCGGGCGATCTCGACGACTTGCCGGGCGCCGACGCCGAGCTTCCGGACCGGGACGTCCGGGGCGATCTCCGGGTGGTGGACGAACTCCAGCGTCTCGCGGACCCGGGCCCTCATCGTCCGGCGGTCGAGCCAGCCCGCCGCGTGGACCTCGCGGCCGAGCATGATGTTCTCCTCGACCGTGAGGTGGGGGGCGAGGTTGAGCTCCTGGTAGATCATGGAGATGCCGCACCGCAGCCCGTCGAGGGGGCCGGACGGGGCGTAGGGACGGCCTTCGAGGGACATCCGGCCGGAGTCGGGGGCGACGGCGCCGCTCAGGACCTTCATCATCGTGCTCTTGCCGGCGCCGTTCTCGCCGAGGAGGGCGTGGACCTCGCCGCGCCGCAGTTCGAAGCTGACGTCATCGAGGGCCCGCGTCGCCCCGTAGGTCTTCGAAACCCGTTCCATGCGGAGGACGGGCGGGGCGCTCGGGGCGGACATCAGCGGCCGAGGTATTTCGAGAAGTCCGGCTGGAGGAGGGCCTTGACCTCCGGGCTGTCCATGTTCTCGGCCGTGACCAGGGTCACGCCCGTGTCGATGACCTTGGGGACGGTCTCGCCGCGGAGGTGGGCGACCATGGTCTTGACGCCGAGGTAACCCATCTTCATCGGGTTCTGGAGGACGAGGCCGAGGATGTCGCCGTCGCGCAGCCCCTGGACGAGCTTGGGGGAGCTGTCGAAGCCGACGAACTTGACCTTGCCGGCCAGCCGGGCCTCCTGCAGGGCCCGCAGGGCGCCGAACGTGCTCGACTCGTTCGGGGCGAAGATCCCCTCGACGTCCGGGAAGCGGCTCAGGAGGTTCTCGGCCAGCTGGTAGGCCGTCTCCGTCGTCGCCCCGGCGTACTGGTCCTGGACGAGGAGGGTCAGGCCGGGGAACTCCTTCTTCACGGTGTCGAGGAAGCCCGCTTCCCTCAGGGTCGTGCTGGCCGACCCCTCCTGGTAGCGGATGAGGAAGATCCTTCCCTTGCCGCCCATCAGGCCGCCGAGCCGGCGCGCGCCGAGGACGCCGCCCTGGTAGTTGTCGGTGGCGACATAGCTCACGTAATCGCTCCCCTGGAGGCCGGAGTCGATGACGACGACCGGGATCTTCTCCCGGACGGCGTCCTGGACCGGCCGCATGAGGGCCCGGTCGTCGAGCGGGGCGAGGACGATGCCGTCGACGCCGCGGCTGATAAAGTCCTCGACCACGGTGATCTGCTGGGCCCGGTCGTCCTCTTTCTGGGGGCCCTTCCAGATGACCTCGACGCCGAGCTCCCGCTCTGCTTCGACCGCTCCGGCATGGATGGATTTCCAGAACTCGTGGGTCGTGCCCTTTGGGATGACGGCGATCCGGAGCTTCTTGGCCGCTTGGGCGGCCGGGGATTCGGGGGCCTTGCGGCCGCAGGCCGGGCCGAGGAGCGCCAGGCACAGGCCGGCCGTAAGGATGCGGAGCGATTTCGCGTTCATGGCCCGAGTATACTCAGAAGGGGACGGCCCGTCAAAGCCCGGCCGGGCCTGGGCACGCCGGAGGCGGGAGGGGGAAAAAAAGGGGAACCACCTCCCCCGGGCCTTTCCCGGCAAGGCGGTTCCCCTTCGAAGACGGGGACGCCTGTCCCCGTGGTCGGTCCGGAACGAAAGGCCTCAGCCCTTCTTCAGGATGGGCATCCCGGTCTTGGTCGTCTCCATGACCTTGTAGCCGGCGGGGACGGCATCCAGGGCCCCGGGCCGGACGTCGCGGGCGAAGTAGTAGATCGTCTGCTTCCGGCCGCCCTTCAGGTTGACGTCCTTGGAGTGCAGATAGTACCCGACCCCCTTGGAGTTTTTGAATTGAAAAGCCATGAGTGATACCTCCTAGAATTTTGGCTTAAAATTTGTAGCCGAAGTTGATGCCCAGCAGGAGGGCCTGCATCTTGTACAGGCCCTGAGCCGGGTTGATGGGACCGAACAGGCCGAAGATGTCGCCGTTCTCGCTCGTCCGGGCCATGAAGTGCTCGAAGTGGGCCCCGAGGTCGACGGTGAACTTGCCGATCGTGTAGCCGAGGCCGCCCTGGATCGCCCACCGGTCGCTGTCCGGCAGGTTCGGGTCCATCGTGGAGGTCGGCTGCGGCGTCTCGTCGAAGAAGCCGCCGAGCCGGAGGGCCAGCTTCTTCGTCGCCTGGTACGCGAAGCCCATCCGGTAGCATTGGGAGTTCTTCCAGAGTTGGGGCGCCGTCAGGCTCTGGGCCGGATAGGGAGACGGGAAGGTGATGTCGGCGGTATAGGAATTGAAGCGCTTCCAGAAATACGTGTGGACATCGAAAGACCAGAGGAGCTTCGGGGTGACGTTGATGGCCAGCCCGAGGGTCAGGACGTCCGGGAATTTGAAGGTCGTCTTGACGTTGCCGGAGGCCGGGACGTAGGGCTGGAGGGGCGCCGGGACGAACTCGTTGTCCAGGGCAACGGTGCCGGAGTACTTGATGTTGAAATGGCTACGGTAGCTCGCGCCGAGCGAGAAGCCCTTGCCCTTGTAGAGGAGGCCGCCGTTGAAGTTGAACGAGTTGCCCGTTGCCTTCAGAGCCGTAGGAACATCATACGGGGCGCCGTCCACGGGCGGGAGAACGATGGACTGGTAGAGGCTGAGCTTGAGGTCCGAGAAGATGTAGGAGCAGCCGAGGCCGAGGGAGAGGTTATCCAGGATCTTGACAGCGATCGTCGGGTTGATGAAGAACGTCTTCATGTCATTGAAGTAGCCGAGGTAGGCCAGGGGGAAGGATGGCGGCGACGTGTTCGTCTTCTGCCACTTCGTCCCCAGGCCGAAGGGCGCCATGAAGCCGATGCCCGCGGTGATGCGGTCTGAGAACTTGTGGGTGATGTAGATGTTCGGGGGGGTGAAGATCTGGCTGACCTGCTTGATGGTCGGGGACCCCGGAAAATAGGGCATGGCGACCGAGCCCGACGGGATGATGATGGTGGCCCCCAGCATGAGCTGCGTGCCGTCGACCCAGGCCAGGCCGGCGGGGTTGTGCCAGATGGCCGTGGGGTTGTTGGCGACGGCCGTGAAGGCCCCGCCCATGGCCATGGCGGCCGCGCCGTGCTCGTAGATGAGGAATCCCGCCCCGCGCGCCGCGGGCACGGCCGCGATGAGCAGGACGGCGAGCGCAACCAGGATCGGCTTCGTCTTCATGCAAACCTCCTAGCGCTGTTCCATCGTGTCGGATCGCCGGACGTATCAATCAACGGCGTTCAGTCTCGGCTCCTCTGCCCTGGTTCAACTATTATAGAAAAAGCCCCCCCTTGTCAAGGCCGGACGTCGGCGCCGCGGCCGCCGGGCCTACTGGAGGAAATTGACCGTCGGCGGGATGTCGGCCGGGACGATGGTGCCGAAGTTGTCCTCATAGCGCTTGATGTTGGCCTGGAGGGCTTCCAGGAAGCGCTTGGCATGGGCCGGGCTGAGGATGACGCGCGAGACGAGCTTGCCGTAGGGGCCGTCGGGAAAGAGGAAGGCGAAATCGAAGATGAACTCCTCCCGCGAGTGGCGGATGGCGGCCAGGTTGGCGTACTGCCCCAGGGCGACGGGCTCGTCGACCTTGATCTCCAGCTTCTTCTCGTCCATGGTCCCTCCTCGAACGGGGTCGGCCTATTGTGACCGAAGCGGGGGCGGAAAGCAAATCGCGCCGCGGGGCGGTTTTTTTCGCGAAAACGAAGATTTCGCTTTACTTTTGGTTTTGCGGTGTTATAATGACAATGGCTTTCTTGGGCGGGCTGGAGAAAGCCCCCACCTTTTTGGTTCCCATCATCAACCCCCCTTTTGCTGACACAGCCCGCACCTCTCTCTCATATCCGGAATCTGAAATATCATCCTTGGCAGATGTGTCTTGTCCACGTGTCTCCCTCCGGGAAGCAGCCGTGCGCTCTCCGACGAGTGGCGGAGGGGGATGGCCGGAACGTGATAGAGCGGTTTAGCCTGGGGAGCACGCGCTCCGAGGGCAGTTCCAGGGGGAACCGCCAAAACGTGTTTGAGCTT
>JBBISK010000139.1:0-6926 GCA_037441295.1 Candidatus Aminicenantota bacterium | reverse complement strand
GCCTTGTCGGCGACCAGGCCGACGAAGATGTCCTCGAGGCTGGCCTGGCGCTCGGCCTTGACCTTCTCGAAATCCTCGTCCAGGATGAGCCGGCCGCCGTGGAGGACGAGCAGGCGCTCGACGATGCGCTCGAGCTCGTGGACGAGATGGGTAGCGAAGAGGATGGTCGTGCCCGAGGCGGCGAGCTCGCGGATGATCTCCCGGAGAAAGTCCTGGCGGGTCGGCACGTCCAGGCCGGAGGTCGGGTCGTCGAGGATGAGGAATTCCGGGGCGGCGGCCAGGGCCACGGCCAGCCCGAGCTTGAGCTTGGTGCCCCGCGATAGCGTCCCGACGCGCGACGTCGGGTCGAGGGCGAAACGCTCCAGGTCCGCGGCGGCGCGCTTCGGGTTCCACTTGGGGAAGAAGCGGGCGTTGAAGTCCAGCAGGCTCCGGACCGTCATGTCCTCGTAGAAGAACGGGTCCTCGGGGACGTAGCCGAACTCCCTCTTGTAGGAGCTATCCCGGTAGCCGATCGGGCGCCCTTTATAGAAGATGTCACCGCCGTCGGCCGGGATGACCCCCATGAGGATGCGGGCCAAGGTCGTCTTGCCCTCCCCGTTCCGGCCGAGGAGGCCGTAGACGCGGCCGCTCTCGATGACCAGGTCGAAATCCCTGAGGGCCTGCGTCCGGCCAAAGCTCTTGGAGAGATGGTGGATACGCAGCAACTCGCTCATGCCGGCCTCCCTTTCTTCCTGTCCGCGCCCGCCCTGAGGCGTTCCTCGAAGAGCCCCTGGAGGGCGCTCTCGCCCAAGTCGAATTTACGGGCCTCGGCAATGGCTTCGTCCATGACCCGGACCAAGTGGGCCTTGATGTCCTTATCGGCGCGGGGCTCGGGCCGGCGGGCGACGAACGAGCCGCGGCCTTTCTGGGCCGAGACCAGGCCGTCCTGCTCGAGCTCCCGGTAGGCCCGGGCCACCGTGTTCGGGTTGACGATGAGCTCGGCGGCCAGGTCCCGGATGGACGGCAGGGGGTCGTGGACCTTGAGGCGGCCGGTCGTCACCAGCCTGAGGATCTCCTTCTTGATCTGCGCATAGATGGGAACGAAGCTCGTTGCGTCAACTCTGATCACGGCATCGCCTCCGTATCACTGTATTATTAATATAATACAGTTTTGGGATTTGTCAAGTTTTTTAATTTGGGGACACAATACTCATTACCGAATTTCCCCGAACGACTGAACGGCCGCGACCGGCTCGATAACTGGGAAATGAGTATTGTGTCCCCGATTTGAATCTTGTGTCCCCGCTTCGTTCCCCACGCCCGCCCTTCCCTTTCCCGCCCGTCCGATGTAAACTAAATCCCGTCCCCGGCGCGCCGGGACTCCCCCGCCGGGCCGATTCCACCGGGAGGTCATCATGACAATCAACTTCAAGCACATCCTCTGGGCCACGGACTACTCCGACGAATCCCAGGAGGCGCTCCTCTACGCCGCCGAGTTCGCCAAGACCTTCCACGCCAAGCTCTCCGCCCTCCACGTCCTGCCCGACTTCTCCCCCGTCCTGCGCGAGTCCCTGCCGGCCATCGAGGCCGAGCTCACCGGCCGGATCCAGGCCTCGACCCAGGCCGCCGAGGGCCGCATCCGCGACATCAGCAAAGCCCGGGGCATCGCCTTCGACGACGTCCTGGTCGTCACCGGCACGCCCGCCAAGGCGATCTGCCAGGCCGCCGGCAAGACCAAGGCCGACCTCATCGTCATCGGCCCCGCCGGCGCTTCCGCCGCCGGCCGGACAGCGATCGGCAGCGTCGCCAACCAGGTCCTGCGCAGCTCGGTCGTGCCCGTCCTCGTGACCAAGAAGAGGGCCGGGGGCACGGCCATCCGAAAGATCCTCGTCCCGACCGATTTCTCGGGCCGGGAGGAGGTCGAGCGCGACTATGCCTGGAAGCTGGCCAAGGGCTTCCGGGCCTCGCTCGGCTTCCTCTATGTCATTGAGCTCTTCGGCCACGACTTCCGGCTGACCGACGAGCTGTTCAAGGCCGTTTCCGAGAAGTTCAAGGCCCGCAAGCTCCGGGAGAAGGTCGATGTCCCGGTCGTCGAGGACGTCTACAAGGCGGTCCAGGCCGCAGACGGCATCGTCGACTACGCCGCCCTCCATCAATACGACATGATCGTCATGTCCACAGAGGCCGGAAAGGTGGCCCGGTTCCTGCTCGGCAGCACGACCGAGAAGGTCGTCTCCCGCAGCCCCGTCCCGGTCTTCGCCATCCCGCGCGGCAAGCCCTAAACCGGAATTCGGGGACACAATCCTCATTTCCGATAAGAAGAAGGCAGGGCACATGAGGAAGGACTACCTGCCGATGGCGCTCGGGTTCTGGGCGATCGCCCTGCCGCTCGCCGTCTTCGGCGTCCTCTTTTGCCGGACCACGGCCGAGCGCCTCACGGTCTTTCTCGCCGCGGCCGTGTTCGTCCTCGTCGGCGTTCTCATCTCGAGGGCCAAGCGATGAGGCTGGCGCCCGCCGACTGGCTCTTTATCGTCTGGTACTTCCTCCTCTCCATCGGACTCGGCCTTTATTATTCAAAGAAAGCCGGGCGGAGCACTTCGGAATACTTCCTCGGCGGCCGGAGCCTGCCGTGGTGGCTCCTCGGCACGTCCATGGTCGCGACCTCCTTCTCCTCCGACACCCCCCTGGCCGTGACGGGCATCGTCATCAAGGACGGCGTCTCCGGGAACTGGCTCTGGTGGAACTTCATGCTCGGCGGGACGCTGACCATCCTCTTCTTCGCCCACCTCTGGCGCCGGGCGGGCGTCATGACCGAGGTCGAGTTCATCGACCTCCGCTACTCCGGCCGCCCGGCGCGCTTCCTGCGCGGCTTCAAGGCCCTCTACCTCGGCCTCCCCGTCTCCTGCATCACCTTCGGCTGGGTGACCCTGGCCATGGTCAGGATCATCCAGGCCGTCTTCGATACGAACGGCGTCACGGCCATGGCCGTCTGCCTCGGCCTGACCATCTTCTACACGACCCTCTCGGGCCTGTGGGGTGTCGTAGCCACGGACATGCTCCTCTTCGGTGTCGCCATGGCCGGTTCCGTCATTCTCTCGGTCGTCTCCGTCGAGAAGGCCGGCGGCATCGGCGGCATCGTCACGGCGATGAAGGGCCTTTCGGCCCAAACGGGCAAGGACTATCTCTCGGTCTTCCCGTCGTTCGGGCAGGCCATACCACTGGCCTTCGTCGTGGCGCTCTTTGTCCAGTGGTGGGCCGTCTACTACCCGGGCGCGGAGCCGGGGGGCGGGGGCTGGAGCGCCCAGCGCATGCTCGCCGCGCGCGACCCGCGGCACGCCGTGCTCGGCACGCTTTGGTTCAACATCGCCCACTACGTCGTCCGGCCGTGGCCCTGGATCCTGACCGCGCTCGCCGCTTTGGTCCTCGCGCCCGGGCTCGTCCACGCGCCGCCGGGAGCGATGGAGTCCGCCTACCCGAAGATGATCGCCCACCTGCCGCGCGGCATCACCGGGATCGTCGTCGCTTCGCTCTTCGCCGCCTTCATGTCGACCATCGAATCCATCGTCAACCTCTCCGGTTCCTTCCTGCTCAACGACTTCTACAAGCCCTTCATCCGCAAGGAGGCGAGCGAGAAGCATTATGTCGCGGTTTCGCGCGTCCTCGTCCTCGTCGTCTCCCTCCTCGGGGCCGGCTTCTCCTACCTCCTCGGCAGCGTCCGGATGGGCTGGCAGCTGGTCATGGAGCTCTCGGCCGGCATCGGCCTCGTTTTGCTTCTGCGCTGGTACTGGTGGCGCGTCAGCGCCTGGTCGGAGATCGCCGCCCTGAGCGCCTCGGCGGGAATGGCCGTCTATCTTCAGGAGTTCCCGAACTCGCCTCTCGTCGGGGCGCTGTCGTCCATGCTGGCCCGGGCGGGGTTCGGCGTCGATGCCTGGGGGGTCAAGATCCTCCTCATCGTGGCCGTGACGACGGTCGCCTGGCTGGCCGTGACCTTCCTCACTCCGCCCGACGACCGCGACAAGCTCCTCGCCTTTTACAGGAAGGTCCGGCCGGGCGGCTACTGGGGACCGGTGGCCCGCCGGAACGGCCGCTCCTATGGGCTCCAGGCCTACCCGTTCCTGGGCTGGGCCCTGGCCCTGGTCACCATCCTCTCGTTTCTCCTCGGGATCGGGAAGCTCATCTTCATGGATTGGGCGGGCGGCGCGGCTTGCCTCGCCGCTGGGACGGCCGCCGCCTTCCTGCTCTGGAAGACCATCGCCAAAATCGATTGGGAGGGACAATGAAACGCACGAAAATGCGGACGCTCGTTTTTCTTTCGCTAAGCTTCCTTTCCCTTGGACTGGCCGCGGCTGCCGCCCGGTCCGCCGAGGAGCCGCGCGCCTCCTTCGGCTATCCGGTCGACGGCGAGGCCTGGTATTCGATCACGGCCCCGTTCACGCCGCCGGCGGCCTCGGCCGGGACCGTTTGCCGCATCGCCCGGGTCGAGGTCAACAAGAAGCGCTGCCGCGACTTCGTCCCTCTCCAGGACGGCAAGGAGCCGCCGACGGGCGAGCTCCGCCTCGACCGGCCGTTCGAGGTCAAGGTCCGCTTCGCCTGGCGGCCGGCGACCACTTACGCCGTCGAGCTGACCCTCGAGGACGTCAAGACCGGAAAACGGATCCCGCTCGGCTGGTCCGGGACGTCGCCGGCGGGCAAGGGCTACTGGGACCCGGCCTGGCAGAACTATCTCTCGCTCATCCTCTCGGAGGAGAACGGCGTCGCGCGCCGGGGCTATCCGGTCCACGCCACGGTCGGCGTCATCAGCAGCTACGTCCGCTCGGCGGACGAGGTCCGCGTCGTGCGGGCCGAGCGCCGGGGCGGGGACATCGTCTACAAGGAGGTGCCGAGCCAGGTCTACGATTTCGTCACCTGGAACGACCCGAAGGTCCTGGGCATCGAGGAGAAGGACGGCCAGACGGGCAAGCCCGTCCTCCGCTACCACCCGACGACCTCGTTCAGCGTCGCCTTCCTGGCCGACCTCGAGCCCCGGACCAAGGCGACCTACCTCGTCTTCTTCAACAACGCCCGGGCCGCGAAACCGGTCTACAAATCCGACCTCACCGTCCGCAAGGGCCGTCTCTTCGGCCGGACGGTCGAGAACGGCTTTTATCGGATCACCCTCCAGGAGAAGAGCGGCGTCATCTACGAGATCGTCGAGAAGACGACGGGCCTCAAGCTCGAGCACAAGCTCGAGACCAACGGCGCCGTCCATTGGAACCCCGACATCTACGCGCCGCCCCACGCCTGGTACCATAGCTCCGACTGGTCCGACCCCAAGGCGGACGAGGTCGCCGGGCCGGTCTTCTACTCTCTCAACCTCAAGGGCGCCCTGCCCTACCCCAAGGGCGTCGACGTCGGCATCCGCTACCATTTCTATGCCGGATCGCCCGTCGTCATGGTCGAGACCGTGACCGAGGTCGAGAACGACATGTTCGTGATGGCCCTGCGCGACGCCGAGGTCGTCTTCAACAAGGCCGTCTTCACCAAGGCCGCCTTCAAGGAGGGCGGCGCGACGGAGGTCCTCGACCTGACACGGTCGAAGATGCACCCGGCCCACGCCGCGGTCCTGCGCCCCGACACGCCCTGGGTCAGCTTCTTCGACGAGGCCAAGGGCATCGGCTTCGCCTCGCTCTACCTCGACCTCGCGACACCCAACCTTAACGGCGGCCAGGCCTCGCTCGCCCAGCCCTTCATCTACATCGAGAACGGGCCGTGGTATTACGTCTCGCGCGGCTTTGTCTACTCGTTCGCCACGAACAACCAGACCCGGATGCTCCCGGTCAAGGGCGGCAGCGTCTACTACGAGCGGAACGCCTGGCTCGCCTTCCCCTACCCCAAGGGAAAGACGCTGGCCTCCCTCCTCGACGGGACCTACGACATGCTCAAGTGGCCGGTGGCCGTCAGGGAGGATATGGAGACTTTCGCCGAGAGCCCCGAAGGCTGGGTCGTGCCCATCCTGACCGAGCCCTTCGAGGAGGGCGTCAAGTCGGCCGTGGGCGGCAAGGACCGCCGGAAATAGCGCCGGCGACCGGGGGGCGGCCTGGGGCGGCTTGACAACACCGCCCCTGAAGTCTTTAATGATTGGGAAACGAGGTACCGTGCGATGATGACTCCCCCCGTCAAACGCGCCCTCCGCGGCCCCGCCCGGACCGCCCGCGTCCCGCTCGCGCTCGGCCTGGCCCTCGCCTTGCTCGCCACGGTCGCCCTGGCGCAATCCCCGGCCGCGCCCCAGGCCGCCAAGGACGACCAGGTCGTCGAGGCCAAGGTCCTCCTCTCCCGCGACGGGATCCACTCGGGCGAAACGGTCAAGGTCGCGGTCGTCCTCAAGATCCGCCCCGGCTACCATATCAACAACGACATGCCGGCCGACCAGTTCCTGGTGCCGACGACGCTGGCCATCGACGAGAGCCAGGGCGCCCAAACGCTCGAGGTCGTCTACCCGCAGGGCCATCGCGGCAGGTTCGCCTACACGAAGGCCGAGCTCATAGTCTACGAGGGCGAGGCCGTCCTCGGCGCGCTGGTCAGGGTGGAAAAGTTCCTCCTCGCCGGTCCGCTCACGATGCGGGGCACGGTGAGCTACCAGGCCTGTGACAACGCCTCCTGCCTGCCGCCGAAGGACCTCCGGTTCGAATTCGAGGTCCCGGTCGTCGAGGCGGGCCGGAAGACGCACGACGTCCATCAGGACGTTTTTGAGAAGATCGTTTTCAGCGACAAGGCGAAATAGGGTTAAGCGCCGCCGGGCGGCCCGAACCGAGCCCAAAGTGAACGAATCAGCCCTCAGACGCATCCCGTCGCTCGACGCCCTGCTTCGCGAGACGGGCGGCGAGGCGCTTGTCCGCGAGTACGGCCGACAGGCGGTCGTGGCCGCCGCCCGCGCCGTTCTCGAGGAGGTCCGCGCGGAAGTTGCCGCG
>JBBISK010000138.1:6325-6941 GCA_037441295.1 Candidatus Aminicenantota bacterium | reverse complement strand
CGTTGAGGCCGCCGTGGGAAAAGACGAGCATCGTGTCGCGCCGCTCGAGCGGGTAGCTCTGGAGGAAGACCTTGACGTAGCCCTCCTGGCGCTCGAGCCAGAGGAGCTCGCGGGCGCCGCCCGGGCCGATGACGTTCGACCACATCAGCCGCGGGTCGTAGAGGGGGAAGAAGCCGACAAAGCTGCCGTAGCGGGGGAAGATGTCGAGGACGGGGATGACGGAGTGGCCGCTGCCGAACATGTAGACGCGGCCCTTTCGGCGGATGGACGAGGCCATGATCCTCGCCGCGGCCTTGACCCGGGCCATCTCCTTCGTCTCGATCTCTTCGAGGATGCCGCGGACCCTTTCGAGATAGGCTTGTGCCGACATGATCCTGCTCCTTCTCACTAGGCTCGTTCCTGACGCTCGCCCTGCCGCTCCCAGGCCAGCTTGGCGCAGCCGGCGAGGCCGGCGTCCTCGCCCAGGGCCGAGAGGACGAGGCGGACCTTCTCCGCCGCCATCGGCTGGGCCCATTTGCGGAACTCGCGGCGCACCGGTTCGAGGAAGACGTCCGCGGCCTGGAACAGACCGCCGCCGAGGACGACGACCTCCGGGTCGAGGATGCTGACGATGTTG
>JBBISK010000138.1:0-6315 GCA_037441295.1 Candidatus Aminicenantota bacterium | reverse complement strand
CCAGGCTGTTGGCGATGCCCATGGCCAGGTAGCGGACGGCGTCGGCCGCGACTTCGAGGGCGAGCGGGTCGCCGCGACGGGCGGCCGCGGCCACCGTCTCGGCCGTGACGGCGTCGATGCGGCCGCCGGCCAGCTCCGTCATGAGCGACGGGCGTCCGGAGGCCAGCCGCTCCCGGGCCTTGCGGCCGATGGAATTGCCCGAGGCCTCGGCTTCAAAACAGCCCATCGTCGCGTATTCCGGCCGGAAGTCCGGGTCGAGGCCGAACCAGCCGACGGCCCCGGCGATGTCCTCATGGCCGTGGACGAGCCGGCCGCCGGCGAGGATGCCGGCGCCGATGCCGCTGCCCACGGCCAGGAACACGGCGTCGGCGGCCCCCGCCGCGGCGCCCCGCCAGGCCTCGCCCACGACATAGGCGCTCCGGTCGCTCTCTAAAATAATGGGGACATGTTCCCCGGACGCGTGTCCCCTCTTCCCCCCGATCGCTTCGAGCAGCGCGTACTTGTCCCAGCCGGGGATGTTGGGCGCCCAGACCCGGCCCGTCGCCGCGTAGACGATGCCCGGCACGCAGACGCCGACGCCGCGCAGCCGCCCCCCCGCCGCGGCCGCCGCCTCGACGAGGCGCCTGACCTCCCCCGCGACCTGGCCCGCGGCCCGGTCCCCGCCGGACGAGTCGATGGGGGCCTTGGCCCTGGCCGTCATCACCCCGTCCGTGGCAAAGAGGGCCGAGGCGATCTTGGTGCCGCCGACGTCGACGCCGCCGCAGAATTCCATCATGTCCCTATTTCTCCGAAATATGCACGACCCAGGCCTCGCCGGGGGCTAAGGCCTTTTCGAGGACCGCCCGCCCCGCCTCGGCGGCGCACGGCACGGGACGCCCCGTCTCGATGTCGCGGGCCGACGGCCGGCCGCCCTTTGCCGGCACGGAGAACTTGGCCGTGACCGGCTTCTCGCCGCGGTTGAAGCCGAAGAGGATCCTGTAGCCGTCGCCTTCGAGGACGCGGGCCTCGACGAGCGCCCCGGGCTCGGCGGCCGCGACCTCGACCGGTCGCGCGATCTTCAGCCACTCGGCCAGCCCGGCAAAGAACTTGCCGTTCGCGGCGTTCTTGAAATGGTGGTAGGCCGAGCCGGGGAAGGAGCCGACGATGAGGGCCCTGCCCTTCCCGAAAGGCGCGTAGACGATGGCCGGGCGTCCGTTCGAGAACTCGGCCAGGACGCGGCTGTCCTTGCCGAAGACGTCGAAGCTCTCCTCGAAGAAGAGGGCGTCGAGCGTATCGCCCGGCCGAAGGAGCGGCAGGGCCTCGTGGCCCGCCGTGATCCGCATCGGCGACGTCTTGGCCACGGGCAGGAGCTCGGACTCGCGGCAGCCGAGGACGTCACTGAGCCCGCCCCCGGGGACGACGGGGCTCGAGGCGCCCTTTTCGTCGACCCAGCCGCAGCGGGCCTCGGTCACGAGCGTCCCGCCGTCGCGGACGAAATCGATGAGCCGCCGCACGTGCGGCTGGGACATCTGGACCGGGTACGGAGCGATGATGAGCTTGTATCCCGAGGCGTGCGGCGTCCCGAGGTCGTTGACGTGCAGGAAGTCGACAGGGACGCCCCGCTCGTAGAAGGCCCGGTGGATGCCCTGGAGCGACTCGCTGAGGTTATTGACGCCCACGGACTGTCCCTCGCCCGTGAACGACTGCTGTCCGCCGACCATGTGAGACAAGGGATTATAAAGGATGGCGACCTCCGCCCGGGCCGGCCGCGCCCCGAGGAAGAGATCCCGGTGGGCGGTGACGGCGGCGGCGATCCGCCCCGCGGCCTCGGCCCGTTCCGTGACCTTGCCGTCGAGCTCGACCAGGCCGTAGCCGCCGGCCTCGTAGCCCGTGCTCATCGGGTAGTAAGCATAGATGTTGACGGCGCGGGCGCCGTAGGCCACGGCGGTCCACATCCAGTCGCGGAGGTCCGCGCCGACCACGGGAAAGCTTATCTTCATGCCGAAGACGCCGTAGCCGGCCTGGAGCTCGCCGATGTAGAAGCCGCCGTTCGCGATCCCCATCGAGCGCACGAAGTCCAGCCCGGCGGCGCGGTAGAAGGGCGACCACGGCCGCAGGGTCCAGGCGTGCTTGGGGTAAATCGAGGCGCCGTAGAAATCGACGCTGTCCGACATCTTGCGGTCGTCCGGGGTGCCGGACCAGTCAGGTCGGGTGAAGAGGCCGGGCGCCGCGGAATGGCTGGTCACGACCGTGTCCGGGAGGACGGACTTCACCGCCTCGGCCTTGAGGCGGAGGTCCTCGGCCAGCTTGTCCGAGATGAACTCCTTCCAGTCGATGTAGTCGGTAAAGGTCAGGATCGTCCCGTAGCGGGGCGGTTGGATGTCCGCCCACGAGCGGAGGGTGCGGTACCAGGCCTGATTGAGGTTCTCGAGCGCGCCGTACTTCTTCTTCAGCCACTCCCGGAAGCGCTCCTGGGACGAATGGCAGTAGCAGAACTGGACGTACTGGAGGTCGCCGACGTAATAGACCTCGGCCCAATTGATGATGTGGGGCTCGCTCCAGAGGTCCCAGCCGTAGACGGCGGGTTTGTCCTTGACGGCCAGGGCGGCCTCGCGGAAGAAGCGCAGGACCTTGGCCTGGACGCCGGCGTGGTCGAAGCAGAAGCCGGGCGAGGCCTGGGACTCGACGGCGACGCCGTTCGAGGAGACGAACTTGCCGTCAGGGAAGTCCGCCCCGACCCAGTCCGGCGCCGAGTCGATGTAGACCTGGATGATGACCCGCAGGCCGGCCTCGCCCGCCAGGTCGGCGAGGAGCCGGAGGGCGCCGAAGTCGTAGCGGCCCTCCTCCTTCTCGCAGGCCGTCCACTCGACCCAGGTCCGGACGGTATTGAAGCCCAGGCGCTTGATCTCGGCCAGGTCCTTGCGCCAGGCCTCGCGCGAACGGGGTGTGACCGTCTCGAGCATGGGCGCCCGGGCCTTGCCGCCGGCGTACCAGACGGAGACCGGGAAGAAGCCCTTGGCCTTGTCGGCGGCCGCGGAGGGGGCCGGTGAGGCCGGCGACGCGCCGGGCCCGCCGGCCGCGAAGGACGCCGCGAGCGCCCCGAGGATCAGGGATACGATCGTTCTTCTCATCCGTGCCTCGCTTCAGCGTATTCCCGCGGCCGCCGCGCCCCTCACTTGGACGTGAACGACCGCCCGACGACCGCCAGGAGCTCGGAGGCGCCGTTCCGGTAGTCCTCGGAGATGTCCCAGATGATGATGCCGGCCGCTTGCCGGCTGGTGACGTAATCGCACTTGGCCGCGACCGACTCGGTGTCGTCGTAGCAGAGGATCATGCCGGAATCGGGACGGCGAAGCCAGGGGACCTGGGCCGTGGCGTCCCAGGTCCGCGTCCAGCCCGCAGCCAGGAGCCCCATGGCCTCCGCATAAGTATAGTCCGCGCTTGTCGTGAACGGCAGGCCGAGCCCGGCGCAGTCAAAGGACTTGCCGTAGAAGGGGATGCCGAGGAGGAGCTTCCCGAGCGGCACCTGCCTCTGGCGCGCGTACTGGAAGGTCTCGTCGACGGAGCCATCCGTGTCCCCCGCGTCGGCGTAGAGCGGCGAATTGTGACCGGAGTGGTCCGACCACGAGCCGTGGAAGTCGTAGGTCATGAAGCCGATGAAGTCGAACTCCGCGGCCAGCGTCTCGAAGTCGATCCACTGCCCGTAATAAGCGTCGGCGGGAGCGGCCATGGTCAGGAGGAGCTTCGGGCTCCTGGCCTTGAGGGCGGCGGAAAGCTCCTGGATGAAGAGGACGAAGTCCGCTTCCTCCGTCGCGTCCGAGACGAACTCCCAGTCGATGTCAACCCCGTCGTAGGCGTTCGCCTCGCAGAAATCGACGACCTGGCCGATGAAGCGCGCCCGGTTCGCGGCCGTGGCGCTCATGCCGGGGAAGCCGTCGCCGTTGCCCCAGCCGCCGAGGCTCATGATCATCTTGACCCCCTTCTCGTGGGCGGCGGCGTTGAGCTCGGGATAGAGGTAATCGGAGGGGACGACGAGGTTGCCGTCCGCGTCGGGCCAGGCGAAGGCGTTGGCGATGTGAGTGAGGTGCTTGTAGTCGACCTTGGTGTGGTCGAACGCGGCCTTGTTCCAGGAAGGATAATAGCCGATGACGACCTTGGTCAGCACCGTCGGCTGCTCCTCGCCGGAGTCCGATTTCCCGCATCCTGTCAGGGCCAGGCCGGCGAAGAGAGCGAGAAGGAGCGCCGCCGCGGGAATGGCGGGGGTCCGGGGGAAGGGACGGGACGGCGTTCTCATGGCAGGCACCACGGTTATTTTTAGCTTATCCCGCCCCGTTTTTCAATTGTTAAGAGGGACAGCCCCGAGGAAAATGTCCCCTCGGGGCAGTCCCTCTTAACAATGAGCGGCGACTTCGGGCAGGCAGAAACCCATCTCGCGGCGCGCCCCGCAGCCAGAACAGCGGACGACCGCCTCGAGGCGCTCGCATTTGACGCCCTTCTCCGTTCGGAACTCGACCTCCCAGCCCTGGCCGCAGGCCTCGCAGGCCGCGGGGGTCACAAGAAGAACCTCGAGCCGGCGCCGGCGCCCAGACCGGAGCGGGACGTCGGCGGTCCGGACCCGGAACTGCATGCCGTGGGCCTTCTCGAGCTCGGCGAGAAGCGCCTTGTAGAAACGGAGCGTCTCTTCGGACTTGCGCATGGCGAGCTTCCGGCCCGCCTCGGTGCGCATGTTCGCCGGCAGGACCGAAGCGTAGGTCAGCTCCTTGCTCAGATGGCCCATGATGGCCGACTCGAGGTTCCGGCCGCGGAGCGTCGACTTGACGAAGAACTGGGCCACGCCGAGGAGCCCGAACTTGGACAGGAAGTCGGCGTCGTGGACGATGTCGGCCAGCCGGCTGCGCCGGGCGCCGCCGTTGTAGAGGGAGCGGAGGGCCCGGACGACGTGCCCCACGGCGGCCATTTCCAGGCCCGCGTCCTCGAGGATCTCCCGGGCCAGGCGGGCGGCCGCCTCCTCCTCCGGCTTGTCGTCCCCGCGGTAGCGGCCGCCGCTGAATTTCCCGGCGTCATGGAAGAGGGCGGCGAGCGCCGCGAGGTCCGCGTCCTCCTTTTCCGCCCGCGCCATGCGAAAAGCAAGGGAGGCGACGAGGACCGTGTGCTCCCAGAGAAAGCCGGGCCCGGCGCTCTTGCGTCCGGAAAACTTCCTCTCCGACTCTTCAATGAGCTTGCGGACGCGCTCGACGAGGCCGGGCCGGCGCGCGGTCAGGGACTTGTAGAAATCCTGTTGCTTGAGGAGCATGGGGACCCGCTCATTATCGGGTCGGCCCGGCGGGATGTCAAGGAGGCGTCGTCTCAAGTCGTGATGGAGAATCCTCCTTCTTATGGGCTCGCGGAGTGTCCTTTTTTCTTGAGAATTCAAGTATGATGACGGGCATGGAGCGCGAGGTGCGATGCGGCGGGCGGCCGGTCACGGCCATCGTGCTCGCCGGCGGCCAAGGGCGGCGGATGAAGACGGAGAAGGCCCGTCTGCCCGTCCCTGGCGGGACACTCCTCGAACGGGTCGTCGGCCAGCTCGCGCCGTGCTTCGACGAGATCCTGCTGAGCGTCTCGCCGGGCCAGAAGGTCGACAGCAAGCTGAGGATCGTCAGGGATGAAGCTGTCGGCCTCGGCCCCATGGCCGGCATTCTGGCGGGGCTGAAGGCGGCGAGGAACGACATCGCGGCCGTCGTCGCCTGCGATATCCCCGATATCGACCTGAGGTTCCTGCGGAAGCTCGTCGCCGCCGCGGCGAGGGCGGAGATCGCCGTGCCCGTGACGCCGGCCGGGGACTTCGAGCCGCTCTTCGCCGTCTACACCAAGGCCGTCATCCCGGAGATCGAGGGCCTCCTCCGGGCCAGCGAGCGGAGCCTCATCCCGCTCTTCGCCCGCTGCCGGACGGCGGCCGTGCCTCTCCTGGAGGCCGGCTGGCTGCGGAACCTCAACACGCGCCGGGATTACGAGGATTATCTCAACTCCCTTGAGCTTGAAAAGAGGGCCCCGCGGCATGCCCCGGGAAGGCCGCGGCGAACCGGCCGGGGAGCTTGAGTCCTCATAGAGGAGGCCAAAACCATCCGGATAATGGTGAAGAAGGGGCCTGAGATCTCGGCTATTTAGTTGCTTTCTGGGCGTTGCTGCGGTCCGACCCCATAGAATAGGACGCGGCCGAGGACCTCACCGGCCGCGGCCAGGACGAACCCGCCGGCGATGAAAACGGCCGTGGCCCCGGTCCCTCCCCGGCCGGCGCCACCCGCGGCCAGCCCGGCCGCGAGCAGCCCGCTTCCGGCGGCGAGTGAGGCCAGCCGC
>JBBISK010000137.1:0-6943 GCA_037441295.1 Candidatus Aminicenantota bacterium | reverse complement strand
GGGATGTTCCGGCATTCGAGATCTCCTTTTTGAGACGGGCTGGGGGGCCGCTCTGCCGGGGCGGCGCCGCCCTCCGATAAAAATAGGCGTATTGTGTCCGCCGCGCAAGCCTTTTTCGTTTGCCTCGCGAGGGGGGACATGTGGTATGATTCGTTCAGTCCCCAAAGGAGGCAGATATGTTCGAGGATAAGACCTATATCGAAAGACGGCGGGCCCTGGCGAAGCGCTTCCGGTCAGGCCTGCTCGTGTTCGTCGGCAACGAGGAAAGCCCGATGAACTATCCGGCCAACGCCTTCCATTTCCGCCAGGACAGCACCTTTCTTTATTTCTTCGGCCTGGACTCGCCCGGCCTGGCCGCCACGATCGACGTCGACGAGGGCCGCGCCACGATCTACGGCGACGACATCGGCCTCGAGGATATCATCTGGATGGGCGATCTGCCCAGGCTCAGGGACAGGGCGCGCGTGGCTGGCGTCCGTCGCACGGCCCCTCGGAAAGCGTTCGCCGAGGCCGTGGCCAAGGCCCTGGCGTCCCGCCGGCCGGTTCGCTACCTGCCGCCCTATCGCTCCGAGACGGCCGTCGCCCTGGCCTCGCTTTTCCACGTTCCGGTGGCCCGGGTCAAGGCCGGCGCCTCGCCGGAGCTCGTCAAGGCCGTGGTCGACCTGCGGCTGGTCAAGTCCAAGGAGGAGGTCCGCGAGATCGAGACCGCCGTGGACGTCTCCGCCGAGATGTACAGGCGGGCGATGAGGCTCGCCCGGCCGGGCCGGCACGAGCGCGAGGTCATGGGGGCGATGGAGGGCGTCGTCAACTCCCTCGGCTGCCGCATGGCCTTTCCCCCGATCATCACCGTCAACGGGCAAACCCTGCATAACCACGGCTACGTCAACGAGCTCAGGCGGGGCCGCATGCTGGTCATGGACGCCGGCGCCGAATCCTGGCTCCACTACGCCTCCGACATCACCCGGACCGTCCCCGTCGGCGGCAAGTTCACGCGGAGGCAGAAGGACATCTACGGCATCGTCCTCGAGGGCCAGCTGGCGGCCATCCGGGCCATCCGGCCCGGGGTCATGTTCAAGGAGGTCCACCTGAAGACGGCCAGGATCATGGCCTCGCGGCTCAAGGAGCTCGGCCTGATGAAGGGCGATGTCGACGAGGCCGTCGCGGCCGGCGCCCACGCCATGTTCTTTCCCCACGGACTCGGCCACAACATGGGCCTCGATGTCCACGACATGGAGGACCTGGGCGAGGACTTCGTCGGCTACGACAAGAGGGTCAAGCGCAGCGACCAGTTCGGCCTGGCCTACCTCAGGATGGCCAAGGAGCTGCGGCCCGGCCACGTCATGACGGTCGAGCCAGGGCTCTATTTCATTCCCGCCCTCTACGAAACGTGGAGGAAGGAGAAGAAGCACACCGGGTTCATCGATTACGCCGAGGCGGGGAAGTTCATGGGCTTCGGCGGAGTCCGGATCGAGGACGACGTCCTCGTGACCGAGCGCGGCCGTCGCGTCCTGGGGACACCGATCCCGAAGACGGTGGCCGAGGTCGAGAAGGCCTGCCGCTGAGCCGGGCCGTAGGCGGACGGCTTGAGCCTGAAGATCGCCCTCGTCCAACAGCACGCCACGGCCGACCCGGAGGAGAACCGGGAGCGGGGGAGCCGGGCCTTCCTCGAGGCGGCCCGGGCCGGGGCCGGCCTAGTCGCCTTCGCCGAGCTGGCCTTCACCCCGTTTTACCCCCAGCTCCCCGCCGGGCCGGAGAGCGGCCGGCTGGCGGAGCCGGTGCCCGGGCCGACGACGGACCTCTTCGGCCGGCTGGCCCGTGAAACGGGCGCCGTCGCCGTGCTCAACCTTTTCGAGCGGGACGCCGGACGGACCTACGATTCCTCTCCCGTCATCGACGCCGACGGCCGGCTCCTCGGCACCACGCGCATGGTCCACATCATGGAGGGGCCGGGCTTCCACGAGCGGGGCTACTACGCTCCCGGCGACAGAGAGAGCTATGTCTACGGAACGAAGGCCGGACGCATCGGCGTCGCCATCTGCTACGACCGCCATTTCCCGGAGTACATGAGGGCCCTCCGTCTTTTCGAAGCGGAGCTCGTCGTCATCCCCCAGGCCGGGGCGGTCGGCGAATGGCCCGAGGGCCTGTTCGAGGCCGAGGTCCGGACGGCCGCCTTCCAGAACGGCTACTATGCGGCCCTGGCCAACCGCGTCGGCAGGGAGGAGGTCCTTGAGTTCTCCGGCGAGTCCTTCGTCGCCGACCCGGACGGGGCCGTCGTCGCCCGCGCCCCGCAAGGGATGGACGCCATCCTCTATGCCGAATGCGATTTTGCCAGGAACCGCGCCTCCCACGCCGCCCGACACTTCCTCGAGGACCGGCGCCCGGACGTCTACGGCCGCATGGGCATCACGGCCGGACCCGGGGCGGCCAAGGATTGAGCATGCTCAGCTGGTACGTCATCAACATCAAACCCAAGAAGGAGTCCCAGGTCGAGCGGCTTTTCGGGGAGGGCGGGTTCACGATCTACGGCCCGAAGCACCGGAGCGAAAAGCAGGTCCGGCCGTTCTTCCCGGGCTACGCCTTCCTTCTCTTCGAATTCCCGGAGCAATTCCGGATGGTGAAATATACCCGGGGCGTCAAGCGCGTCGTCGGCAACAAAGAGGGACCCATCCCCGTCCCCGAGGAGGTCATTGCCGGCCTCCGGGCCAGGGAGAAGGACGGCCTCATCGTCCTCGAGAAATACGGTCAGGAGCCCAGGGTCGGGGACGAGATCGAGGTCATGGAGGGCCCGCTCAAGGGCCTTCGGGGCGTCTTCGAGAAGGAGATCGGCGACAGGGAGCGGGTCATGATCCTGCTCAACTACGTCTCCTACCAGGGCCAGCTGCTGATCGAGAAAAGGAAGCTCAGGAAGGCCTGAGCCGGTCTACTTGGCGGCCTTGAGCCTCTCCAGGAAGGGCTCTTTCAGGCTGCCTCCGGAAAAGAAGACGACGCCGTCGGCGCCGAGGCTCCGGCTTATTCCCATTTGCTCGATCATCCCCTCCGGCGTATTCTGGTTATGCGACGTGCCGATGCCGATGCCCGGGCAGACTTGGCAGAGCCCCTTGCCGACCTCCACGGCCCGCTTCGTGAATTTCTCGAAGAAAGCAGCGTGGTTCGTATAGAGCATCGGGCAGAGCATGTCCACCAGTCCCTCCCGGGCCCAGACCGCCCAGTCCTGGCCGATGAGGACGCGCGCGTTCGTGTCGTCGGGAAAGACGGCGACGCTGATGCGGACCGGCCAGCCGAAGGCGTTGAGGGATTCGCGGAGCTCGCGGACGAACCGCGTCACCTGGTCTCGATTCCACGACAACCACTCGTTCCAGATCATGTTGCCCGAGTCGTGCGCCTTGACCGCGGCCAGGTCGACCCCGGAGTGCTCCTGGAACAGCCGCAGCGTCTCGGCGTCGAAGCTGAAGTACGGCTCGGTCGGCTCGCACGGGAAGCGGATGTAGTCCAGGTGGACCCAGCCGGTCTCGTACCGGGCCACGACCTCCATCATCAGGCTCCGCTCGTAGTCGCGGACGTCCGGGAGGGCCGGGTTGACCGAGGTCACGATCTCTCGCCGCGGGCTCCGGATGAGCCATTCGGGGTGTTCCCGGACGCGGCCCAGGACGGACGACTCGGGGAAAACGCAGAACCAGGGGTGGACGGTCATCTTCCGCAGGCGGGCTTCGGCCAGGAATTCGCCGAAAAAGTCCCAATTCCACTGGGGATGGCGGACGGCGATCCGGCTCGGGTAATAGACGTACCCCGCCGTGTCCTTGACGAGCATGATCAGGGTATTGATCCCGGCCGCCTGGTAGGCGTCGAGGGTCGCGCGAATCTTCTCCAGGGCGGCCGCCCTCTCCGGCCCGAACTGGCCCGGATGCATCCAGACCCCCCGGACACGGGCGGGAGGGTGATTCTCGGCTGGGCCCTGGCCCATAGCGAGGAGAGGGAGGCAGGCCAGGAAGAGAAGGAAAAGGGCCGGCGGTCTCTTGCTCATCGTGAATCCTCCTTGATGGGGGCTCCCCATAGCTTCATCTTGCAGAACGCGGCGCGGGCCGTTAAAGGAACCGCGGCCGCGTCAGCCGCGGCGGCGGCCGTAGCCGCCCCCGCCCGGGGTTTCGACGCGCAGGACGTCCCCGGGCCGGACCTTGACCCGGGCCTTGCCGCCGAGGTCTATTTCGCGGCCCCCCGAGACGAGGGTGTTCCTGCCGCGGGCCCCCGGCCGGCCCCCGCCGAGGCCGTACGGGGCGAAGACCCGCCGGTCCGACATGACCGTCAGATCGGCCGGGACGAGGAACTCGAACTCCCGGATGATGCCCTGGCCGCCCCGTCGCGCCCCGCCCCCGCCCGAACCCCGCCTGAGGCCGTAGCGCCTGACCCTGACCGGCAGGTAGTTCTCCAGGGCCTCGAGCGGCGTGTTGAGGGAGTTCGTCATATGCGTGTGGACGCCGCTCAGGCCGTCGGCCGACCGGCCCGCGCCCATGCCGCCGCCGACCGTTTCGTAATAGGCGAAGGGGGCGTCCCGGGCCGGGTCGCGGCCGCCGAAGGCGATGTTGTTCATCGTCCCCTGGCTCGCGGCCGGAACCCTGTCCGGGACGGCCCGCGCCAGGGCGCCGAGGAGGACATCGACGATGCGCTGGGACGTCTCGACGTTCCCCGCCGCGCAGGCCGCGGGGAAGCGGGCGTTGACGACGAGGCCTTTGGGCGCGACGATCTCGAGCGGCCTCTGCAGTCCCGTGTTGAACGGGATGTCCTCGGCGACAAGCGAGCGGAAGACGTAGAGGACGGCCGAGGTCGTGATGGCCAGGTTGGCGTTGATGCCGCCCTCGGTCTGGGGGTCGGAGCGGCTGAAATCGACGACGGCCCGGTCCCCCCGGACCGTCACCTCCACGGCGATGCGGACGGGGCGATCCGTGATTCCGTCGTCGTCCATGAAGTCCTCGAACGCGTAGCGCCCGTCCGGGATGCCGCGGATGGTCTGCCTCAGGAAGCGCTCGGTGTAGTCCTGGACGAGCCCCGCGTAGCGGCGGACCTTCGCCAGGCCGTGGCGGGCGACGGCCTCCAGGAGCCGGCGGCGGCCGACCTCGTTCGCGGCGACCTGGGCCAGGAGGTCGCCCCGCCGCTCGTCGGGTGTCCGGACGTTGGCCAGAAGGAACGCCAGGACGTCCTCGTTCCTCCGGCCCCGGGAGACGAGCTTGAGCGGCGGGATGATCAGCCCTTCCTGATAGAGCTCGGTCGCCAGGGGCATGGAGCCCGGCGACATGCCGCCGACGTCGGCGTGATGGGCCCGGTTGGCCACGTAGAATGCCGGCCGGCCCCCGAAGAAAACCGCAGAGATGCAGGTGATGTCGGGCAGGTGAGTGCCGCCGCGATAAGGGTCGTTGAGGATGACGAGGTCGCCCTCCTCGAAGCGGAGAGAGGCGATGGCCGCCTGGACGGAAAGGGGCATGGCCCCCAGGTGGACCGGGATGTGGGAGCCCTGGGCCAGCGACTCGCCCCGCTCGTTGAAGAGGGAGCACGAGTAGTCCTTGCGCTCCTTGATGTTCGGGGAGAGGGCGGTGCGGCCGAGGACGGCCGCCATCTCCTCGGAAACGGCGATGAAGATGTTCTTGAAGAGCTCGAGCTCGATCGGGTCGACGCGGCTTTTCACGGGCGCCTCGATCTTCGGATGAGGAGGTTCAGGAAGCCGTCCACGCGAGCGGTGTATCCCGGCGCGAGGTACGTCGTCGAATCCGGGTCGATGACCAGGGCCGGGCCTCTCAAGGCATGGCCCGGACAAAACCGCTCGCGAAGATAGACCGCGCCCGCGATGGTCCGCCGCTCGGTGGTCGTCATCGGCTGCCGCTTCAGGGGCTCTGGCGCCCCGCGGGCGACGCTTCGGGCCACGCGCCGGAGGGGGACCTTGGGCGTCACGGCCACGGCCTTGATGCGGAGGTTGACGATCTCGACGGCCCGACGCTGGTGCTCGTAGGAATAGAGCTCCCGGTGCCGGCGATGGAACTCGGCGAGATAGGCAGTGGCCGGCGTGCGCCCGGCGCGGAAGGGGACCGTGATCTCATAGGATTGGCCGAGATAGCGGCAGTCCAGCGCCGGCTCGATGACGAGATCCCGGCCTTCGAAGCCGTCCTGCCCCATGTCGCGCCGGGCCTCGGCCTCGAGACAGGCGAATTCCCGGCCGAGCCCGGCCAAGGAGACCTCCGCGTCCGTCCGCATCAGGGACTTCGTGTAGTCCTTGACCGAGTCGGCGAGGAGGAGGCCGAGGGCGGAGAGGACGCCCGCATTCCGGGGCACGATGACCGTGGGCAGCCCGAGATGGGCGGCCATCTCCACGGCGTGCATGCCGCCGGCCCCGCCGAAGGAGAACAGGGCGAAGGCCCTCGGGTCCGTGCCTCGCTCGACCGAGATGACCCGGATGGCCTTCTCCATGTTGGCGTTGGCGATGGCGACGATACCCAGGGCCGTCTCGAGCGGCGTCTTGCCGATCTCCCCGGCCAGCCGGGCGATGGCGGCCCGGCCGCGGGCGGGGTCGAGGCGCATCCGCCCGCCCAGGAAGGAGTCGGGGTCCAGGCGGCCGAGAAAGAGGTCCGCGTCCGTGACCGTCGGACGGTCGCCCCGTCCGTAGCAGGCGGGACCCGGGTCCGCTCCGGCGCTTTCGGGTCCGACGCGGAGCGACCCGCCGCGGTCGCGGTAGGCGATCGAGCCGCCGCCGGCGCCGACGGAGTGGATGTCGATGAGGGGCAGGCGGACCGGGAAGTCCCCGATCCGGCTCTCGTGGGTCCGGCGGACCGCCCCGTCGATGAGGGAGACGTCGGTCGAGGTGCCGCCCATGTCGAAGCTGATGACGTTCGGGAAGCCCGCGGCGCGGGCGATGTGCCGGGCGCCGACGGCCCCGCCGGCCGGGCCCGATAGGGCGGTCTTG
>JBBISK010000136.1:0-6947 GCA_037441295.1 Candidatus Aminicenantota bacterium | reverse complement strand
ACATCGGGGCCTATCCCGGCCGCATCATCCAGATGATCAAGCGGGCCGGGACCAAGAACCCGGTCTTCCTGCTCGACGAAGTGGACAAGATGAGCATGGATTTCCGGGGCGACCCGGCGTCCGCCCTGATGGAGGTCCTCGACCCCGAGCAGAACGCCACCTTCCTGGACCATTACATCGACACCGATTTCGACCTCTCCCAGGTCATGTTCATCGTCACCGCGAACATGGTCGACCCGATCCCCAAGCCCCTCATCGACCGCATGGAGATCATCCGGCTGCCAGGGTACACCGAGGACGAGAAGCTCCAGATCGCCAAGCGCTTCCTCGTCTCCAAGCAGATGGCGGCCCATGGTCTGACCGATGCCAACCTCAAGATCTCGGACCAGTCCCTGCTCAGGCTCATCCGGGGCTACACCCGGGAGGCGGGCGTCCGGAACCTCGAGCGGGAGATCACGACGATCTGCCGGAAGGTCGTGAAGAGGGTCGTCGAGAAGGGCAAGGAGCACGCCGAGCGGGTCACGCCCAAGAACCTCGAATCCTTCCTGGGCATCCCCAAGTTCCGCCGCTCCGAGTTCGACAAGCGGGACGAGGTCGGCGTCGCCACCGGCATGGCCTGGACGGAGTTCGGCGGAGAGCTTCTGAGGTTCGAGGCCAACAAGATCCACGGCAAGGGAAACTTCACCCTGACCGGCCAGCTGGGCGAGATCATGCAGGAATCCGCCCAGGCGGCCTTCAGCTTCGTCCGCGGCAAGATCTACGAGCTCGACATCGCCCGGGACCTCCACCGCAACTTCGACATCCACGTCCACGTCCCCGAGGGCTCGACGCCGAAGGAGGGGCCGTCGGCGGGCATCACCATCGCCACGGCCATCCTGTCCCTGCTGACCGACATCCCCGTCACAAAGAAGGTCGCCATGAGCGGCGAGATCACCCTCAAGGGCAAGATCCTGCCCGTGGGCGGCATCAAGGAGAAGCTCCTGGCCGCTTACCGCGAGGGGATCCGGGAGGCCATCCTGCCGCTCGACAACAAGCCGGACCTGAAGGACCTGCCGAAAGTCCTGCGGCAGAATATGACCATGCATCTCGTTGAATCGATGGACGAGGTCCTCAAGATCGCCCTGACCCGGGAGCTTCCGAAAAAGCCGGGCGAGGGCCGGGAGCCGAAGCCGGCCGAGGCCGAGCGGACGGCCCGGGCGGGCGAGGAGGAGGAGGCGTCCAAGGAGCCGCCCCTGACCAACTGAGCCCCGCACGTCCGACGACACCCCCTGCCAGTTCTTCGCGGCCGGCGCCCGAGCGCCGGTCATACAGTGACGAATAAATGAGTCTGAGAGAGGTCAAGACATGAAAGAGTACAACCTGGTCGAGCTCGAGGAAAAAGACGCCCCGGCCCTGGTCAAGCTCGCCGCGGCGACGGGCATCGAAGAGAGCGAGATCGAGGGGGACAGCAAGCATCACCTGATCTTCAAGATCCTCGAGGCCCAGGCCAAGAAGCAGGGGCTCCTGTTCTCCGAGGGCGTCCTGGAGTGCCTGGAGGATGGCTTCGGCTTCCTGCGGGCCCCGGAATTCAGCTACCTGCCGAGCCAGGACGATATCTACGTCTCGCCCTCGCAGATCCGGAAATTTCAGCTTCGGACCGGGGATACCATCTCGGGGCACGTCCGGGCCCCCAAGAACGGGGAGAAATACTTCGCCCTGATCAAGATCGAGGCCGTCAACTTCATGCACCCGGACGTCATCATCGAGGAGCGCCGGAACGTCAACTTCGAGAGCCTGACCCCCCTCTATCCTTTCGAGATGATCAAGCTCCAGGACGGGAACCCGAAGAACATGAACGCCCGGGTCATGGAGCTCCTGACGCCCATCGGCAGGGGCCAGCGCGGCTTGATCGTCTCGCCGCCGCGGGCCGGCAAGACGACCATCCTCAAGATGATCGCCAAGAGTATCGAGAAGAACCACCCGGAGATCTTCCTCATCGTCCTGCTCATCGCCGAGCGGCCGGAGGAGGTCACGGACTTCAAGCGAAGCGTCAACGGCGAGGTCGTCGCCTCGACGTTCGACGAGCCTCCGACGCGGAACGCCCAGGTCGCGAACATCGTCCTCGAGAAGGCCAAGCGGCTCGTCGAGATCAAGCGAGACGTCGTCATCCTGCTCGACTCGATCACCCGGCTGGCCCGGGCCCACAACGCCATCGTCCCGCCCTCGGGCAAGGTCCTCTCGGGCGGCATCGACGCCAACGCCCTCCACAAGCCCAAGAAGTTCTTCGGCTCGGCCCGCAAGGTCGAGGAAGGCGGCTCGCTGACCATCCTGGCCACGGCCCTGATCGACACCGGAAGCCGGATGGATGAAGTCATTTTCGAAGAGTTCAAGGGCACGGGCAACATGGAGATCAACCTCGACCGCCGGCTCGTCGACAAGCGCGTCTTCCCGGCCATCGACATCAGCCGGTCCGGGACCCGGAAGGAAGAGCTGCTGATCGGGGAGGCCGACCTCAACCGGATCTGGGTTCTGCGGAAGGTCCTCAGCCAGATGAACGAGGTCGAGGCCGTCGAGCTGCTCATCGACAAGCTGGGCAAGACCAAGGCCAACGAGGACTTCCTGGCCGCCATGAGCAAGGCCCTGTAGGAAGCGCTGCCGTGAGGACGCTCGGCCTCATCGGGGGGATGACCTGGCACTCGACCGTCGATTACTACCGGCTCATCAACCAGGGCGTGCAGAAGCGCCTGGGCGGATCGCATTCGGCCGACCTGCTGATGCTCTCGATCGACTTCGAGCCGGTCGAGGAGCGGCAGGGGAGGGGCGACTGGGCCGGCCTGGGCCGGCTCATGGCGGGGTGGGCGCGGCGGCTCGAGGCGGCCGGGGCCGACGGGCTGGTCATCTGCACGAACACCATGCACCAGCTCGCTGGCGAGGTCGCCGGGGCGGTCCGCATCCCCCTCATCCACATCGCCGACGCGACGGCCGCTGCGGTCAAGGCCCGGGGCCTGAGGACGGTCGGCCTCCTCGGCACGCGGTACACTATGGAGCTCGACTTCTACCGGGGCCGGCTCGAGAAGGAGCACGGCCTGCGGGTCCTCATCCCTGAGGAGCCGGGCCGAACGACCGTCCACGACGTCATCTACAAGGAGCTGGCCTACGGGAACATCACGGACGAGTCCCGACGGGCCTACGTCGGCATCATCGGCGAGCTCGTCCGGCGCGGCGCTCAGGGGGTCATCCTCGGCTGCACCGAGATCCCGCTCCTCATCAAGGACAAGGACAGCCCCGTGCCGGTCTTCGACACGACGGCCCTGCACGCCGCGGCGGCGGTGGATTTCGCGCTGGGCTGACCGCTTCCGTCGGCGTCATCACTCGTTGACAGGCTGGGAGGGCGGTTCCGGCATCCCCTCGACAGGTTCCCCGCCGTCCGGGCCCTCCGGTCGATTCCCGAGTCCTAACGGCGGCTGAGGAGAGAGGGGCATACGACTGGCGGGCGATTGGAAGAGGGGAGTGGCCTGACCCTGGCCTCCCCCTGTCGGGACTTTCTTTTTTTGCGGGGAAGTTCATTCCGAGGCCAAGACCGGGGCTTTCGGGCCAGACGCAGATAGGTATAATATCCGAGACCCCGATGGCAGACGCAGCGACAGCGAATCCGGACGCCAGCAGGCTGCTCCTGCACAACAGACCGTTCCTCCTTTTCTGCTCGGCGCGGATCGCCGCGACGCTCGCCTATCAAATGCTGGCCGTGGCCGTCGGGTGGCAGGTTTACGCCCTCACGAGAAGCGCCTTCTATCTGGGAATGGTTGGCCTGGTCCAGTTCGTGCCCATGGTGCTCCTGACCCTCGTCGTGGGCCATGTCGCTGATCGCTACAACCGGCGCTTGATCGTCAGCATTTGCCAGGTCATCGAAGCCCTGGGTGTCCTGGTGCTGGCCGCCGGCAACTCCTCCGGATGGCTGACTAAGGAAAGCATCCTCGTCATCATGGCCCTGCTCGGAGCGGTCCGCGCCTTTGAAGGCCCGACCCTCCAGGCGCTGATGCCCAATCTGGTGACGACCGGGCTACTTCCTCGTGCGGCGGCCTGGGTGGCTTCGGGCAACCAAAGCGCGATCATCGTCGGACCGGCTCTCGGGGGATTCCTCTACGTCTACGGGCCGACGCTCGTCTATGCGATCATAGGCCTGCTGTTCTTTGGCGCAGGCCTTCTCATGTTCGTTCTGCACGTCGAGCCGCGCCCCTCGCCGCCGCAGCCGTTCGACCTCAAGTCGGTGTTCGCCGGGCTCGCCTTCATCCGAAGCAGGGCCGAGATCCTGGGGGCCATTTCGCTGGATTTGTTCGCCGTCCTGCTGGGTGGAGCCACGGCGTTGCTTCCGATCTACGCCCGGGAAATTCTGTCCGTCGGTCCGCTGGGCCTCGGATTTCTGCGCGCCGCCCCGGCTGTGGGCGCCCTGCTGATGTCGGTCGTCCTGGCCCACCGGCCGCCCCAGGGCCGCGTCGGGCGGACGATGTTCCGGGCCGTCGTCGTCTTCGGCCTGGGGACGATCGTTTTCGGCATTTCGAAATCGTTTGTGCTGTCCATCCTGGCCTTGATCGTTCTCGGAGCGGCGGACATCATCAGCGTGGTGATCAGAGCCGCGCTCGTGCAGATCAGGACTCCCGACGAGATGAGGGGACGGGTCAGCGCCGTCAATCTCCTGTTCATCGGCACGTCGAACCAGCTGGGCGAGTTCGAGTCTGGCCTGACCGCGTCCTGGTTCGGCGTCGTGCCTTCTGTTCTGATCGGCGGCGTCGGGACGATCGTCGTCGCCGGACTGTGGATGCGGCTCTTCCCGTCACTGCGGGACGCCGACAGGCTTGAAGGTTAGGCTCAGGGCCATCGATCGGGCGGCAGCAGGCGGGACCGGGCCGAAATCGCCTTCAGGGGCATTCAAGGCGACCTGAAAGTCCTCGTATTCCGTAACCATATTAGTATCAGCATGATACTGCCGTACCAGCGGCTATGAAAGCGTAACTTAAGTGATATGAGGATGTTACTAGCTTTTGCCGCATCGGCGGGAGCGTAGTGGGAGCAGCCATACTGGCGTTTCGGCCGGAGCTACTCGGCCGAATGTGCTATTCAAATCCCCGGTATGCGTGTGCTGTCGGGGCTTCGGAAGAGAAAAAGAGAAAGCCAAGCCGGCGGGGCCAGGCTATTCGGAAGCAGGGCTTCGTGAGAGAAGTAAGGTCTCTTGAGAAGAAGTTCGCCCGGCGGAAACTCGTGAGCGGTCGGAGCCTGAGGCCCTGCAAACGTTAAGAAGATTCTCGAGTCGAGGGCTGGCGTGGGAGTCTCTTAAGAGGCGTGCGATACGGGAAAGCAGCCGCATCAGCAGGCCGGTATTGCCGGCCGGAAAGCGGAAAGAGGCACAAAAAGGAAATGAGGGGAGGCGTCGGGGAGAGTTTTCCTCAGTTGCACAGAGACGTGGGCAGCAGGGTTTTCCTCAGGGTGTGGGAATCTCCATCTTATTGAATGGAAAGAAGTAAAAAGAAACCGACATGATGAGTCGCATAAGAGTTATTATGTCAACTAATACGGGAGGGCGAAAATACATCCAAAGAGGCCCCTATTGGACAGCTTCTCCCATATAGAACGCTCGCCGGATAAGTGTCGATCGCTTCGAATTCCCGGGGTTTCGGGCTCTTGTGGCAAGACGGCCTACACGCGGGCCGGCACGTCCTCAGTTCTGGGCCGACTTCTTCTCCAGCCTGAGAGACTGGATGATCTCTTCCAGGATAGCGATGATCTCCTGCTTGCTGATGGCCTGTTTTTTGAACTCGAGCCTCAGGCGGTAACGGTCGCTGTTCTCCGGAACGTAGTTATAAGCGTAGTACTTGACCTTTTTCGTCTTGCCCTTGAGGACCTTTGACAGGTCTCGGGTGTCCTCGCGCGTCAGATGACGCTCAGCAATGTTCCTGACCAGGCGGAGCATGTCGTCCTCGGTCTGTTGCTTGGCGACCTCGATGATGGTGCTCCGGCTGAAGACCCCGGAGGATTTGATGAGGTCGCGGACGACGTGCGGGACCTTGGCTATGGTTAGGATCTCGGTGATCGTCGAGCGGGCCTTGCCGATCTTCTCCGAAACCTGCTGATGGTTGTAACCGTAGAGATCGATCAGGGCCTGGAGCCCCTCGGACTCCTCGAAGATGTCGAGGTCCTTGCGCTGGAGGTTCTCGATGAGGGCGATCTCCATGGCCTCGTCCTCTTCGACGTCCATCTCGATGGCCGGGATCTCCTTAAGGCCGAGATTCTTCGAGGCTATGAAGCGCCGCTCGCCGGCGATGATCTCGAAACGGCTGCCCTTGGCCCGGACGAGGATGGGCTCGAGGACGCCCTTGGAGCGGATGGACTCCATGAGCTCGCCGATGTTGCCGAGCTCGCTTCGCGCTTGGTGTGGATTGGGGTCGATTTGCTCGAGATGGAGCATCCGTATGCGCGGGCCCAGGGCGCGGGCCGAGATCAGGTCGACAAAGTGGCCGTCGTGCCTCATGCCGACGGAATCTGGAAGGCCGGATCGTTTAACTTTTTGCACGGTCCAATATCTCCTCGGCGACTTTCCTGTATTGCTCCGCCCCGATCGAACCCGGGGCGTAAGTAAAGATCGATTCCTTGTAGGCAGGGCTCTCCTCGAGTTTGACGCTCTTGGAGATGAACGTCTTGAAGAGCTTGTTGCCGAACACGCGCTTGATGCGTTCGACGACGTCCCGGGCCAGGTTCGTCCTCTTGTCGTAGAGCGTGATCAGGACGCCGATGATCTTCAGCTGGGGGTTGGCGATGCGCCGGACCTTCTCGATCGTCTCGAGGAGGTCGTCCGTGCCCTCGAGGCAGAGGTACGAGGACTGGATCGGGATGAGAATGGCCGAGGCTGCGACGAGGGCGTTCAGGGTGATCAGGCCCAGGGTGGGCGGCGTGTCGATGAGGATGTAGTGGTACTT
>JBBISK010000135.1:0-6960 GCA_037441295.1 Candidatus Aminicenantota bacterium | reverse complement strand
CTCCGCCGTCCCGGGCTCGGGCACGGCCTCGCCCGGCGCGCCGACCGTCACCAGGACCTGGCCGACCTTGACCAGGTCCCGTTCCTTGTGATGGAGCCGGAGGACCGTGCCCGCGTAGGGCGACGGCAGCTCGACGACGGCCTTGTCCGTCTCGACCTCGACCAGGGGCTGGTCGGGCTTGACCTCGTCGCCTTCCTTGACCAGCCAGCGGACGATCTCTCCCTCGCTGATGCCCTCTCCGACGTCGGGGAACCAGAATTGCTTGGCCATGCTTAAAACTCCATCGCCCGGCGGACGGCCCTGGCCAACCGCTCGGGGCTCGGGTAATAGACGTCCTCGCTCTTGGGGAGCGGGACGATGATGTCCTGGCCGGTGACGCGCAGGACGGGCGCCTTCAGGCTGAGCAGGGCCCGCTCGCCGATCGTGGCCGCGACCTCCGCGCCGAGGCCGCAGGTCTTCGGGGCCTCGTGGAGGACGACGGCCCGGCCGGTCTTGCGGACCGAGGCCAGGACTGCTTCGCTGTCCATGGGGGCGAGCGTCCTCAGGTCGACGATCTCGACCTCGACCTTTTCGGCCGCGAGCGTGTCCGCGGCCTTGCGGGCCACGGGGACCATGGCTCCCCAGGCGACGACGGTCACGTCCTTGCCCTCGCGCGCGACCCGGGCCCGGCCGAGCGGCGCCTCGACCGCCGCCTCCGGCACATCTTGCTTCTCGGCGCGGTAGAGGCGCGTCGGCTCGAGGAAAAGGACGGGGTCGTCGCTCCGGAGCGCGGCGACGAGGAGGCCCTTGGCGTCGGCCGGGTCAGAGGGGACGACGACGGTGAGGCCCGGGATCTGGCAAAAGAGGGCCTCGGTGCTCTCCGAGTGATGCTCGAGGGCGCGGACGCCCGCCCCGTACGGCGTCCGGATGACGAGGGGCGCGGCGAAGCGGCCGCGCGTCCGGTTCCGGAGCCGGGCGACGTGGGAGATGATCTGGTTGAAGGCCGGGTAGATGAAGCCCATGAACTGGATCTCGACGATCGGGCGCAAGCCCAGGGCGCACATGCCGACGGCCGCCCCGACCGCGCCCGACTCGGCGAGCGGCGTGTCGATGACGCGCTCCGCGCCGAATCGGTCGACGAGCCCCTCCGTCACCCGGAAGACGCCTCCGTCGCGGCCGACGTCCTCGCCAAGGAGAACGTAGCGGTCGTCCCTTTCCATTTCCTGGGCGAGGGCCTGGTTGATGGCCTGGACCATGGTCATGATCATCGGCGGCCTCCCTTGAGGCCGGCCTCGGTCTCGGCCAGCTCGTCCTTGAGCTCGGGCGTCATCGCGGCGTAAGTGTAGGCGAAGAGGTCCTCGACGGCCGCGGGCGGGCGGGACTCGGCAGCGGCGACGGCCTTCTCGACCGCGTCGGCCGCCGCCTCCTGGACGCCCTTCTCCCAGGCCTCGTCCCAAAGCCCCTTGGAGGCGAGATAGAGCCGGAAGCGGGCGACGGGATCGCGCTTCTCCCAATCCAGGACGTCGTCCTTCGAGCGGTACCGGGCGGCGTCGTCGGAGGTCGTGTGGTCGCCCATTCGGTAGGTGTAGGCCTCGATGAGGGTCGGGCCGCCGCCGGCGCGGGCCCGCTCCGCCGCCTCCGTGGCCGCGGCGCGGACGGCCAGGACGTCGTTGCCGTCGACCTGGACGCCGGCGAAGCCGTAGGCCAGGGCCTTCTGGGCGATTGTCGCCGAGGCCGTCTGCCGGCTCCGCGGCACGGAGATCGCGAACTGGTTGTTGTAGCAGACAAGGACGGTCGGCGTCCTGAACACGCCGGCGTAGTTCATCGCCTCGTGGAAGTCGCCCTCCGAGGTCGCGCCGTCGCCGAAGGTCGAGAAGACGGCCAGGCGGAGCTTGCGGATGTTCGCCGCCATGCCCGCGCCGACGGCGTGAAGGACCTGGGAGGCGACGGGGATGGCCAGGGGGAAGATGTTCAGGCCGTCCGGGGTCCGGAGCCCGGCCTCGTTCCCCATCCAGTAGTGGTAATAGTCGGCGAGGGGATAGCCGAGCGTGAGATAGACGCCCATCTCGCGGAAGTAGGGGAAGAACCAGTCGCCGGCGGCCACGGCCGAGGCCGTGCCGACCTGGCAGGCCTCGTGGCCGAGGCTCGAGGCGAAGGTCCCCATCCGGCCCTGGCGCTGGAGCTTGAGGGCCTTGGCGTCGCCGACTCGGGTGAGGACCATGCGCTCGTACATCCGGCGCAGGTCCGCGGCGCCCAGGGCCGGCTCGAGCCCGGGCCGGGCCCGGCCCGACTCGTCGAGGATCTGCAGGCGCTCGCCCTTGAGCGGGTCAAATCGTTCGATCATCGCCACCCCCTGGAGCGGTCCGGGGCCGGGCGGGGGCCCGGCGCCAGCCTAATTGGCGAACTGGGCGAGGGCCCAGGCCTTGAGCTTGTCGTAGTCCATCTCGCCGCAGACGACATCGCTCGTGTCGGCGTTGAGGAAGGTCGGGACGCGGAGCTGGCCGCCGCACTTGGCGGCGATGACGGGCCTGTAGGAGCGCATCAGGTCGGCGTTCGCCTCGTCATGCCAGATCTCGCGCTTGTCGAAGGCCATGCCCGACTCCGCCTCGAGCTTCTCGACGAGGGGCATCATCTTCCGGCAGTGGGGGCACTCGCGCCCGTGGAACATGAGCAGCCTGGCCATCATTTCCTCCTGACGAAGAGTCCGCACCAGCATTCGCCGCCGGGGACATCCTTGTACGTCTCGTGGATGGTGAAGTTGCATGGACAGACGAGCCTCAGGTCCTCCTCCCAGTCCTTGGTGCGCAGGCGGCAGGGGCAGAACTTGAAGCCGTGGTTATCCTCGTTCTCGAAGATGCCGCGGAGGAGGGTCGCGAGCTTGGCCTCGTCCGGGTTGACCATGAACTCGTTCCCGGCGGTGAACCGCTCGATGGCCTTGCGGAAATCGGCCGGGGCGAAGGTCGTGTCGGGACCGCCGCCCAGGAACTTGCGGGCCTCCTCGGCCGTGACCTCGACGTAGGCGTTCGCGACCTTGCAGGTCGGGCAGACCTCGGGCGGCGCGATGCCGTAGTGGATGTCGTTGCAGATGAAACAGCGCCAGTATCGTTTTTTCATGCCCATTCCCTCCCGGCGGCGCGGGGTCACCCGCCGCGCCCGATCTCCTTCGGCTCCATTCTATAGGACCGGGCCGGGACGGTCAAACGGGAGGACGGGGTCGAATCTTCTTAAAAATTGATGACGATCGAGGTCGTGAAGATGCTGTCGAGCCGTTTCAGCGGCACCGGCACGGTCAGCCCGGTGGCGTTGCCGCCGAGGTCGAAGAGCGGCACGGCCTGCTCGGCCGGCAGGTGGGCGTAGAGCAGGCGCAGGCTCGTCTTGAGGGCCAGGACCTTCGAGATCGAGGCGGCCAGGGAATTCGTCCAGTCGTAGCGCCAGTCGACCGTCCTCTTCAGGTTATCGTCGAAGATGAATGTGCTGGCGACTGTTGAGGTCTCGAGGATCTTCTGCTCGAACAAGGCGATGGCCCGGAAGCCGGCGAATGACGAGGCGCTCTGCCCGAAATACTTCCGCCAGGTGTAGGTGAGGCCGCCCTCGGTCTTGAGCGTCGTCCGTTTCGTCTCGACCCAGGCGTAGCCCGTGCCCGCGGTCATGATGACCCGGCCGGCGACACCGGCGAACTTGTTGCGGTCCCAGCCGAGGCCGAACTGGAGGACGAACTTCTGTGAAAGGCGGTGGTCGTAGAGGCCGGAGAGGGCGAAGTTCTCGGCCACGAGGTTCGTCCGCTTCTCCTCGAGGACCGTGTAGTCGGTCTCGGTGCCCTGGGCCGTCCGGCTGACCGTCGTCGCCCGGCTGCTCAGGGCGAAGGCCTTGATGGTCAGGGAGTCCTTGGCCCAATTCCGCTTAAGCGTGTTGCCGAAGCTGAAGGTCGAGGTGGCCGAGTTGCCTCCCGTCATGACGAAGCTCAGCTCGGCCGTGTCCTTCCACGGCCCGAGAAGCCCCTTCTTCTCCTCCTCGCCGCGGGCCGGCGCGGGCCGGAGGGCAAAGGCTGTCGCGAGGAGGAGCGCAGCGGCGGCCGAAGCCCGTCTCGAGGATATCCGGTTGCGTCTGGGCATGAAGATGACTCCTTTTCTTTCTCTACGAGAACGCCCGGATCGATAGATTAGTTTCGGACCTCACGTCGCCCGGGCGTCGTAGTAGAGGGCCGCGGCGCCGAGGATGGCGATGTTCTCCGTCTCCGAGACCTCGACCTTCAGCCGCTCCTTGGTGATGGAGTAGGCGAAGCCCTGGAACGTCTCCCACATCGCGTCCTTGAAGAAGCGGAAGGACTTGCTGACGGAACCGCCCAGGATGATGGCCTCGGGGTCGACGGCGTAGCAGATGGCCTTGACCGCCTCGCCCAGGTGCCGGCCGAATTCCGTGAAGATCCCGAGGGCCCGGGCCTCGCCCCGCTCCGCCCGCTCCGCCGCCTCGCGCCCCGAGAGGCCGTGGACGCGCTCGAAGAACTGGCCGCTGGCGTAGGCCTCGAAGTTGCGGTCGAGATAGGGCAGCATGCCGAACTCGCCCGCGCCGCAGTTGATGCCCGAGTAGAGCTTCCCGTTGGCGATGACGCCGGCCCCGAGCCCCGTGCCCAGGATCAGCCCGACCGCCGCGTCGTACGGCCTGGCCTTGCCGAAATGCTTCTCGCCCGCGGCGAAGCAGTTGGCGTCGTTGTTGACGTAAGCGGGGAGGCGGTAGCGCTCCTCGAGGTACGCCTTGAGGGGGACCTTCTTCCACGAAGGGATGTTCTGGACGTCGTAGACGACACCCGCCCGGAGGTCGATGACCGACGGCACGCCGGCCCCGATGCCGGCCACCCCCCGGCCGAGGACCGCGTCGACGACGCCGAACAGGTCTTCGAGGACCTCGCGCTCCGTGCCCCGGCCGCGGACCGGCGCCGACCGGACTTCGACCAGCCGCCCGCCCTCGACCCGGCCGGCCCGGACGTTCGTCCCGCCGAGGTCGACGCCGACGACCCGCTCCTCGTTCACGCCGCCTCCTTCCGCCTCTTCCGGGCGATCGTCTCGTTGAGGATGATCGGCCTCGCCCAGAGGCCGATGCTGAGGATGTAGCCGAGCGTGATGTAAAGAAGGAACATCCCCTGCCGCAGGCCGAACCAATCGCCCAGGCGGCCAATGACGAGGGGCACGAGGGCGCCGCCGATGATGCCCGTGCAGAGAATGCCGGAGAACGAGCCGTGGTGGCTCGAGACGGAGTTCAGGGCCAGCGAGAAGATGATCGGCCACATGACCGAGGCGGCGAAGCCCATGAGCGGGAACATGACCAGGGCCAGCGGCCCCGGCCCGAACAGGGCCAGGCTCAGGAAGACGATGGCCGCGACGGCGAATCCGACCAGGACCTTGCGGCTGTCGAAGAGCTTGAGCAGCACGAGCCCGAGCAGGCCGCCGACGGTCATCAGCCCCCAGAAGAGCGAGACCCGGGCGGCGCCGACGGTCTGCGGGTCGTAGCCGTGGTAGGTCTGGAGAAACTTGGAGATCCAGTAGGAGACGCCCTGCTCGGTGCCGACGTAGGCGAAGATGCCGATGAAGAAGAGGAGGACGGTCCGGTTCTTGAAGAGGGCCTTGTGCGTGACCCAGGCGCCGGCGCGCTCCTCGTCCGTCCGGACGACGAGCGGGAAACGGACCGCGGCCAGGACCGCGACCATGACCACCATCAGGGCCGCGAAGACCCAGTACACGGAAACCCAGGGGAGCGACGGCGGGACGAGCTTGGCCATGAGCCCGACGAGGGGCTTGCCGTGTCCCTCCGGCCGCGCGAGGTTCTGGACGAAATACGAATAGATGAGCGGGCTGAGGAACGAGGCGCCGCCGAAGATGAGCTGGGCCATGACCGAGTTGAAGGCGAAGTGCTCCTCGCCGCCGGAGACGCGGAGGAGCGGGTTGATGGCGACCTGGAGGGCGGCGAAGCCGGCGCCGATGAGGAAGAGGGAGAGGAGGAAGACGAGGTAGCCGGGGGAGAGCGAGATGAGGAGCGCCCCGGCCAGGGCCAGGACGAAGGCGGCGATCATGACCGGCTTCTCGCGGAAGCGCTCGACGAGCATGCCGGAGGGGATGGACATGACGCCGTAGGCGATGAAGAAGGCGAAGGCCAGCAGCCCGACGAGGGTCAAATTGAGCGCGAAGCTCTTCCCGACGTCCGGGTTGATGGCGCCGATGACGTTCGTCACGAGCGAAATGACGAAGAAGGTCAGGAAGACGAGGGCGACCATGCCGTAGTGGCGGACGGGCTTGGCCGGCGGCGGGGCGGAGGCAGCGGGCGGTGTCGCGGGTGTTTCCGGTCTTGGGTCACTCATGTCGTCGACCTTTCGCTCATATTCTAATTACAATCGGGGCCGAAAGGGAATCACTTTCCGCGCTTGTCCCCCGATTGTTCCTTCTCACGCTGTAGTTCGATCAAGTCGACCATCTGCGAGAAATCTCCGAGCAGCCACTTCGCGAAGTAGTCGGCCCGGATCCAGAACCAGTAGTCGTTCATGTCGCCGTAGCCGTGGCGCTGTCCGGGGAAGAGGAAGAAGTCGAAGCGCTTGTTGGCCTTGATCAGGGCGTTGGCCAGGCGGATGGTGTTGCCGGGGTGGACGTTGTTGTCCATGTCGCCCGTCGTCAGCAGGAGGTGGCCCTTGAGGTTCTTGGCGATCTCGGAGTTCTTCTCGATGCTATACTCGAACTTGACGTTCCCCTCCTTGTCCGTGACCTCCTTGACGCCGTGGTGCTTCTCGCTCCACCAGCGGTTGTAGATGTTGTTTTCGTGGTTGCCCGAGGACGACACGCCGACCTTGAAGAAATCGGGGTAGACGAGCAGGGCCGCCGCCGTCATGAACCCGCCGCCCGAGTGGCCGTAGATGCCGACCCGGTCGATGTCGATGAACGGGAACTTGATGGCCAGCTGCTCGATGGCCCGCTTCTTGTCGGCCAGGCCGTAGTCGCG
>JBBISK010000134.1:863-6967 GCA_037441295.1 Candidatus Aminicenantota bacterium | reverse complement strand
ATCATCCTGTACGAACTCCTGACCGGCAAAAAGCCGTTCGCCGGCGACAACATGTCTACGATCATCTTCAAGATCGTCAACGAAGACCCCCCCCGGGTCACGGAGGTCAACCACGACCTGCCCCCGGGCTATGAGGAGGTCGTCAAGACGGCTTTGGCCAAGAACCCCGATGAGCGTTATCAAAGCGGCCGGGCCATGATTGCCGCCCTCGAGGACCCGGAAAAATTCGCCCAGGCCACCCGTGCCTATGACGGAAAGGAGACACGACGGGGCCCGATTCCGTCGCTCCGGCGGCACCCGCTGGCCTTGGCCGGCGGCGTGCTCGGCCTGGCTGGGCTGGCCGGCGTCGGATATTTCGCTCTCGTGCGGGGCGGGGGGGACGGCCGCGCCGCTTCCGACCTCAGGACGTTGAAGCCCGAAGACATCTCCCCGACCACGCGCTCTGTCGAGCTGCCTTCGCTGTCGGCCTCGCTCTCGGCCCGCGACGAAGCATTGGCCAAGATCAGGTCAAGCCTCGAAAGTCGACATTTTGAGGAAGCTGCGGGGCTCGCTCGCAAGATGCTGGTCGACGACCCGTCGGATGCCCGGGCCAAAGATCTCCTGGACAGGGCGACAGCAGCCAAGCGGGCCGAGCAGGCCAGGCCGTATCTCGAACGGGGAACGGCCGGTTTCAACAACGGCGATTATCAACTCTGTGTCAGGGAGATGGAGCAGGCCCTGAAGATCGACAAGGAAAGCGGGGAGGCCAAGAAATACCTGTTGGAGGCGGACAAGGGCATCTCGAAGGCCGAGATCATGGACATGCTCGAGCGATACCGCGTCGCGGAGGAGAGCAACAATCTCCCCGCCGTGCTCGACCCGCTGGGTTCACCCGCTCTCCACGACGACGTCCGGCGGGTCTACGTGGACTGGTTTAACGGCTACGAGGCGATCAAATCGCGGATCTTCGCCGAGCGGTCCATCTCCTTCGCCGACCGCTCGACCGCGAAGCTCAGTTTCTCCCAAAGGATCTACGGAACGGGCAAACGGGACAAGAAGAAGACGATCCTCTTCGAAGGGCCGAAGACGTGGGACTTGAAGAAGGTGGGCGGAGTCTGGAAGATCGTCAATATCACCTCGCCGTCCACCGGCTGACCGAAGGAGGGATGGGATGTCGGCACCGAGGATATGCCATTTGCGTTCGCTCGCCGCGATCGCCGTCTTTCTCCTGAGCCAGCTCCCGATCGGGGCCGGGGAGGGAGGCAAACTGAGGGTCACTATCGACAACTCGGTCATCTATGCGGGAGCGAGCATGACCGCGCAGGCGCTGACCACAGTCCCCTTGGGCAGGATCCTGGATTCCGATGGACGCCAGGGCGATTTCTACAGGGTTACGTTCGAAAAGGACGGGAGCAAGGTCACCGGATATATCCACTACGAGGTCGTCGACGTCCTCAGCGAGAAGGAGGTCGAGGAACTTGCCAAGCAGTCTGCCAACCCCGCCGAGGTCGCCCGGACACAGCCCGAAATCGTGGTTCGGGTCGAAACCCGGATCGGCGATAACGCCGCACTGATCAAGGAGGGGAAGGATCTCGACAAGGCCGTCGAGAACCTCCGGCCCGTCCTCACCGAGGTCATCGGCCTGGAGGACCTCCAGAAAAGGAAGCAGTTCGCGTGTAATATCTATTATTGGCTCGGCGTAGCCCTCTCCAAAGAAGGAGAGCTTTCCGGCGCCATGCGGGAGTTCCGGAACATGTTCGATGTGGACCCCGGCTACGCCGCCCAGGCGACCAAAGATGTTTTCGATACCCAGATGAGCCGGGTCATTGAGCTGGCGCGGAAGCAGCATCTGGGCCTGATCACCAATTTCGCGCTGAGCATCAATACGGTGCCCCAGGGGGCCGACGTCAAAGTCAACGGCGAGTTCCTGGGCAAGACCCCCTGCAACTACTCGTCGAACGTCCCCAAGTTCACCCTGGAGCTCGATAAGGAGGGGTACGCCTCCGTCAAGAAAGAGAAATTCATGCTGGAGCCCTCGGAGACTGAGTCGATCCCGCTCCAGAGCACGGGGCGGACGGTCAAGGTCGGCTCCGCGCCCCCGGGAGCCAGGATTTTTCTGGACGGGAAGGACACCGGCAAGGCTACGGATTGTGAACTCTCCTATGTTCCCTACGGCGAGCGCCGGGTCAGGCTGAGCCTCGAGAATTACGCCGATTGGGAAGCGTCGTTCGAGGTCCGGGAAGGTTTCGACCCCGCCCCCGTTTCGGCCCTGCTAACGGCGAGAGACTACGTTTGCACCCAAAAAGTGGGAGGCTTCCTCGCCAAGCCTTTCAAGTTCCCCAAGGCCGTCGCCGTCGATAGGTCAGGGAACGTCTACCTCGCCGACGAGACGGACTTCAAAATCCGGCGGTACGACGCGGAACTCAGGACTTTCGGCTGGGGCTCCACGTCGTTGGACGTCCGGAAGCTGAACGTCCCGGCCGGTCTGGCCGTGGATGGCCAAGGCTTCGTGTACGTCACGGACTTTGGGAATTCCTGCGTCGTGAAGTTCGACCGGACCGGAAAGCTGGTCGGGAAATGGGTCAGCAACGGCGTCAGGGAACGAGAGCTCAGCGGGCCGACGGGCATCGCGGTCGACGCGAACAACGAGGTCTACGTCGCCGACACCGGCAACAACCGCGTCGTCCGGTTTTCCTCAACCGGGAGCTTGAAGAAGTTCTGGGGCAAGCCGGGGACCGGCCGTGGGGAGTTTTCTTCGCCTACGGGCATCGCCGTCAATTCGAAGAACGAAATCCTGGTGGTGGACAAGGGGGGCCGGATCCAGAAGTTCACCCCCGACGGCGGCTATCTCTCCGAGTTCGGGAAGGCGGGCGTGGGCGAGAGCGAGCTCAACCGCCCCCAAGGCCTTTGCCTTGACGCCCTGGGCTGCCTCTACGTCGCCGACACGGGCAATGGCCGCATCCAAAAGTTCTCTCCCGACGGACAGCATATCGCGTGCCTGGGAGGCAAGGGCGTCCCGGACGGACCGCTCTCGGGCCCGGTCGCCGTCGCCGTCAATGACAAGGGCGCGGTTTTCATTGTCGAAAGGGACGCCCATAGGGTTCAGGAATTCCGGGTCCCGATAAAATAGCGCAAAGAGACGTCGTCCGGCGTCTCTCCAATTGGCCCGTTCGCGCAAACCGCCGCCCGCGGTCCTTGAAGGCGCCCTCCGTTCTCGTGTAACATCTCCTCGTGGCTTGGCTCGAGGAAGATTACCGCCGAAGCGTCACCGACGTGCCGCGGCCGAGAACCCTGTCCGGGACAGCGGTCGAGATCGTGTGCGAGGTCACGCCGGGGACCGCCTTCCGCCATATCCTGTTCGATTTCGACGGCACCCTCAGCCTCATCCGCGAGGGCTGGTCCGAGGTCATGGTCGGCATGATGACGGAAGAGATCCTGGCCGCGGGCACGGCGGAGACGCCCGACGAGGTCGCCCGCGTCTGCCGCGCCTTCGTGGCCGAGCTCACCGGCAAGCAGACGATCTACCAGATGATCCGCCTCGCCGAGGAGGTCCGCAGGCGGGGCGGCCGGCCGCGCGAGCCCCTCGCTTACAAGGAAGAATACCACGGCCGGCTGATGGAGCGGATCGCGTCGAGGCGCGAGGCCCTCCGCTCCGGCGCGGCCCGGCCGGAGGAGCATCTCGTGCCCGGCGCGCTGGCCGTGCTGGCCGGGTTGCGGGACCGGGGCCTGCCGATGTACCTCGCCAGCGGGACCGACCGGAGGTACGTCGTCGAGGAGGCCGGCCTGCTCGGGCTGACGCCCTTCTTCGGCGACTGCATCTACGGCGCCATCGACGACTATAAGAACTATTCGAAGCGGATGGTCATCGAGCGCATCCTCGGCGAGAACCGAGTGGACGGGGCGTCGCTCCTCGGCTTCGGCGACGGCTACGTCGAGGTCGCGAACGTCAAGGCCGCGGGCGGCGTCGCCGTGGCCGTGGCCAGCGACGAGGCCGGTCGGTCAGGCCGCGCCGACCCCCGGAAGCGCGAGCGGCTCATTGGCGTCGGGGCCGACCTTGTCATTCCCGATTATCGCGACGGGGAAGCGCTCCTGGGCTATCTCTTCGGGCGGGGATAGGGAGGCGGACCATGCCGTTCAAGACGTTCGACCGCTCACGGCTGAAGCTGCGGCCGCTCGCCGAGCGCGACCACGCCCTCGGCCGGGACGTCTTCATCTATCCCGAGAGCCCGCACGAGCCCTTCGACCATCCGGCGCTCCCGGTCCTGGCGGCCAGGGTCCACAAGGCCCGGGCGGCCGGGAGCTCCGTCATCCTCATGCTCGGGGCCCACGTCATGCGGCGCGGCAACGGCCCGCTCCTCATCGACCTCATGCGCCGCGGCCTGGTCACCCACGTCGCCCTCAACGGCGCCGGGGCCATCCACGACTACGAGTTGGCCCTCATCGGGCGGACGTCGGAGAGCGTCGCCCGCTATGTCCGGACCGGAGAGTTCGGGCTGTGGAACGAGACGGGCGGCATCAATGAGGCGGCGCGGGCCGGTTGGCGCGCCGGCATCGGGCTGGGGGAGGCGGTCGGCCGGGCCATCGCCGACGGAGGCTTCCCCTTCGCCGAGACGAGCGTCCTCGCCGCGGGCGTCCGGCTCGGCGTGCCCGTGACCGTCCACGTCGCCATCGGCCAGGACATCGTCCACGAGCACCCGAACTTCGACGGCGCGGCGACCGGCGCGACGAGCGACACGGACTTCCTCGTCCTCGCCGAGGGCATCTCCGGCCTCGAGGGCGGCGTCCTCCTCAACATCGGCACGGCCGTCATGGGCCCCGAGGTCTACCTGAAAGCCCTGACCATGGCCCGGAACGTGGCCCGCCAGGAGGGGCGCGAAATCCGGCATTTCACCACGGCCGTGTTCGACCTCTTGGCGCTCGGCGAGGGGAACCTCCGCCGCGAGGCGGCCAAGACCGACCCGGCCTATTATTTCCGGCCGTATAAAACGGTCCTCGTGCGGACGGTGGCGGACGGCGGCGAGAGCTTTTACGTCCGCGGTGACCACGCGGCGACCGTGCCCGCGCTCTACCATCTCATCGTGGAGGACGGAAAGTGATGACCGCGGCCAGGCTGCGCGAGCTCGTCGGCCGCTTTCCGGCCTGCCGCGTGGCCGTGCTCGGCGATTTCTTCCTGGACAAGTACCTGGACACGGACCCGGTTCTGGCCGAGATCTCGGTTGAGACCGGGAGGGCCGCCCACCAGGTGGTGTCCATCCGGATGAGCCCGGGCGCGGCCGGCACGATCGTCAACAACCTCGCCTCGCTCGGGGCGGGGGAGGTCCACGCCCTCGGGGTCAGGGGGGACGACGGCGAGGGATACGACCTCGAAAAAGCCCTCGCCGGCCGCGGCTCCCGGACAGAGGATCTCATCGTGGTACCAGGACGGTTCACGCCGACGTATCTCAAGCCGAGGAACGCGCGCGAGCCCGGGCTCTCCGGCGAGCACGACCGCTACGACACCAAGAACCGGACGCCGATGCCCCGGCAAGCGGAGGACGCGATCCTCGAACGCCTCGAGCGGCTCCTGCCGGGCCTGGATGCCGTGGCCGTCGAGGACCAGGTGGAGGAGGCGGATTGCGGCGTCGTCACGACGCGGATCCGGGAGCGCCTGGCCGAGCTCGGCCGCCTCCATCCGGAAAAGGTCATCTGGGCCGACAGCCGCTCGCGGAATGGGCTCTTCCGGGACGTCGTCATCAAGGTCAACGCCCGCGAGGCGCTCAAGCGGGCCTTCCGGCCCGGGGCCGATGAGCCGGACGACGCCGACGTCGCCAGGGCGGTCGCCGGGCTCCGGACGCGGACGGGCCGGCCCGTTTTCGTCACGGCCGGGACGAGGGGCATCTGGGTCAGCGACCCCGCGCCCGCACTCGTCCGGGCCGTCCGCGTGCCCGAGCCGACGGACCCGACCGGGGCGGGAGACAGCGCTACGGCCGGCGCCCTGCTGGCCCTCTGCGCGGGCGCGACGCCGCCCGAGGCGGCCTTGGTGGCGAACCTCGTCGCCTCGATCACCGTCCAGCAGCTGGCCACGACGGGCACCGCGTGCCCGGACGAGCTCGGGCCCCGCCTGGAGATGTGGCTTTCGCAAGCTT
>JBBISK010000134.1:0-853 GCA_037441295.1 Candidatus Aminicenantota bacterium | reverse complement strand
GAGGAACGCCGATGAAATTCGCCGCCGATTATCTCGAAGACCTGAAAAAGACCCTGGCCCGGCTCGACACCGCCGAGATCGGCAGGGCGGCCGCGCTCCTCAGGGAAGCGAGGGACAACCATCGCTCGGTGTTCGTCCTGGGCAACGGCGGAAGCGCCGCCATCGCCTCGCACCTCGTCGTCGACCTCCTCAAGGGGGCTTCCTTCGACCGCCGGGAACGCTTCAAGATCATGAGCCTCGCCGACAACCTCCCGACCGTGACGGCCTATCTCAACGACGTCGGACCGGCCGCGGTCTTCGTCGAACAGCTCAAGAATTTCGCCCGGAAGGACGACGTCGTCATCGCCATAAGCGGCAGCGGCGACAGCCCGAACGTCCTGGCCGCAGTCGACTACGCGAACAGCGTCGGCTGCCGGACGATCGGCATGACCCGCGCGGTCGCCGGGGCGCTCCGCGGGCTTGTCCAGGTCAACCTCGGAGTGCCGAACGGCCACATGGGACGGCTCGAGGATTGCTTCACGGTCATGGCCCACATCCTGGCTTACGCTTTCATGGAGCGGGCCGTCGACTAGCGCGCCGAGCGTTCCGTCAGGAGGGTTACTGGGCCGAGGAGCCCCGACGGGAGCAGGGGAGCGTCCTTGTCGAAGTGCTTCCAGGTCGAAAAGGTGTAGCGGTCGGACGAGGGACGCGGCATGCCCTTGAGGAGCCACTCGGGCCAGCGCGAGAGGTTGCCGCCCCGGCCGTATTCGCAGTCGGCCGGCTGCCGCTCGTCCCCGATGAGGCGGTTGGGCCAGAGGTTGGCTACGGTGACCTCCAGCCGGTTGCCCTTCAACTTCACGGCCCCCGAGATCTC
>JBBISK010000133.1:0-7020 GCA_037441295.1 Candidatus Aminicenantota bacterium | reverse complement strand
GCGTGTAGATCTGGGTCGTCGTGATCTGGCTGTGGCCGAGCATGAGCTGGACCGAGCGGAGGTCGGCGCCGCGCTCGAGGAGGTGGGTGGCGAAGGAGTGCCGGAGGATGTGGGGGCTGATCTTCGCCGAGAGCCCGGCCTTGGCGGCGTAGCGCTTGAGGGCCTTCCAAAACCCCTGCCGCGTGAAGCCCCGGCCCCGGCGCGTCAGGAACAGGAACGGGCTCGGCCCGGCCTCGAAACGGGGCCGAACCTCGCTGAGGTAGCGCCGGACGTGGTCGCACGCCGCCCGGCCCAGGGGGACGATGCGCTCCTTGCCGCCCTTGCCGCGGCAGATGAGGAACCCGTCGTCCAGGTTGACGTCCGGCGGCTTGACGCCCACGAGCTCCGAGACGCGAAGCCCCGACCCGTAGAGGACCTCGAGCATGGCCCGGTCGCGGAGCCCCTGCGGCGTCTTCTCGTCGGGCGCGCCGAGCAAGGTCTCGACCTCCTTGACGGTCAGGACCTTGGGCAGAGAGAGCCACGTCGACGGCGAGGTCAGCTCCGAGGCCGGGTCCTTCCTGGCGAAGCCGCTCAGGACGAGGAAGCGGAAGAACGAGCGGAGGGCGGAGATCCGCCGGGCCATGGACCTCGCCGAAAGCCCCGCCCGGCTCTCGGCCTGGACGAAGCGGACGAGGTCCTCCTCCTTGGCCGACGCCCAGGCGACCTTCTCCCGCTTAAGGAAGCCCAGGAAGCTCTCGAGGTCGCGCGCGTAGGATTCGATTGTGTTCGGGGCCAGGCCCTTCTCGACGGCCAGGTACTCGAGGTAGAGGCGGAGGGCGTCCTCGGCTGAGGCGGCGGGGGCCTTCATGTGAAGAACGGGTTGGAGAGCTTCTCTTCCGCCACGGTCGTCCACGGGCCGTGGCCGGGCAGGACGACCGTTTCCCCCGGCAGGACGAAGAGCCTCTCCCGGATCGACTTCTCCAGGTCCTTCCAGGAGCCCCCCTCGAGGTCGGTCCGGCCGACGCCGCCGCAGAAGAGCGTGTCGCCGGAAAAGACGACCCCGCTCGCGAGGAAGCTGACGCTCCCCGGCGTGTGCCCGGGCGTGTGGATGACGCGGAGCGTCTCGCCGCCGACGGCAATCGCGTCACCGTCGACGAGGAGCCGGTCCGGGGCCGGCGAGTCCCGGGCCCCGAGGAGCAGGCTCATCTCGACGTAATCCGGGGCCTTGAGCATGGGCGCGTCCGCGGAGTGAAGGTAGATCGGCACATTGTACTTTTCCTTCATGTCGCGGTTGGCCCCGATGTGGTCGAGGTGCCCGTGGGTATCGAGGACGAGCGCGGGCTTGAGCTCGAGCGCGGCCACGGCGGCAAAGATCTTGCCGGGCTCGGCCCCGGGGTCGATGATGGCGCAGGCGCGCGATCCCTCGCCAAAAAAGAGGTAGCAGTTCGTCTCGATTTCCCCCCCGAGCGCTCCGACGACGACGATCTCGTAGGCCATTCCCGAACCCGCGCCCCATCATAATGCGAACGGTCGCGGGGAGTCAACCCCTCGAGTCCCCGGCATGAATGCCGGGGCTTGTTCGGGGTTAACCCTGAGCCTCGCTTCTTGTCCCCGCCTTGAAAGGCGGGGCTTGGCGTCGGCGAACGGGTCAAGGAACCGGCGAGCGGACGGGGACTCGCCCGGAAAGCAGGAAGAAGAGGGACGGTCCCCTTCGGGGGCTGCCCTATTTATTATAAAAGGCGAATCCCCTATAATTCGGAGCGTGGACGTCGTCATCACCGGCGAAGCCGGAGCCGACCTCGAGGCCCTGTGCCTCCTCCGTCCCGGGCCGTCGGCCTGGGGCCTTCTTCTCGGCCATAAGCGGGGCCGCCGCGTCTTCGTCGAGAGGTTCTTCCCGGCCGGGACGGGGGGGGGCCTGCCGGCGCCCAGCCGCCTCGACAAGCTCGACCGCTCGCTCGGCCGGCGGCTGGTCGGCTTCTACGCCGTCCGCCCTGCCGCGTCCTTCAAGAGATCGCTGCTCGCGCCCTATAGTTTCGGCCGGCTGTTCTTCGACATCCGTCCGGCGAAGAGCGGGCCCGGCATTAGGCCTTTCGTCGTCGAATTCGACCGGGGCTTCTCCTTCGCCCCGGTCCGCCTCGCGCCCGGACCCAAGGGGAGAAGACCATGAGCGAACGCCTGACCCCGGATGAGGAGAGATCCCTCCTCGAGCTGGCCCGCCGCGCCCTCGAGCACTATTTCCAGACCGGAAAAACGCTCCGGCCGACGACGGGCGACCCGAAGCTCCGCGAGAAGCGGGGCGCCTTCGTGACCCTGAAGGTCGGCGACGAGCTCCGCGGCTGCATCGGCTACCCCTTGCCCCACAAGCCGCTGGCCGAGGCCGTGGCCGAAATGGCCGTGGCCGCCGCCAGCCAGGACTTCCGCTTCGAGCCGCTGTCGCCCGAAGAGATGTCCCGGCTGAGGATCGAGATCTCCGTCCTGGGCCTGCCCGAGCCGGTGCGGGATCCGAAGGAGGTCGAGGTCGGCCGCGACGGCATCATCGTCTCCAAGGGGCCCAACCGGGGGCTCCTCCTGCCGCAGGTCCCGCTCGAGCACGGCTGGGACCGGGAGACGTACCTCCGCCACGGCTGCCTGAAGGCCGGCATCGCCCCGGACGAGTGGAAGAAGGGGGCGAAGATCGAGACCTTCACCGCCCAGGTCTTCTCGGAGCCGGAATAGCTCCCGCCGCTACTTCGTCTTCCCCTTGAGCTTGGCCAGCTCGGCCCGCGCCTGGTCCTTCAGGACGTCGTCCTTCGAGGTCGTCTTGGGCAGGTCGATGGCTTTCTGGAACTCCTGGGCGGCCAGGTCGTACTTCTTGAGCGAGACGTAGGTGATGCCGAGCTCCAGGCGATGGTTGACGAACTCGGGCTTCATCTCCACGGCCTTCTTCAGGTACTGTTCCGATTCCGCGAACGAGCCCTTGGGAATGGACCCGTAGAGGATGCTGCCGAAGAATCTTTTAGCGCCGCCGATCTCCGCGATCCGGCGGTGCCAGCGCCCGAGGGCGTGGTACGCCAGGTCGTTGTTGGCGTCGAGGGCGATGGCCTTGTCGATCTCGGCCTTGATCTGCTTGGAGCCGTCGACCTGCTCCTTCTGGCCCAGCATAAGGAGCTTTTTCCCCAGGGCGTTGGCGACCTGGAAATGACCCCAGGTGTCGTTCGGGTTCGCGGCCACGGCCTTCAGGGCGTAGCTCGTGCCGGTCGTGTAGAGCTTCTGCCGCTGCTGCGCCGCTGTCTTGTCGGTCGCGGTGAGGACGTCGGCGATGTCGACGCAGGCTTGAGCCGCCTTCCATAGGGCCTCGTAGTTCTGCGGCTCGAGCTTGAGGGCGTCCTGATAATGTTCGAGGGCCTTCTGGTCGTCGAATTGGGCGTAGGCCTCATTGCCCGCCTTGATGTGGTCGGCGGCGGTCTGCCCGTAGCCGAGGACGGCCAGGGCGACGATAAAGATCCCCAGGAGCAGGCTTTTCTTCATTTTTTTCCCTCCGTGCGCTATTACCTTGCCTCGATTCCCCCCCAAAAGTCAACCCCTCGAGCCCCCGGCGTGAATGCCGGGGCTTGTTCGGGGTTACTACGGGGAGCAGCAAGTATATTACATAATCCTTGCTGCTCCCCGAGTACTAGCCGGGCGATAGAGACATCTGAAGACAATTATATCCTGCCCGGCTTAGTAACCCTGAGCCTCGCTTCCTTTTCCCGGCCTTTCAAGGCGGGGCTTAGCGTCGGCGAACGGGTCAAGGACGCCGCGCCGGGATGGGACCCGTCCAGGGCCGGACAGGGGGCCAGAATCAGCGGCCTTCCGAAGGAGGTCTCGGGGAATGACTGGAACGTCATGCGCGGTTTAGCGCAAACCGCACTCTGGAGTGAAGGCCATCCCCTTGGCACACCTGCCCAAAGCGGGGGTGCCGGGGTTACCCGAGAGCCCCCGTTTGGAGGGGGACCCGGCGGGATTTCCGACGGGGGAACCGGGACAGGTTCCCGGGGCCGGGGGATAAGGGTGACCCCGGTTCCACCGCAACCGGGGACGCGCACGGACAGGCCCCCCCCGGCTTAAGCCGGCGCCTGTGCTATAATTGCCCCATGAAACGCGGTCTGGCCGTCGCCCTTGGGGCCCTGCTCCTGGCCGGAGCGGCTTTCCCCGGCCCCGTGACCCCGGACGAGGCCGCGGCCAAGCTCGAAAAGGCCCTCCGGGGGCTCCGCACGCTCCAGGCCAAGTTCGAGCAGTCCTATTTTTCCATTTCGGTCACGGAGCCGCTCCGCGAGCGGGGCGAGCTCTTCCTCCAGAAGCCCGACCGCATGCGCTGGCAGTACCGCTCCCCCCAGGAAAAGGTCTTCCTCTACGGGGGCGGCGTCCTCCAGGTCTACCTGGCCGAGGACAAGCAGCTCACCCGGAGCAAGGTCCAGCCCGAGGCCTACGATTCCGACATCGTCGGCATCTTCCTGGCCTCAAAGTCCTTCCGGGATCTCTACGTCATCGAGGACACGCACTTCCCGACCGACACGGCCCGCGTCCGGCAGGTCAGGCTGACGCCGAAGGAAGAGGGGGACTATTCCCACCTCCTCCTCGAGATCGACGACCGGACCTGGCTCCCCCGGCGGGCCATCTTTCTCGAGTGGGCCGGGAGCAAGCGCGAGTTCCTCTTCACCGACGTCCGGACGAACGTCAGGCTCTCCGCCAAGACCTTCGAGCTCAAGGTCCCCGCGGGGACCGAGGTCATCGATGAGACGGGAACGGTCAAGCGCTAAACCTTCCCGCGCCGGGGCCGTATAACCCATCGAGGGCCGGACGCCGCCCATGACCGATGACAGCGCGCTCGTCCGCCGGGCCCTCGAGGGAGACCGGAAGGCGTTCGAGATGATCGTCCGAAAGTACCAGCAGCCGCTGGTCAATTACCTCGGCCGGATGACCGGGGAGCGAGAGTCCGCTCTCGACTACGCCCAGGACGTCTTCGTCAAGGCCTACGCCTCGCTCGGGACGTACCGGCCGTCCTTCAAGTTCAGCACCTGGCTGTTCAAGATCGCCTCCAACCACCTTATCGACCACTGGAGGAAGAAGAAGCTTCCGGAGGTTTCGCTCGACCGCCCCTTCCCCGACGACGAGGACCGGGACGGGCTCCAGGTCGAGGACCGCGGGCCGTCCGTGGCCCGCAGGTACGAGCTGGCCGAGCTCCGGGCCAAGGTCGAGGAGGCCCTCGGCCGCATCCCCCAGGCGTTCCGGGAGCTCTTCGTCCTGAGGCACGTCAACGAGTTCTCGTACGAGGAGATCGCCGAGATCAAGCGCCTGCCTGTGGGCACGGTCAAGAACCGCGTTTTCCAGGCCAAGGAAATGCTCCGCCGCGAGCTCAAGGCGCCCCGATGAGCCACCCCCGACCCGCCCGCATGGATCTCTACCTCGAAGGGGAGCTGGCCGGGACGGAGCGGGCCGAGTTCGAGGCCCACCTCGCCGCCTGCCCGGCGTGCCGCCTGGAGCTCGAAGACCGCCGCCTCCTCGACGTCGCCGTCTCGGGCCTGCCGCCCGTCGAGGTGCCGGACGGCTTCGCCGCAGCCGTCATGGCCCGGCTGCCGGGGGCGCGCCGGAGCGGCGTCGGCCGGGTCCTGGCCGCCCTGGCGGGGACGGCCGCGGTCCTGGGCTCGCTCCTCGGATATTACCTGGTCACCGGCCGGGGCCTGGCGGACTTCGTCGGCGCCGCCTGGCGGGCCGGGGCTACGCTTTTCGGCCTGACCGTGCGGCTCGCCGCGAAGGGGTTCGAGGCCCTCCGCGTCCTCCTCGGCCTCGTCAAGGACCTCGGTCCGGCCCTCGTCCACGGCTTCGGCATTCTGCCGCCTCTGCTCAAGGCGGAGATCGCCGGCGCCGCCTTCGTCCTCGGATTGACGGTGTTCGGTCTGGCCGTTTTCGGCGTCAGGAAAGTCGGTGCCCTCGGAGGAAGATCATGAGGAAAACACTCATCCCCGCCGCCCTCCTCGCCTTGGCCGTCCTCTTCGGCCTCGGCGCCCCGCTGGCCGCGTTCCAGGGCCTGGCCATCCAGAAGGACGTCACCGTGGCCCAGGGGGAATCGCAGGACAACGTCTTCATCATCGGGGGCACCGCCGTCATCGACGGCAAGGTCCGCCGGAGCGTCGTCGCCATCGGCGGCACGGTCATTATCAGCGGCGAGGTCGGCGACTCCGTCGTCGGCATCGGCTCTAAGATCATCGTCAAGGCCACGGCCGTCGTCCGGAGCGACGTCGTCTCCATCGGCGGGACCCTGGAGAAGGAGTCCGGCTGTTCGATCCAGGGCGATACGCTCTACGTCAAGGGCTCCGAGATCGGCGAGAAGCTCTTTGGCGGGCGGTACTTCAGCGGTTTCCTGTCCCTATCCTTCATCCCCCTCGTCCTCATCCTCAAACTCGTCATGGCCATCGGCTGGCTGGTCCTGGCCGTCGTCGGCGCCGCCGCGTTCCCGAAGCCCATCGCCTTCGCCACCGGCGAGCTCCGCAAGTCCTTCTGGCTGGCCTTCGCTGTCGGCTTCATCGCCCATGTCGCCTTCATCGGCCTGGTCATCTTCGCCGCGCTCCTGAGCGTCGTCCTCATCGGCATCCCGGTCCTCTTCGCCCTCATCACGGCGGGTCTCGTCATCAAGGCCTTCGGCCGGGTCGTCCTCTTCGCCTTCTTCGGCGAGAGCCTCCTCCGCGCCTTCGGCTCCAAGTCGTTCTCGACCATGGGCGCCGTCCTCGCCGGCCTCCTCCTCGTGACGCTCGTCGGGTTCCTGCCGGTCGTCGGCTTCTTCTTCGGCGTCGTCATCAACATGGCCGGCTGGGGCATCGCCATCCGGACGAAGTTCGGCACGACGCCCAACATGTTCCAGAAGGCGCAGCCCCCCGCGCCGCCGGCGGCGGCCGCGCCCGCGGCCTGATCCGTCGCGGCTAAGAAAAGGCTCTTCTCCCGATTCCGGAGACATCCCTCTCTTCGGCTTCGCTCAGGGCATTGCCTCTAGCTCCCCGGCCATCCGACCGAAGCGAACGAACGTGA
>JBBISK010000132.1:4196-7158 GCA_037441295.1 Candidatus Aminicenantota bacterium | reverse complement strand
ATAAAGAGAAGAGGGACAGTCCCCCCAGGGGGACTGTCCCTCTCTATTTAAGCCGTTTGCGACCGCGCTCTTAGTCCAGCTCGAAGGTCAGGATCTTCCACGGGTCGGCGACGACGGACAGCCGGCCGTTCTTCAGGACCGCCTCACCCAGCCGATTGCCGAGGAGGTCCGTCGCGGCGGCCCGGTTCACGGGGAGGTGGACGGCAACCTCTCCCTTCGCGCGGCGGCCTTCGGTTTCGACCAGGCGCAGCTCGTAGCCGCCGCCCGGTTTCCTGCGAAAGGCCGTCAGGGCGAGGCCCGGCGGCGGAACGCTCAAGAATTCCCCCGACGGCGGAAGGTCGCCCTGGCCGCGCGGCCTGCGCACGACGCAATCGAGCGGCCGGGCGAACGAGGCCGCGGCGCGCAGCCGGTCGGCGTTCCCGAGGTCCCGCGCGTGCGGCAGCAGGCCATGGCGGTACTCGGCATAGACCGGCCAGCCGTACTCGCCCGTAAAGTGCGATTCCCACTCCCGCATGACCAGGTTCGAGACGCGGCCCGACGCCTCCCTCTGGAAATACTGTGTCCCGGCGTGCAGGACAAGAAGGCCCCGGCCGGCGCCGACGAGGTCGACGAAGGTCAGCGCATGGTAGGCGGGATTCTTCGTTTCCTCGACCCCGAAGGGATAGTCCCGGAGGACCTTGGCCACGGGAAAACCGGGCACGAACGACAGCCAGTAGCCTTCTTTGATGTCCGGCGGTGAGACGTCCGGACGGGGCGGCACCTGGGCCAGGACGCGCGTCACGACCTCGACATATGGCGAGCCGGCGGCGAGGCTGACTCGCGTTTCGAACTTGAGATATTTCCAGCTGTGCTGGGCCCGGAGGGTCGCCCAGAGCGGCCCGCGGGCCAGCCAATCGATCTCCGCGTTGGAACCCGAGCTGTCGTACGAACCGGGCGGTTCCGGCCGCGTCGGCAGCGTCGGGTTCGGCCGGCCGCCGAAGCGCGGGAAGGCGCCGCCCGACGGGTCGACGAGCTCCCCGCCCGAGGGCTTGGCCGCGAGTCCGAGGACGCCGCCCGTGACCGGGTCCAACCGGACGCGCAGGAATTCGTTCTCCATCGTCAGGCGTGACTCGTCGACCCGGAGATCCGTCCCGGCCGGGGGGACGGCCCCGGAGGAGAATTCCAGGCTGTAGGTATCGTATCCCGCCGGCGGCACGTCGCGGGCGAGGAAAACGCCCTCGGCGGTGACGAGGTCGCCGCCGGCGTCGCTGGTCTCTTTGGCCAACTGCGAGGGGACGACGCGGCCGGCCCGGTCCCGGACGACCAGGCTGTGGCGGCCCGGCGGGACAGGATAGAGGCTTCCGGTCGAAGCGAGGCCGGTCCGCGGCCAGGCGTGCGAGTTGAAGACGACGGCCGCCAGGTCCGCGGGACTCCCGGCGGGCGTCCTGACGCGCCCGCCCACATAGGCCAGGGCGCCATCGAGGACCGTCTGCCCCTGCTTATGGGCGGCGTCCAGATGATTGTAGCCGATGGCGCCCCATGTGAAATCGTGGCGGTCTTCCAGCCGGTCGAACGGCGCCATGCGGTCTCCCTGCCACCGGGAGTATTCGCAGAGGCCGACGTCGTGGCTCTGGGAGGCGAGAAGGTCGCGCCAAGCCTTGTCGAGCGCTTCCGCCTGGGACGGGCGGCCCAGTGAGGCGGCGACTGCGTCGAAGAGCTCCGCCGCAAGCAGAAGGGCGTCGACCTTGCGGTCGAGGATGCGGACCTGGTCGCCGCCGAGCCCCCAGGTGAGCGATTTCGCCCAGGCGTCCATGGGCAGGAGGATCGTGTCCTTGGACCCGCCGCCGTACTTGCCCAGATATTCCCCAACGGTCACGAATTCGACACCCTCCAGGGTCTTGTACCTGTCGGGAGCGGTCAGGTAGGCCGGCCGCTCCGGGGACTCCCAGCCGAACTCCTCCCAGGCGAAGATCAGGGGCTTGCCGAGCGCGGCGAGCTTCCGGAACTCGGCCGAGGCGGCGAGCTTTTTCAAGTCCGGGGCGTAGCCGAATAGCGCGTTCTTGGGAACGCAGGGAATGACCGTCCCGTCGATCCCCTGCCATCCGAGGACGTTCAGGTCGAGCCGCGGGCAGCCGGCGCGGCCCCAGGTGTCGAGCTGGGCCAGGCTGGCATAGCGGAAGCCGGCCAGCTTCGCCATCTGGGGGACCTGGGGGTGCGTGAACTCCTCCTCTTCGAGGAACGTGGCCATCTCGTAGCCGAGGGCCCGGCGGATCGTCTCCCGCCCCATGACGATCTGCCGGACGTTCGACTCGCCGCTGATCGTCGTGCCCATCGGCTGGCCGTAAGTGCCGCCGATCAGCTCGACCTTCCCCGCGGCCAGGTAGAGCTTGAGACGCGACGCCACCTCGGGGAACTTCTCCGCCATCAGCTCGTAGGCCCGGGCGTCCAGGTTGATGCAGGTCTTGACGTGCGGCGGGCGGTCGGCCATTTCCATGGCGTCCGTCGCCGAGAGGACGCACGACTCGATGCCCAGCTGCCAGCCGATGCCGATGTAGCTCCAGTGGTTGCAGACGGTCAGGCAGGCCGTCGACGGCGGCGCGGCCGGCCCCCCTCCCCGCCCGAACACAGGCGCCGCCACGAGCGCTCCCGCCCCCCCCGCAGCTCCCATCCGCAAGAACGTCCGGCGTGTGATGGTCCGCTTCATGTGATGCTCACCCCCATGGGAATCTCGCTAGCCGCCACCGGCTTTTCCGTCAGCCGAAGAGAGCATAGGACAGGAGGGAGGAGACCGTCAAGCCAAAGGAGCGCAAGACACCTATAAACAGAGAAGGACAGGCCTGGGGCTGTCCCCTTCGGCAGTCCCCTTCGGGGGCAGTCCCCCTTCGACTCAGCGGCGGCGGATGCGGCTCGTTTCGTGGACGCGGGTCCGTACGCCGTCGATCTCGGCCGGCACGGGGCTGTGGTCCATCCCTCGGACGAGGAC
>JBBISK010000132.1:0-4186 GCA_037441295.1 Candidatus Aminicenantota bacterium | reverse complement strand
GCGAATCCGCGCTCGAGGTAACGCCGACGGCCTGGACGTCCCGGCGCCCCAATAGCTCGCCGGCGCGGGCCTCCTTGACGGCGCGGGCGCGCTCGACCTCGGACTCGGAGATCCGGGAAATGAACTGCGCGGCGGTCGTCGTCCGTTCGAGCGCCGCGCTCGAAGCCTCCGACAGGACGCCGGCCTGCCCGAACCCCTCGCCCTCGACGACGCGCGTCCGGACCCCGTCCACCTGGGCCGGCACACCCTCCCGCGACGCGCCGCGGTCCATGAACAGGAGCACGGCCGCTTCGCCCGGAGCGTCGTAGCTCGGGCCGACGCCCACGCCCCGGACGCCGGGCAGGGCCGCCAGCTCGGCCGCGTGCGCGTCGCGCGCCGCGGACGCCTCCGACAGCCGGGCGGCGACGGCCGTGAGTTCGGCGGCCGTAAGGCTGGCTTGGGCCGAGATCGGAAGCTGCGGCAGACTGCAGGCGGCGACGGCGTGGGGCCCGACCGAGGCGTCGCCCGCGAACACGGGCAGCTCGCCCGAGGTCGTATCGGCGAGCTGCTGGAGGACGTCGGCGACCGGGTTCGCCACGGTGTCGGTGTCCGAGCCGCCGTAGAGCAGTCCGACCGGGTCCGCCGTGTCCTGGGTGACAATGAGGGAGCCGGAGTCGCCGTCGGCGCAGAAACCCTGGCCAATGATGTAAACCTGGTTCGTGTACTGTGTCGTGAAAGTCGTCGTCGAGTTGCAGCCCTTGTTGTAGGTGACCTGGATCGAGGTGTTGACGGCCATGATCGTGGCGCAGGTCAAGCCTGTTGCGCCGCCGCTCTTGGCCACGGTCCGGCCGACGGTGGGCGGGACTCCGGGGCCGGGGTTGGGCGTCCCGTCGGTCGGCTGACCGCCGACCGTCGTCCCCCCGAGCTGCGCGATCGTCCCCAGGGTGTCGACGGCGCCGGAGACGATCTCGGCCATGGCCGCGTCGACCTTGGGCGAGGCGCCCGTTTCCAGGTTGAAGAATTGGCTGAGGTGGCCGACGACGTTCGCCGCGGCACCGTTACAATTGACCTCGACGAGGCTCGGCTGGACGGCGGGCTCCCCGGTCGAAGCCTGGTCGCTCCGTCCTAGGACATGAGTGTTGCTCAGGATGTAGAAGCTCCCCCCCCGCGAGAGGAGGGCGCCCAGGGTTCCGCCGCAGCAGTAGGTGTATGAGCCGGAGGTCGACGAGTCGTCGCCGTTGCCGCCCGCGACGCCGAGGGGTATCGGCAGGGCGAACTTCGCCTCCTGGGCCGGGTAGGGCGTGACGATGACCGCCGCCGAGGCCGTCGCGTCGGCCTGCGAGACGGCGGATACGATGACATCGGTCGTCCGGCCGTCGTTATTGGCCCTCGTCGAGACGGGCACCGAATGGGGGGCGTAATAGAGCCCGGCCGAGGTGACCGTCCCGGCCGTGGCCGAGCCCCCGGCGAAGTTGTTGACGTACCAGGTGACGGCGGTGTTCGCCGTCCCGGTGACGGTCGCCGCGAACGCGTGCGAGCCGAAGGTCGCCACGGCGACGGGCGCGGAGCCGCCGGTGATCGTGACGTGGACGCCCGAGTTGGCCTGGACCGTGACCGTGGCGGTGCCGGACTTGCTGACGTCGGAAAAGGAGAGGGCGGTGATGGTCGCGTTCGACGGCGAGGGCACGGTCGGGGGGGCGACGTAGACGCCTTCCTGGGAGATGTACCCGGAGGCCGCCGTGCCGCCGATCGTCCCGTTGACCTTCCAGGCCACGACCTGGCTCGTCTCCCCCTTGACCGTGGCCGAGAACTGGCGCGTCGCCCCGGTCGTGACGGTCGCGGTCGAGGGGGTGACGGTGACGTTGGGGGTCGTCGGCGGCGGGGTCGTGCCGCCTCCCGACCCGCCGCAGGAGCCGAGCAGGAAGGCGACGAGGAGCCCGGCCAGGGCGGGCCACGCGACGCGGCGGCGTCCAGCGGCGAGAGTGGAAGAGGTTCGAGATGGGAATCCTGGCTTGCCCATGGCGCTCATCCTCCTACTCGGGCTTCCACCAATATACTCCGCGGCGGGGGAAAACGGAATTCCGCCCCGGGAGGCGGTCAGAACCGGAAGTAGTCGTAGATCCGGACCCGGAGGACGATCTTCAGGATGGAATTGGCCAGAGCGATGATCTCGCCCACGACCCAACAGGGCAGCAGGACCTTGTACTGGAAGTTCCGCAGCCGGGGGTAGGGCTTGTCTTTCCCCTTGATCACCAGGATGAGGAAGACGGCGATGAAGCCGAACATGCCCAGGGTCGCCGTCGAGATGTGGAGGAGGAACAGGGCGCTGCGCCACGGCACGACGTGCGGGCCGGCCAGCGTCGTCGTCGGCGTGACCTTGAACGAGGCCAGGAAGGCCGTGGCGACGTCGAGGACGACGGCCGCCCCGAGGTACCCCAGGAACGGCTCCTTGTGCCGGTAGAAGCGCCCGCTGCCGAGGACGTACAGCCAGAACGTCGCGACGGCCAGGACGATGTTGACGAGGACGAGCATGACGTTCCTCCGCTCAGAGCTCGCGCAGGGCCGTGGCCACCGGGCGCCGCACGGCCCGAATGGCCGGGGGCAGCCCGCCGATGAGACCCATGAAGAGGGCGAAGACGAGGCCGACGAGGATCAGGTCCGGGGTCACCCGGAAGGCGAAGGCCAGGTGCGAGAAGGTCTGGAAGTTGATCGTCCCCGTCGTCCAGCCGTTGAGGGGGAGGACCGCGGCGCAGCCGACGAGCCCGCCCAAGCCGGCGATGAAGAGCGACTCGAAGACGAACGAGAGGACGACGCTCCCGCCGCCGAAGCCGAGGGCCCGCATGGTGGCGATCTCGCGGGTCCGCTCCGAAACGGCCGAGTACATCGTGTTGAGGGCGCCGAAGACCGCCCCGACGCCCATGACGAAGGCGACGAGCGTCCCCAGGACGCGGATCATCGTCGTCAGCGCCTGGGAGTTCTTCTCGTAATAAGCGCGCTCGCGCTCCGTTTCGACCGTCAGACGCGGGTCGGAGGTCAGGGCGTCCTTGAACGCACCGAAGGCGTCGGCGGAGGTCAGGTGGACGGTGACCGACTGGAAGATGTTCTGGGGCCGCTGGTAGACCTGGTCGAGGACGACGGCGTCGCACCAGAGCTCCGAGTCGAAGGCGCTGCCGCCGGCGTCGAAGAGGCCGACGACCGTCCACGTCCCGCCGCCGAACTTCACCGTCCGGCCGAGGTCGAGCCCGGCGTAGGTCCCGGCGACGTTGCGGCCGGCGATGAGCTCGTTCAACCCGGCCTGGAACATCCGCCCCTGCGTGATCCTGACCTTGTCCCGGACTTCCAGCACGCGCGGGGAGACGCCCCGGACCTGGACGTTGGCGTCCGTCCCGGTCTTCTTGAGGGGGAAGGCGGCGATGACGACGACCTCGGGGCTGACCCGGGGTCCGGCCTCGCCCCTCGCCACGCCCGGGGCGTTCTCGATCGCCGAAACGTCGGCCCGGGTGAGAATGCTGACCATCTCGGCCGAGGCGCCGGCCCGCAGGACGATGGCGTTCGAGGGCGAGCCGGAGGCGACGAGCGTGGCATGGAAGCCGCGGGCCATGGAGAGCATGGCGACGAAGACGCCGACCGCGCCGGCGATGCCGAGCACGGCGACGATGGTCGAGGTCCAACGCTCGCGGACGCTGCGGACGTTGTAAACGAGGGGGATCGGCATGGTCATACCCTCCGCAGCGCGTCGACGACCCGAAGCCGCATGGCCGAGAGGGCCGGCAGGGCTCCGGCCAGGGCCCCGGCGACGAGGGCCAAGCCCACGCCCCGGGCCAGGTCGGCGGCGGGCAGGAAGATCCTCGCCCCCATGATGAGGCCCGAAAGCCTGGGGGCGGCGGCCTTGGCCGCGAGGACCCCGAGCACTCCTCCGGCGAGGGCCACGATGAGGGCCTCGCCCAAGATCAGCCAGAGGACGAGCGTGTCGCCGAAGCCGACGGTCTTGAGCACGGCCAGCTCGCCGGTGCGCTCCCGGACGGCGATGGCCATGGTGTTGCCCGTGACGAGGAGCAGGGTGAAGAAGACGACGGCCCCGATCGACAGGATGAGGAACTCGATGTTGCCGATCTGCTTGACGAAGGCGGCGGCGAAGGACTTCTCCGTCTCGGTCTTCGTCTCGTAAGGGGAGTTGGAGAAGGTCTCGTCGACGGCGGCGATGACG
>JBBISK010000131.1:0-7312 GCA_037441295.1 Candidatus Aminicenantota bacterium | reverse complement strand
CCTCGAGGATGCGCTCGATCATGGCCTTGGTCCGGCCGTAGGGGTTGGCCGGGGCGAGGGGGTGGGACTCGGGGATGGGCGTCTCCCGGGGCGCGCCGTAGACGGCCGCGCTCGAGGAGAAGATAAGCTTGCCGACGCCCGCCTCGAGCATGGCGTCGAGGAGGTTGAGCGTGCCGAGGAGGTTGTGGGTATAATATTTCCGCGGGTCGGCGTAGGATTCCCCAACCTGGATGAGCCCGGCGAAATGAAGGACGGCCTCGACCGTCCGGCCGCGGAAGGCGGCTCGAACAGCCTCCCGGTCCAAGAGGTCGGCCTGGAGGAACGGCCGGCCCCGGACGTGCTCTCGCCGCCCGCTCGAGAGGTCGTCGAGGACCAGGACGTCGAATCCCTCGCGGGCAAGCTCCTTCGCCGTGTGGGACCCGATGTAGCCGGCGCCGCCGGCGACGAGAATTGTCATGGCCGTGTCCTTTCGACGAGCCGGCGGGCCTTGGCCAGGCCGCGCGCCCGGGTCTCGAACTCGCCGGCGATCTGGGCCCGGTAGAGCTTCTTCAGGAGCTCGCCCATTCCCGGACCCGGGGGGACGCCCAGGCCGATGAGGTCGCGGCCCATGATCAGGGGCCTGATCGTCTCGCGGTTGACGCGGAGCTCCTCGAACCTGCGGACGAGCCAGCGGGCCGCCCGGTCGAGGCCGCGGACGAGACGCTCCCGCCGCCCGGCCCGGTCGGCCGCGTCGAGGGCGACGATCAGCTCGATCTCCCCGTGGAGGTCGGCGGCCAGCCGGTTGAAGGCCTTCTTCGTCACCGACTCCCGGTTCTGCCAGAGCTCGGCCGCGCGGTGGTGGGCCCGGATGAGCTGGGGGACCATCCGGCCGACCGGGTAGCCGTTCCAGGAGTGGATGCGGAACCGGGCCAGGACCTTCTCGGCCATCCGTCCGCTGAGGACGTCGTGGCCGCAGGAGGTGATGGCCATCCGGCCGCGCTTGTACTCCCAGCGCGTCGTCGTCCGCTTGCCGAGGTCATGGTAGAGCGCGGCAAGGAGGAGGGTTAGGGTCTTCGGCGCGGGCAGGCTCGTGACCCGGGCCACGGCCGCCGCCTGGTCGACGGCGAGCTTGGTGTGGTGCCAGACGGTGTGGTGGCCGAAGGCGTCCTTCTCCGGGTGGAAGACCGAGTCCTGGATGACCAGGGCCAGGGCCTCGAGCTCCGGAAAAAGCTGGGCGAGGACGCCGAGCTTGAAGAGCTCCTCGAGGCCGGCCGACGGCCGCCGGGAGCGGAGGAGGATCTTGAACAGCTCCTCGTTGACCCGCTCGACGCTCAGGCCGGAAAGGTCGACCTTCCGCGCCAGGCCATAGATCCCAGGGTCGACGGAGAAGCCCAGGACGGAGGCGAAGCGGGCGACGCGGAGGACGCGCAGCGGGTCGTCAGGGAAAGCGCCCGGGTTGGTCAGCCTGATCTTCCTGGCCAGCGTGTCGGCGCGGCCGCCGAAGGGGTCGACGAGCAGGCCGTCCCGCAGCCGGAGGGCCATGCTGTTCGTGCGGAAGTCGCGGCGCTCGAGGTCCTTTTCGACGGGCAGGCCGGGGTCGGCGGCGATGACGAAATCCCTGTGGCTCTTGGCGCCCTGGCCGCGGGGGACGTCCCGGCGGGGCAGGGCCACGTCGTAGGTCCGGCCGTCCGTCGTGAACTTGATGATGCCGAAGCTCCGGCCGACGAGCCCGACCCGGCCGTGCGCCCGGAGGCGGCGGACGATGCCGGCGACCGGGTGCCTGGCGACGAGGATGTCGACGTCGGGCGAGGGCCTGCCGCGGATGAGGTCGCGGACGGCGCCGCCGACGGCGTAGACGTCGCCGCCGAAGAGCCGGACGAAGAGCCGGCGTTCCGGAAAATCGATCTTGAGCCTCATCATCAGCGCCCGCCGCGCCCCCGGCCGGCCCGCTCCCGCGCGGGGCCTTACCGGAACTCGGCCAGGACCTCCTTGACCGCGTCCTTGTGGACCATGAACATCAGGCACTTGAGCCGGATGTAATCGTCGCGATAGAAGTAGTAGCCCTTGTGGGAGCTCCAGTAAGCGTTCTCCCAGGAGTCCTTGATCAAGAACCAGGGCTCCACCCCTTCCTTGTAGCCGACGCAGTGGACGGCGTGGTCGTCGGTCGAGGCGCCGGCGGTGAAGCGGGACTCGCGGCTCGACTGGTCGATGAAGTTCTGGGGGATGTCGAAGGAGGGGATGACGGCTATGCCGTTCTCGCCGCTGTAGCCGGGCTCGGAGAAGTCCACGGCCAGCACGGCCGAGTACCCCCGCCGCAGGGACCGGAGGAGGGCCAGCGGGAACTCATAGAGGGGGAGGTTGCAGTAGTCCGCGGCGTGCGCCCAGTTGTCGGGGACCTTGTATTCGCCCCTGGCATGGAAGGGGAGGTAGGCGAAGCTGATGAAGGCGACGTAGTCGGCGGGGTTGAGCCCCAGGGTCCCCTCGGCGTACTGCTTCGGCGTCAGGATGCGGCCGTCGACAATGATCGTCTCCGGCGGCCGCCCGAGATGCCGGTCGAGGATGGCCCTGACGCCGGCCAGGCCCTTGGCCTCGTCCCAGTCGCCGCGCCCCTTGAGCCCGGCAAGATAGGCCTCGAATTCACGGAAGAGGGCGCCGTGGTCGTGCTCGGCGCGCCCGGCCGGCAGGCCGCGGTAATCCTCCTCGCGGACGAGGCCGTACTGACGGACGCGCTCGACGGCCGAGTTCGGCTCCGAGCCCTGGCCGAGGAATGAGGCCCCCTTCTCCCGGAGGAAACGCCGGGCCTTTTCCACGTACTCCCAGTAGACGATGAACATCTCGGAGAGCTTGACCTCGGCCTTGCCCATCCGCCGCAGCTCCGACTCGAGGAACGAGGTCGTGGAGAAGGACCAGCACGTGCCGGTCCTGCCCTGCCGGACCGGGGGGAAGTGGAAGAGCTGGGTGAACTCGGCGACCGTGGCCGGCCGGACGACCTTGCTGAAATCCATGGCCAGGACGGTCTCCTCGACGCCGCCGGCCGTCCGCTTGATGTAGACGGCCTCGTCCCGGCCGAGCTTCTCGGCCACCTGCTCGCCCTTCGAGGGCGCCTGCTTCCTGCAGGCGGCGCCGAGGACAAGGACGCAGGCCAGGGCCGTCAGGCCCGATCGTAACCAACTTCTCCTCAAGGCAGGCCTCCTTTCCGGGCGGCCGCGGCGCCGCCGGTGAGGGCTCATTATAAAAGACGGGGGGCGGGAGCGCAAGGACGGGCGCGGCCGGGCCGGAGACCGGGGCCGGGCGGGCTTGTCTCGGCCGGTCCTTTCGTGTATCCTTGACGACCGAATCATGCGCAAGCTCGAACGAACGGCGCGAACATTCCGGGCCGCCCTGGCGGCCGGGTTGGCGCTCCTCGCCCTGTCCGGGGCGCGGACGGTCCGGGCCGGCCTCTTCCCAGCGTCGCGCGAGGATATCGTCCTCCTGCTCAGGGACAAGGTCATCAGGGACATCAGCTCGGCCGGGCTGACCCTGTCCTTCCGCATCGCCGTGGCCAACCGCGCCACGACAGACCGCGCCCTCGTCCGCTACCGCTACCGGGTCCTCGTCAACCAGAAGGAGTTCCTCAACATGTCCGTCGGGCTGGACGAGCCGCTGACCGTTCCCGCCGGGCAAGAAACGCTCATCGCCCTGCCGGTAAAGATCACCTACGCCCTGCTGACCGCGGCCGTGGGGCCGATCGAGACGAGCGGCCAGTGCGAGGTTACCGGCGAGATGGTCTTCGCCGATGAGCGCAAGCGGGAGGACAAGGTCGGCTTCGCTTTCCCCGGGGAGTTCCCCGTCTTCAAGGACCCTGAGGTCGAGCTACTGCCGCTCAAGGTCAACGACCTGACCGTGGGCGGGGGGGACCTTGTCTTCAGGGTCCGCTTCCGCAACCCTAACGGTTACGAGCTCGTCGTGTCGCGGATGAGCTACCGGCTGCTGTTCGGGGAGAAAGAGGTCCTGGCCGGCCTCGTCCCAGGGGACAAGAGCCTGCCGCGGGCGGGGGAAAGGGTTTTCGACTTCCCGCTTATTCTCGACTTCTTCGAGAGCGGCACGGCGACGCGGGACCTCCTCCAGAAGCCGCCCGTCCCGAGCCGGTTCGCGGGAGAGCTCGAGATCACCTCCGCCTGGGGGACGCTCGTCGTCCCATTCGACAAGACCCAGGCCCTGGCAGAGGAGCGTTAGCCCGCCCGGCCTGCCGCCGACGCTCCGCGAGCGCCGGGGCCTCCGCAGGCAAAAAAAAGGCCGGAGTCCGTCCGGCCCCTAATTGTTCAGAAGCGCGCGGAGCGCCCTCTTGTCTAGAACCAGTAATTGATCCCGACGCTGAGCGACAGGCCGCTAAGGTTGACCGGCCCGTAGTCGATGGCCGGGAAGGCGTTCTGGAAATTGACCTTGGCGAAGTGGTAGCGGCCCTCGAGCTCAAGGGTCAGCCGGTAGCCGATGGGGATCATCACGCCGGCGAAGGCGTGCTCGCCGAGGACGAGCCGCGTCTCATGGGCGTTGACCAGGGAGATGGGGTAGATGTAAAAGTCGCCGAGGTCGGGGTGATTGGTGTCATTGACGAGCACGCCGGCGCTGAAGTCAGGGATCTCGCCGCTGATCCTGGCGCTCAGGAAATAGGCGCCGACGCCGCCGCCGATGTACGGGATGACGCGGGTCTTGCGGCCGAGGGGGGTGAACTTGAGGGAGAACTCGATCGGCGTCATGGCGATATGGAAGGAGTGCAGGATCTGGAAGTCGCCGGAATAGGCCGGGTAAGGGAAAGCCCAGTCCCCCGGGAAATCCGTCGTGTTCAGCGACAGCCCCACCCAGTCGCGGTAGAAGCCGCCGTTCTCCTTGGTGAAGGTGTCGACGGAGACGGCGAAGCTGAGCTGTTTCGTCAGGAAGAACTCGTAGCCGCCGCCCAGGATCGAGCCCCGGAAATCGCTCGCCAGGAAGCTCATCTGGTTGAGCTCGATGGCGAACAGGCTGTTGGGGTGGGTGGAAAGGTAGCTGTTGCTGAGGGCGTATGGCATGTAGTAGCCCAGCCTCAGTGTCATCATGTCGGAGAAGGCCAGGGAGGGGATGAGAAGGATGAGGCCGGCGATAAGGACGGTCAGTTTTTTCATTATTTTTCTCCTCGCCAGACCATTATAGCAAAAACTGTGCCAGAAAGGTGCCCCTGTCCATCAGGGGAGGTCCCGCCCGGGGCTGTGGCGAAAAAAGGTCAGGTGTCCTCCGGGGAGGGGCGGGATTGACATTTCCCCGGGGCCCCCTTACCATGCCCAGAGGGGAGGACACCGGCTCTGAAGACGCGCATCCTGAGGATCGACATGGTGGAGGTCGGGGCCGGGACCCTGGACGAGATCTCGGCCGTCCTGGCCGGGGGCGGCATCATGGCCTACCCGACCGAGACCTTTTACGGGCTGGGCGCGGCGGCCTTCAACGCCCGGGCCGTGGCCCGCGTCTTCGAGCTCAAGGGACGCGACCCCGGCAAGCCCCTGCCGCTCATCGCCGCCGACCTCGACATGGTGGGGGAGATGGCCGGGCCCCTGCCGGACGCCTTCCGGGCCCTGGCCGCGGAATTCTGGCCTGGGCCGCTGACTCTTGTCCTCAAGGCCGCGCCGGACCTGCCCGCTTTCCTTCGGGGTCCGGGAGGCTCGGTCGCCGTCCGCATCCCGCCCGTGCCGTGGCTGCGGCGGCTGGCCTACGGCCTGAGCCAGCCGCTGACGGCGACGAGCGCCAACTTTTCCGGGGAAAATGAGATCTCGGAGCCGGAGGCCGTCGCGGCCGCTTTCGACCGCAAGGTCGAGCTCATCGTCGACGGCGGGAGGACCCCCGGCGGCGCGCCCTCGACCCTTCTCGACCTGACCGGCCCTGAACCCCGCATCCTGCGGCCGGGCGCCGTCCCGGAAACAAAGATCCGGGCCGTCCTCGGCGCCTGAGTTCGCCCGGCAATACCTACTTGACGACGGCTCCGGCCGGGATGTCCCGGTCGAAGAAGGGGATGATGGCCTTGTTGTCCGCGGTCACGGCGGCGAGGAGCATGGCTTGCGACTCGATGCCCCGGATGATGGCCGGCTTCAGGTTGCAAATGACGACGAGCCTCTTGCCGACGAGGTCCTCGGGCGCGTAGGTCTCCGCGACGCCGGCGACCATCTGCCGCTTCTCGTCGCCGATGTCGACCTCGAGCTTGAGGAGTTTCGTCGCCCCGGCGATCCGCTCCGCCGAGAGGATATGGGCGACCCGCAGGTCCATCCGCTTGAACTCTTCGTAGGTGATGATGTCCATGGCTTTCGTTCCCTCCTTAATGGCCGTGGCGCCGGCGACGGGCGCCTTGGCCTCTTGGACTCCCGCTTCGGGGCTTTTTTTGTCTACTGCGACCGTGATCCCTTCCTTTGTCTCGGCCGCCTCGGCCAGAAACGTTTTCAGGTCGACCCGGGGGAAAAGCGCCTGGGGCGCCAGGATCCTCTGTCCCGGCCTGAGATCTTCAAAGCGAAGGTCGGCGAAGGCGACCTCGACCGGCTTTTTCGCCTCGCCCAGGAATTCCCAGATCCTCTCCGCCGACGCCGGCATGACCGGGTAGACGAGATAGCTCACGCCGCGGATGGCCGCCGCGGCCTGGCCCAGGACCCGCGCCAGCCGCCGCCTGCGGCCGGCGTCCCTGGCCATGATCCATGGCTGCTCCTCCGCCAGGTACTTGTTGACGCCGCCGATGTACGCCCAGATCTCCTCCAGGGCCCGGTTCAGGGCGCAGTCGTCGTAGAGGGCGAAGACCCTCACCTTGAGGGCCTCGAAGTCGTCCCGGAGCCGGCGGTCCTTCTCCGATTCTGGCTCGGGGTCGAGCGGTCCGTCCCCGAAATAGCTCCGGATCATGGTCAGCGTCCGCTGGACGAGGTTCCCCAGGTCGTTGGCCAGGTCGGAGTTGACGCGGTGGAGAAAGCCCTCGTGGGAGAAGTTCCCGTCCTGGCCGATGGGGATCTCCCGGAGCAGGAAGTAGCGGATGGGGTCGGGGCCGAACGTCTTGAGCAGGACCTGGGGGTCGAGGACGTTGCCCCGGGACTTGGACATCTTGGTGTCGTCCTTGAGCCACCAGCCGTGGCCGAACACTGTGCCCGGCAGCGGCAGGCCAGAGGCCATCAGGAAGGCCGGCCAGTAGACGGCGTGGAACCGCAGGATGTCCTTGCCCACGAGATGGACCTGGGCCGGCCAGAACTTCTCGAAGAGCTTCATGTTCCAGTCGTAGCCGATCCCGGTCACGTAGTTATGGAGGGCGTCGAACCAGACGTAGATCGTGTGGGCCGGGTCGCCGGGCATGGGGATG
>JBBISK010000130.1:0-7344 GCA_037441295.1 Candidatus Aminicenantota bacterium | reverse complement strand
AAGATCGGCCCGATGCGCGAGATGATCCTGGCCGATACGCTCGAGCAGCGCAAGGCCGCCCTGGCCAAGCTCCTGCCCCTCCAGCGACGCGACTTCGCCGGCATCTTCGAGGTCATGGCCGGCCGGCCGGTGACCATCCGGACGATCGACCCGCCGCTCCACGAGTTCCTGCCCCACGAGGAGAAGGAGCAGCGCGAGGTCGCGGCGGAGATGGGCATCTCCTACGAGAAGGTCAGGGAGCGCGTCGACTCCCTCCACGAGTTCAACCCCATGCTCGGCTTCCGCGGCTGCCGCCTGGGCATCATCTACCCCGAGATCACCGAGATGCAGGCCCGGGCCATCTTCGAGGCCGCGGCGGCCACGAAGAAGAAGGGCATCTCCGTGCTGCCCGAGGTCATGATCCCGCTCGTCGGCCACGTCAAGGAGCTCCGGAACCAGGAGACGCTGGTCCGGGCGACGGCGGAAGCGGTCATGAATGAGCAGGGCGTCAAGTTCGACTACCTCGTCGGGACCATGATCGAGATCCCGCGCGGCGCCATCACCGCCGACGAGATCGCGACCGTGGCCGAGTTCTTCAGCTTCGGCACCAACGACTTGACCCAGACGACCCTCGGCGTCAGCCGCGACGACGCCGCCAGCTTCCTGCGCCCTTACGTCGAGATGGAGATCTACGTCAAGGACCCGTTCGAGGTCCTGGACCGCGACGGGGTGGGACAGCTCATGCGGATGGCCGTCGAGAGGGGGCGCAAGGCGCGGCCCGGGATCAAGCTCGGCATCTGCGGCGAGCACGGCGGCGAGCCGTCGTCGGTCGAGTTCTGCCACCTCATCGGGCTGAACTACGTCAGCTGCTCGCCTTTCCGGGTGCCCATCGCCCGGCTGGCCGCGGCCCGGGCGTCGCTCCTCAACCCGCCGGCGAAGGCGGCCCGCAAGGCGGTCCGTAAGGCGGCCCTCAAGCCCGCCCGGAAGGCGAAGAAGCCGGCCCGCCGGCGCTGACCGCGGTCCCCTCGCGCGTCGCCCGCCCCGGCCGGCCGGCCCCGTTTACCCCGGCCGCTTTTTTTGGTATGGTTAAGCCTCCATGGGCGAGTTCGTCGACCTGCTGAAGTCCCTGGTCGGGAAGCGGTTCCCCTTCAAGCTCGTCTACAGCAACGAATACTGGATGTTCGACACTGGGCGGCACGTCTTCCCGCTCCAGAAGTACCGGCTCGTCTACGAGCACCTCCTCTCCATGGGCGCCCGCCGGGACGATTTCCTCAGGCCGCGCCCGGCCACGGACGAGGACCTCCTCCTTGTCCACTCGGCCCGTTACATCAAGCACCTCAAGGCCGGCACCCTCAGTGCGGCCGAGCTCCAGGCCCTGGAGCTCCGCTTCTCGCCCGAGCTCGTCCGCTTCGCCCTCCTCTCGGTCGGCGGGACCGTCCTCGCCGCGCGCCGGGCCCTGGAGGACGGGATGGCCCTCCACATCGGCGGCGGCTTCCATCACGCCTTCCGCGACCACGGCGAGGGGTTCTGCGTGTTCAATGACGTAGCCGTGGCCGTGGAGAAGATGATCGCCGAGAAGAAGGCCGGCCGGGTCATGACCGTCGATTGCGACCTCCACCAGGGCAACGGCACGGCATCCATCTTCCAGGGGCGAGACGACGTCTTCACTTTCTCCATCCACCAGATGGACATCTACCCCGCGGAGAAGCCGGCCGGGACACTCGACGCGGGGCTCTGGTCGGGGGACGGGGACGCGAAGTACCTGGCCGAGCTCGAGTCCCACATCCCGCGGATCTACCGGGAGTTCCGGCCCGACCTCGTCCTCTACCTGGCCGGCGCCGATCCCTACGAGAAGGACCAGCTCGGCGGCCTGCGGCTGACCCAGGCCGGGCTGCGGGAGAGGGACAGGATAGTCATCGAGGGCGCCAGGCGGCTGCGCATCCCGGTCGCGGTGCTTCTCGCCGGCGGCTACGCCCAGGAGCTCGAGGACACGGTCCGCATCCACCTGAACACGATCCGCGTCGCCCAGCGCGTCCAGCGCGTCTTGGCCTGAGCGGGCCGCTCAATCCTGCATGAAGACGTGGGCGAAGACCTTGGCGTCCCCGATCATGTTGTCGATGACGCAGTACTCGTTCGGCATGTGGGCCGTGTCATCGAGCTTCGACCAGCAGGCGGCCGCGAACCCCGCCCGCCGGAAGAGGGCGGCGACGGTCCCCCCGCCGATGCCCATGGCCCGGGCCTCTTTCCGGTAGACGGAGTGGATGGCCCCGCGAAGGGCCTTGACGACCGGGGCCTGGGTCGGTGTCGGCGGCGCGGCCGGGGCCCTCTGCTCGATGCCGATCTCGACCTTGACACGGAACTTCCGCTGGATGTCTCCGGCGATCGTCCGGATGCGCTTTTCCACGTCCGCGACCTTGTACCTGGGCAGGATGCGGCAGTCCATGTAGAAGACGTCCTCGCCCGGGATGGTGTTGACGTTCGGGACGTTGGCTTCCTTCTTCGTCGGCTCGAAAGTCGAGATGGGCGGGGCGAAGAGCCGCTCGCGGGCGGGGAAATGGCCGTAGAGGCGGTCGAGGGCGGCGATGAGGTAGCTGGCCGCCTTGAAGCTGTTGATGCCCTTCTCGGGCGTCGAGCCGTGGGCCTGGCGGCCCAGGGTCTTGAACTTGAGCCAGAGGATGCTCTTCTCGGCGACCTCGATCATCGTGCCGTGCTCGTTGCCCGCGTCGGGGACCATGATCAGGTCCTGCTTGCGGAAGGCCTTGGCGTTCTCGAGGACGTAGCCGATGCCCTTGCCGCTGCCCGTCTCCTCGTCCGCGACCAGGGCCAGCCCGATGTCGTAGGCGGGGAGGACACCCTCGGCCCGGAAGGCCTTGACGGCGAAGAGGGAGGCGACCATGTCCTGCTGGTTATCCTCGACCCCCCTGCCGTAGACCCGCCCCCTCTCGACCCAGGCCTTGTAGGGATTCCCCTTCCAGAGGGAGAGCTCGCCCGGCGGCACGATGTCCATGTGGGTCATGACCCAGTTCGTCCGGGCCGAGCTCCGGCCCTTGAAGTAGGCCAGGATGTTTGGCCGGTACCCCGACGGGGCGTCGAAATCCGGCGCCTTGATGAGCGTGACGTCCTGGAAGCCGTTCTGCTTCAGAAAGCCGGTCAGGAACTCGGCCTTGGCCGCCTCGCCCTCGCCGCCGCTGCCGGGCGCGATGGCGGGGATCGCCGTCAGGCGGATCTGAAGGTCGACCATCTCGTCGCGGTATTGCTCGATCCGGCGGGCGATGTTCTCGAACTGTTCGGGGTTGGCCATGACGGTTCTCCTATCGTCCATGATACTACGGGGAGCAGTAAATATATTACATAATCCTTACTGCTCCCCGAGTACTAGCCGGGCGATAGAGAAATCTGAAGACGATTATTTTCTGCCCGGCTTAGTAAGGCCGGAATCTTAACACGGACGCCGGAAAAAGGGAATGAGGGGGAGGACGGGCGCCCGCCGTTCAACGCGAGGCGGGCGCCTTCTCGCGGAAGAACCGGACGATCCCCCGGCCGACGTATTGCACTCCCGAGCTCCCCGCCAGGACCGCCGTCAGGACGTAGAGCCAGGGCAGGAAGGCGGGCCTCTCGCCGAGGGCGTTGGCGAGGAGCACAGCGAAGATCGTCGCCACCGCCGAAACCGTGCTGGCCTTGCCGACGAGGGTCGGCCGGAAGACGGTCCGCCCCCGGATGCCGATATAGACGAGCGCCCCGACGGCGAGCAGGACGTCGCGGCCGACCACGATCGCCGTAAGCCAGAGAGGCAGGACGTCCGGCTCGCCCAGCCGGGGCAGGGTCAGGACGACGAACGCGGCGGTGAGGAGGATCTTGTCGCCGGCCGGGTCCAGCCAGAGACCGAGGTTCGACTTGAGGTGAAAATGGCGGGCCGTGTAGCCGTCGAGGGCGTCCGTGGCCGAGGCCAGCAGGAAGAGGCCGAGGGCGAGCCACGGCCGCCGCAGGATCATGGCCCAGATGAAGACGGGGGTGAGCAGGATCCTGGCCATCGACAGCACGTTCGGCAGGGTCCAGACGTCGGAGGTGCGGACGTCCTCGGGGGTCAACCTCTCCTCCCGCCGGTCCATGGACTCGCCTCCTTCCATGTTCGCCTCCGCTACCTCGTCAGCCCGAGGACGACGTCCAGGACGCGGGCCGCCTCCCGGCCCGCGACGGTCCGCTCGGGCTCGAACATCCGCTGCGGCGTCAGGTCCATGACCTGGCATGCGACGACCTTGAGGATGGGCGCGAAATAGAAACTGTCCGGCGGCACGTCGGCGATAGAGATCTTCCGCGCGTCGAGAAGAGGGACGAACTTGGCCCCCCGCCCCTTCAGGAACTCCATGAGCGCCGAGACCGTTTCCGCGAGCTCCGCCCGGTTGATGATCCGCTTGGGCTGGAAGGTGTGGTTTTCGTAGCCGCCCATGACCCCCGCCGAGGCGACCCTGATGATGAACTTCTGGGCCCAGGAGGTGGCGATATCGACCAGGATCTCCGTCGGCCTCTCTGGGACGTTGAGGAAATCCTTGAACTTGACGCAGACGAGAGCGGCCAGGTCCTCGCGTGTGATGGCTTCCTGGGCCGCGATGATTCCGAACTGGCTCGGCAGCTCGAAGACGCCCAGCTTCGCTTTGAGCTCCTCGACCCGCGCGGCCGCGGCCTTGTCCCCGGGGTCGAGCTCGACGAGCTTCTCGTAATCGTCCAGGCTGCGGCCGAACTCCTGGTTACGATAAGACAGCTCGGCGAGGGCCCGCAGGACCGTCTTCCGCCGCTCCTTGGCGCCCGTTTCTTTCGCGAGGAACGCGGATAGATGCTGGACGGCCGCGGCGTCGTCCTTGCGCTCGAGGTCGTCCAGGCCGAGAAGGTAGTTCGCCTCGGTCGAGGCCGGGTCGTAGTCCAGAGCCCTGAGCAGGGCCTGGCGCGCCTCGTCCTTTTTCCCCGCCGCGCGGTCGGCGGCGGCCTCGTCCAGGAGGGCCTGGACGCCCTGGCCGCGGAGGGCCTCGAAGCGCGGCTTGGCCCACCGGTTCTCCGGGTCGCCCTTGAGGATCTCGGCGTACTCGGCGAGGGCGAGCCCCTTCTCGCCCTTGGCCTCGTAGAGCTGGGCCAGGCCGGCCCGGGCGGGCGTCATGTCGGGGAAGCGGGCCAGGGATTCCTTGAAGCTGGCCTCGGCCCCGGCGAGGTCGCCCTGGGTCAGCGCGACGAAGCCCATCCCCACGGCATAGACGGGGTGGTCCTTGCCGAGCTTGGCCAGCGTCCTCAGGGCCCGGTCGGCGCGGCCGACCTTGAGGTCGGCCCAGACCTCGTCCGCGGCGAGCCGCTGGTCGAGGGTCAGGCGCATGGCCAAAGACTGGGGCACCTCCTCGACATGGAAGGCGGGCGGGGCCGGGGCGAAGGTGACGCAGGACCAGGCTCCGGCGAGGATGAGAACGGCCAAGAGCGCTCTTTTCACCACGACCCTCCTTGCTCGAGGTACGGCAGGAAGTTGACGATGACGCCGGGGTCGGCCATGACCTTGTATTCGAGGAACCTCTCGTTCTCCCGCTTCTTCAGGATGAGGGCCCGGCGCGGCAGCGACCGGGTGATCTCCGGCCGGTCCTTGGGGACCTGGAGGTAGTAGAGCCGGTGGTCGCGGAAGAGAAGCCGGCGGAGCTTCTCCATGAGCTCGGGCATGCCGAGCCCGGTCTTGGCCGAGATGGTCGCCGTCGGGGAGTTCAAGTCCGCGTTCCGGGCGAGGAGGGTCTCCCGTTCCGCCTCGGGCAGCAGGTCGACCTTGTTGAGGACGCGGACCACGGGCACGTCGCCGGCCCCGATGTCCTTGAGGATGGAGACCACGGCGTCGGCGTGGCCCTGGGAGTAGGGCGTGGCCGCGTCGATGACGTGGCAGATGGCGTCCGCTTCCCTGACCTCCTCCATGGTCGCGCGGAAAGAGGTCACCAGCTCGACCGGCAGCCTCTTGATGAAGCCGACGGTGTCGGAGAGGAAGAAGTGGAGGCCGTCCGGGTAGGAGACGCGCCGGAGGAGGGGGTCCAGGGTCGAGAAGAGGTTCGGCGAGGTGTAGCGCCGCTCCTCGGTCAGGAAATTGAAGAGGGTCGATTTGCCGGCGCTCGTGTAGCCGACGAGGGAGACCGTCGGCACGGGACTCCTGCGGCGGCCGTCCCTCTGGCTCGACCGACGCTTCTCGAGCCCGTCGATCTCCCTGCGGATCCTCGTGATCCGGTCGGTGATCCGGCGGCGGTCCTCCTCGAGCTTCTTCTCGCCCGGGCCGCGGGTTCCGATGCCGGCGCCCTGCTGGGTCAGGCCGACCCCGCGCCCCTTAAGCCGGGGGAGGCGATAGTTGAGCTGGGCCAGCTCCACCTGGAGCTTGCCCTCGTTCGTCCGCGCCCGCTGGGCGAAGATGTCCAGGATGAGCTGGGTCCGGTCGATGACCTTGGCGTGGACCTTGTCCTCGAGGTTGCGTTGCTGGCCGGCGGTCAGGTTGTGGTCGATAATGACCAGGTCGGCGCCGATCTCGTGCCGCCGCTGGGCGATCTCCGACGCCTTCCCCTCGCCGACGAAATAGCGCGGGTTGATGCCGGGCCTGGACTGGAAGACCTCTCCGGTGACCTCGGCTCCGGCCGCAGCGGCCAGGCCGGCCAGCTCCAGCATGGACTCCTCCGCCTCTTCCCGCTCCCGGCGGTTCGTGGCGACGTTGACGAGAAGCGCTTTCTCCATCGTCCCTATTCTAATAATAATCCGAGGTGCCGCTCAAGGGCCGCGAGGTCCGAGGCCGAAAACCAGGCCACGCCCCCCATCTTCCGGAACCAGGTCAGCTGCCTCTTGGCGAAGTGCCGCGTGTCCGTCTTGGTCAGGGCCACCGCCTCCTCGGGCGAAAGCCGGCCGCGCAGGCAGGCCAGGGCCTGGCGGTAGCCCAGGGCCCGGAAGGGCGGGGCGCTTTCGGCGACGCCGCGGGCGAGGAGGGTCCGGACCTCGTCGAGGAGGCCTCGGGCGAACATCCGCTCGACCCGCTCGTCGATGCGGGCGTAGAGGGCCGCCCGCTCGAGCTCGAGCCCGACCTTGTGGACCCGGACGCCGGCGACCGGGGACTCCGTGCGCAGGAAGTGCTCCGAGATCGGCCGGCCGGTCAGGCTCCAGACCTCGAGGGCCCGGACGATCCGGACGCGGTCATGGCTCCGGACCTTCTGGGCGTAGGCCGGGTCGACCGCCTCGAGCCGGCGGAAGAGCGCGTCGAGGCCCTTCTCCCGGGCCTCGGCCTCGAGGGCGGCGCGGACGGCCTCGTCCCGGCCGGGGCCGGGGAAAAGGCCGTCGACGAGGGCCTTGAGGTAGAGGCCCGTGCCGCCGACGACG
>JBBISK010000129.1:3847-7359 GCA_037441295.1 Candidatus Aminicenantota bacterium | reverse complement strand
CATCTAAGAAGGGGTCAGGTCTACTTTCTTACAGTTTTCCTGACAGAAAGTAGACCTGACCCCTTCTTCTATTCAACGGCGGTCGCGCCGCGCTCGCGCGGCACCGCGAAGAGGCCGAAGGCCGCGTTGGCCGCGAGCAGCGCGCCGGCGATGTAGAAGGGGTACTGGAGCCCGTAGCGGAAGCCGAGGGACGGGAAGACCAGGGCGCCGGCGATCTGGCCCCCGGTCTGAACGGTCATGAGCAGGCCCGAGCTGCCGCCGATCGTCCGCTTCTCGAAGAGCCGCGAGATTGTGAGCAGGACGAGGGCGCCCATCAGGCCGTCGCCGACCTCGTGGACGACGCGGAAGAGGAACGACAACCGGACGTCGGCCCGGACCATCAGGACGAGCCCCGCGCCCGAGAGCGCCATGCCGAGGAGGAGGAGCCGCCGGTTGCGCGCCGGGTCGAACCGCAGGCGGCCGACGGCCAGCGAGGCCGCCGCCAGGCCCACGTAGGCCAGGGCCATGTAAAGCGCTCCCTGGAGGTCATTGAGGCCGAAGTGCGTCCGCAGGAACGGCCCGTAGACCGTGCCCTCGACCCCCCAGTGGAGGGCCAAGATGAAGAGGAAGGCGGCGAAAGCCAGCGTCCGCCTCCGGAAAAAGCTCGAACGGTACTCGCGCATGGAGACGACGGAGAACCTCTCCGCGCCGAAGCCGCGCAGGGCCAGGGAGGCGAGCGGCATGAGCACGGCGAAGGCGACGGCGAGCGTCCGGAAGCCCGAGAGCAGCGTCACCAGCCCACCGATGACGAAGCCGAGCGGCGGCCCCGCGGCCAGCCAGAAGTTGTAGACCCCGTACTTGCGGTTGGGGTTCGGCTCCGTCTCGTCCTTGTAATAAAGGCTGTTGGCCGAGACGTCGAGGGCGTTGTTGGCGACGCCGAGGAGGAGGAAGACGAAGGCCATCAGCCCGGCGTTCCGGACGAAGCCGATGGCCAGGAAGACGGCCCCCTGGGCCAGCAGGGCGCCCAGGATGACCTTCTTCATCGACAGCCGGTCGTTCATCCAGCCCGTGGGAAAGGAGAAGACGATCGGGGCGAGGGAGAAGGCCGAGACGATGAGCCCGATCTCGAGGCCGCCGAAGCCGAGCTTCAGGAAATGCAGGGGGGCGAGGAACAGGACGGTCGTCAGGGCGAGCTTGCGGAGGAAATTGATGACGTAGACACGGCGGATCATCGTTCGCGGGGGACATCATACCATAAAAAAAGGGGCGGCCCGCCGCCCCTTAAGATGATAGGGGGACACAGCATTGAGTCCCCGGAGGGTCAGTACTTCTTGATCTCGACCGAGCCGCTGAAGCTCTTGGCCCGGATGCGGGCGCCGCCGCCGTTGACGGTGCCGTGGACTTCCTTCGGCGAGAGTTTGCCCATGACCTGGATCTGGAAATCGCTGTCGATCGTGCCGCTGAACGTGCCCGCCTCGAGGTCGAAGGCCGCATTCCCCGGGATCTTCATGACGACGTCGCCGCTGTGCGCCGTGAGCTCGTAGTTGCCGCCGACCAGGATGGTCCCCGTATAAGTGATGCCGCCGCTGACGCTCTTGGCGGTGACGGTCTTAGCCTCGGAGATGTCCTTGAGCTCGATGTCGCCGCTGACCGACTCGGCCTCGACCGAGCCCTTAACCTTGGTCGCCGTGACGTCGCCCGAGACCGTCTTGAGGTAAGCGTCTCCCAGGATATTCTCGACCGTCACGTTCCCGCTGACGAGGTTGACGTCAGCCCCGGCCGCGCCGAGGAGCTTGACGTCGCCGCTCACCGAGCCGAGACGGGCCGCCCCGCCGACCGCCGCGACCTTGACGTCGCCGCTCACCGATTTCACCTCGAGGGAGGCCTTCTCGGGGATCCAGAGCTTGTAGTCGACGGACACGTTGACCGAGTTCCCGCCCCAGAAGCCGTGGTGTTCGGGGTACTTGGTCTCGATGCGCAGGGTATCGCCGTCCCTCGTCACCTCGATCGGCACCAGGGCGGCGTTCTCCTTGGCCTTGTCCATGGACGAGGCCTCGGAGACCTTGAGGGCCTCGATCTTGACCTGGTCTTCCTTCCAGATCTGGACCTCGATGTCGCCGGACACGTTGTTCAGGTAGACTTTGCCGTTCTTGGCCAGGGCCTCGGTCCGGGCGAACTTCTCCTCGTACTTCTCGCGGCCCAGGGCCAGCCCGGCCACGGCCGTCAGCAGGAAGGCCGCGGCCAGCGGCACCGCCATCGCTCTCATCCTCTTCATGTTCGTCATGGTCATCCTCCTTCGTCGAACGCTCATCGCGTTCCTATAAAGTCTTTCCTCGCGTCAACGCCCCGGGGTTCTTTCTGGAGAAGTCCAGGGCCGTGTCGAGGAACGTCAGCTTGTCCATGTAGGCCGCGAGCAGGTAGTTCCTAGCCCGAAGGTCGTCCGGCTCTTTCCGGACGGCCTCCCGGCAGGCCTGGATCGTGGCGTCGATGACGGCCAAGTTCTTCTCGAACATCTCGGCCGCCTGGGGGATCATGGCCCCCTTCTCCGCGGCGAAGGCCTCGCCGAGCGAGTGGATGGCCTTGCGGTAGTAGGCCTCGGCCTCGTCGAGCTTGGCCAGCGTGTACTTCTCGGAGTTCCTGGGGAAACGGGCGGCGCCCCGGCCGCCGATCCCCAGCCCGAAATAAACGCCTCCGCCGACGAGGACGAGCGCCAGCGCGGCGACGCCGGCGAGCTTCAGCCCCGGAACGCCCAGCCCGAAGGCCCACCGCCCAGGCACGCGGACGGGGGCCGCGGGTTCGGCGGCCGCCGCGCCCGACGTCATCCGCGCCTCGATCTTTCGCCAGACGGCCGCGTCCGGCTCGGGAGTCTCGAGCTCCCCCGCGGCGTCCTTCATGCCGCGGAAGTCCGCCAGGACCTCGCGGCAGGCGGGGCACTCGGCGACGTGCCGCTCGAGCTCGGCGGCCCGGCGGGCGTCGAGGGTGCCGTCGACGTATTCGCTGATGGCTCTCTGGGCCTTGGAACAGTTCATGGCCTTTCTCCTAAACGACCTTCCTATCCTTGAGCAAGGCCCGCAGCTTCATCCGGGCCTTGAAGAGCTGGGACTTCGACGTGCCCACCGAGCACTTCAGGAGCCGGGAGATCTCCTCGTGCTTGAAGCCCTGGACGTCGTGGAGGACGAAAACGCTGCGCAGCCCGGCGGGCAGGGTGCGGATGGCGGTCTCCAGTGGAGCCTTGAGGTCTTTCTCCACCTTCTCCGGCCCGTCGTCGAGGATGAGCCCCTCGAGGTCGGTCAGGGACACGTCCCGGCCGGCCTGGGCCTTCTTCTGCCTGAGGTAGCTGTAACACGTGTTGAGGGCGATCCGGTAGACCCAGGCTGGGAAGGTCTCCGTGTCGCGGACCTCGCGGAGGTGGGTGAAGACCTTAAGGAAGACGTCCTGGAGGAGGTCCTCGGCAGCTTCCCGGTTCGAGGTGTGGCGATATTGGAGGGCGAAGACCGGCCAGGGCTGTCTCGGCCTTAGGGCTGCTGCGGTTG
>JBBISK010000129.1:0-3837 GCA_037441295.1 Candidatus Aminicenantota bacterium | reverse complement strand
CCGCTTTAACATTTCGTAGAGGGCTTCCATGGCCCCGAGGTCCCCGGCCCGGCCACGCTCGATGAGCCCGGCTAGGAGGGCCTTGTCGGCCGTCCCCCAGACGGGCTGGTCGGCCCTCGTCCGGCTCATGAGCCCCGCCCCCCCCAGGATACCGTCCGCCCGGTCATGGACCCTATTATCCACGATTTCCCCCAGGGCCGCCAGGCTCAGCTCAACGGTGTCGGGCATATCCCTTCCATCCTCAACCATATAGATGAAGACGGCGGGGAAATGGTTGCCCGGGCAATTAGATAGATAGAGACTGCCCCGCAGGGGGGCTGTCCCTCTGCTTTTTAAGATGTTCCAGAGGAGACTGTCCCTGGCGATGGCGGCGAAGGCACCAGCGTAAGGAGGGCCCCAGCCTTCTTGTTCCGTACGCCGTGCCGGCCGGCTCGTTGGCTTGAAATCCCCTCCCACAGGTTGTGTATTTTTTCGAGCTACAGGAGGGCGAGAACATGAAGAAGATCTTGGCGGTTTCGGCGGTCATCGCGCTCGCGTGCCTGGTCCCCTCGGTCTCGCTCCGAGCCCAGGCGAAGCAGCCATCCCAAGCGGCACCGACTCTCGCCGGCGACACCTTCACCGGCACCATCGTCACCGGGCACATGAAGGGCGGCATCGCTAACCCGCACCTGGTCGTCGAGGTCAGCGGAGCCGACGGTCAGAAGGTCTCCTTTGTCCTAAGGATGACAACGGCCGTGACGGACGTCGACGGGAAGACCCTGAATTACCAGCGCGACTTCCGGAAGGGGAAGAAGGTCGAGATCAAGTTCACCGTGAAGGACGGTCAGAACGAAGCGCTCTCGATGCACTACCTCGAGTGACGCGTCCGTAAAACGGAAGCGCCGCGGAGAATATCTCCGGCGGTTTCGTCTCGCGCCAGCCCAGTCATAGAGCCAAAAGAACTGTCGTCGGCGAGGCGGGGCTGAACGTTGGACCGCCCCCGAAGGGGGCTGCCCCTACTTTGCTCTTAATTCGGTCCCCACTTCATGAGGACCGGCGGGATGAGGGCCAGGGCCGCGAACAGGACCCAAAGGACGAGGAGTGGCACCATCCACTTGGCCCACTTTTCCCATTTAAGGCCGGCCAATCCCAGCACTCCCATGGTTACTCCGGACGTCGGTAGCACGGGGTTGATGTATTCCGCCAGCTGAAAGGCGAACACCGCCGTCTGCCGCGTGATGCCGACGAGGTCGCCGAGCGGCGCCATGATCGGGATGGTCAGGGCGGCCTGGGCCGTCCCCGAGTGGACAAAGAAGTTGATGACGCACTGGGAGAGGAACATCAGCTCGGCCGAGATCAGGGGATGGAAGCGCGAGATGGCCCCGGCCAGGCCGGCCAGGATGGTGTCGAGGATCCGTCCGTCCTGGGCCACGATGAGGATGGCCCGGGCCGTGCCGATGATGAGGGCCGCGTTAACCATGTCCTTGGCCCCGTCGACGAACGACCTGCCGATCTCGTCGCCCGAGAGCTTGCCCGCCGCCCCGGCCAGGATGCCCATGGCCAGGAAGACGCCGCCGATCTCGAGGATGAACCAGTGGTATTTCAGGATGCCGAAAACCATGAAGCCGAAGCCGGCGACGAAGACGGCCATGACCCGCTTGTGCGCGGCCGTCAGCGGCAGCCGCTCGATGACCGCTCCGCCGACCTGGAGCTTCCCCCGCTTCTCCAGGTCCTCCTCGTAAGTCGGGCTGAGCTTCGGGTCGCGTGAGATCCGGCCCGCGTAGCGCATGACGATGGCGATGACGATGGCCGTGCCACCGGCCCAGACGATGAGCCGGTAGCCGAGCCCCGAGTAGAGCGGCAGCCCGGCGATGCCCTGGGCGATACCGACCGTGAACGGGTTGAAGAAGGCCCCGGCGAAGCCCGACGCCGCGCCCAGGAACGGCAGGGCGACGCCGACGACCGTGTCGTAGCCGAGGGAGAGCGAGAGCGGGACGAAGATGAGGATGAAGGGCATGGTCTCCTCGCACATGCCCCAGATGGCCCCTCCCAGGGAGAAAAGGATCATGGTCACGGGGATGAAGAGAACCCGCAGGGTCTTGCTCTGACCGAACTTCAGCGACATGTTGTGGATGACCGTCGAGACGGCGCCCGTCCGCTGGATGACGGAGAAGGCGCCCCCGCAGATGAAGACGATGACGATGATGGCCGCCGCGTCCACGAAGCCCTTGGCCGGCGAGACGAACAGACCCGCGAGCCCCTGCGGGCGGCTCTCGGTCCGCTGGTAGGAGCCGGCCACGGGCATCGTCCGGCCGTCCTTCTCCACGCGCTCGTACTTGCCGCCCGGGATGATCCAGGTGGCCACCACGGTCAGCACGACCATGATGTAGATAAGGAGGAGCGTGTGGGGAAGCTTCAGCCTCTTCAGGCTCATCGCGCCGCGACCTTTCCGGTGACGATATCGTAGACGTCGCCGGGGAGGAGGACGTTAAGGGTCATGCCGTGCGCCCCGAGCCGTCCCGTCGGCGATTTTGCGAGCTTGGCCCGGCGCGCGTCGAAGACGACGACCTGGTTCTCGCCCAGGACCTCGTAGCGGCCGTCGGGACGGACGAGCACGGCTGTCGACTCGTCGATGCCGACGCCGACGAGCTTGGGGTCCTCGATGACGGTGGCGATGAGCCTGTTGAGGCGGCGGCGGGTGACGAAGTGCTGGTCGATGACGGCGGCCTTGACGAAGCCGAAGCCGCGCGTCCGGATGACGTCATCGGCCCAGATGACCTCCCAAGACCCTTCTTTGCCGTCGGTCCGCTTCTCGTCGCCGGTGATCATGACCTCGCTCATGACCGCGGCGCCGGCGCTCGTGCCGCCAATGACACATCCCGCCTGGTACATCTCGAGCATCTTCTTGTGGATCGGCGTGTCGAGGAGGGCGGCCGTCAAACGCGCCTGGTCGCCGCCGGCGAACCAGATGCCGCCGGCGCCGTCGAGGATCCGCTCGCTCCCGGGCTTCATGGCCTCGTCGTGGGAGAGCTGGTAAAAGACGACGTCCTTCGTGCCGTTGGCCTTGAACTCGGTCACGAGCTCGGGCCCAACCTCCTGGGGGACGCCGCTGGCCATGGTGAAGACGACAACCCGGCCCGTGGCGAAGCCGGAGGCCAGCTGGACATAGCGCTTCATGAGCGGCGCGTCGCGCTCGCCGCCGCCGATGATGAAGAGATAGCCCTTGGGCCCGGCCTGGGCGGGGCCGGGAAGGGCGAGGGCCAGGGAAAAGGCGAAAATAAGGGCCAGGAACGGAGCGAGGGACTTCTTCACGTGAATCCTCCAAGACGGCGGGGCGGTCATGAGGCCCTATCTTACCAGATTCATGCCCCTTAAAATAAGAGAGATTTTCGCTCTAAAGGGGACAGCCCGGGAGGGAACGGAGCCTGCGGAGTGACCGGCAGAAGTCAGGCGGAGCGACCCGGAGCTGGAATAAGAGGGACAGCCCCCTTCGGGGGCAGTCCCTCTTCTCTCGCTGGCAGAATGCCTGCCTTCAATGAAACGCTCGGGTGATTGACAGGGGTCGGGGCTTTTTGTTAGACGTGGGTGGGTCGTCGGAGCCCCATCATGGATCGGACGTCAGGCAAGCGTGACGAATAAGCCCCGCTGACATTCGTGCCAATCTCCCTCTTCTCCCCCGGCGCGCTGGCAGACATTGTCCGCAGGAGCTACGCGGAGCTCGTCGAAGAATGGCCCGCTCACTGGACCGGCGAATCCGAGAAATGGGACGACTTCGACCGGCAGGCATTCGCGCATCCTGAGACCGTAGGAAAATGCGTCTTCGTCACCCTGCTCAACGAGGAGCCCGTCGGCCTGGCC
>JBBISK010000128.1:0-7393 GCA_037441295.1 Candidatus Aminicenantota bacterium | reverse complement strand
CCCCGCCTGAAACCGTGCCGGGCAACATGGATAAGAAGCAAAATATAATGATGTCCAGAGTCGCGAGCGAACTGAATAGAGATCTAGGGCGAGAACCTGGGAACCCTATTCGGCCCTTCTCTACGAGCCAGTCTAGTACTCCCATGATTACAAGATAACAGGCTGACCTAAATACTCTATCGCCGGGAGAGGTGAACAGAGGGGTGAATTTTGGAGCTTGGTCTAAGAAACAAGGACAAAAAAAAATCTGCCGACTATTCTATAAGCAAAAAAAGATACGCGGCGGTTTCCTAGATCAATCTCCGCCGCTCAACTTAATCGATTTGATCGTTCCCGTCGGCTTGACCGTGATCACTTGGCCCTGATTGGCCGTCTGCCCGGGGTTGTTTCGCCCGAAAAGGCCGGGGAATAGGGTGGCCAGGAACTGGGCAGGGTTCCGGAAGAGCAGGCTAAAGCTGAGCTTGACCGTCTTGCCCGAGGTCGAGGTCGTCCCGGCCATGAGGCCGGATGCCGAGAGTCCCAGGAAGGAGAGGAAGACGAGAAGTACGACGGCTTTTTGAACGTTACGTTTCCGCATAGCGGCCTCCTTTACGGACAGCTCGCCTTGGGAAAACGACCGAAGAAAGGACCGGGGACAGAAGAGATACTTAGAGGAGTCCTCTCTTCACAAAATCATCCAAGGCTGATTAAAAAATAAGGCAAAGGAAGGAGGTTGTCAAGCCCCTTTCTACCCATATGAGGCGCCGCGGTCGGGCGTCCTGCACTCCGGGCACGGAAAAGCCACAGCATTTAGTATTCGGGTCGGAACTCCCGCCCAGATTTAGTAACTACGGCCTTCAGGCGGCCGGCGAAAAAAAGTCCGTTTTCTAGGTCTTCGAGACGAAGAACTGCTGGACCTTGCCGTCCGGAGTGCGGTACATCAGGCCACGCAGTGTTCCATTGGCGAAGGTGAAGCGGACGACGGAAACCTCCATGCCGCCGCGCTCGTTCACGGACTCGACGTCGGCCTTGGCCGGCTCGCCGTAGGACTTGAGCTTGAGCGAGGCCGTCCGGAGCTTGGCTTCCGTCAGGTAGTAGCTGAACTCCTCGCCGAGGCGCGCGCGGTCGACCTTGCCCGCCTGGTAGGCGGCGAGCAACTGCTTCTGGGCGTCGACGGCCGGCGGGCCGGCGATCTTCGGAACATCGACCGTCGGCGCGGGAAGGATGGCCTCGACGAGCTTGTCGAATATGGCCGACGGCCCTCCGGCGCTATAGTTCGAGAGCAGGACGGCCGCGGACCGCGTGCTCGGCACGGCCAGGTTCTGGGCGACGAAGCCCTCGACGGCGCCGCCGTGAGAGATGACGAAGCGGCGGTTGCGGAAGGAGAGCGCCAGCCCGCAGCCGTACCAACTTATCCGGCCGTCCGTGAGCTGACGCATCCCGGTCATCAGCGCGTAGGACTCGGGCTTGAGGACCTTGCCCGTCATGAGGGCGAGGTCCCAGGCGGCCACGTCCGCGGCCGTCGAGTAGATGGCGCCGGCCGCGGCGATCCAGTCCTTGGCCTCGGGCGTCGCCCGTTCGGGGTCGCCGGTGGCGAACGTCGTGTGCCCTTGGGCGAGTCCCGCCATCTTCAAGTCGGGCTCGTAGAAGGTGTGGGTCAGGCCGAGAGGCGCAAGGACCTCCTCCGTGAGGAACCGGCCGAACGGCCGGCCGGAGACCTTCTCGACGACGCGGCCCAGGATGATGAACCCGGTGTTGGAATAGGAATAGCGGCTGCCCGGCTCGAAGTCGAGGGGGCGGCCGGCGAAGCGGCGGATGAGCTCGTCGGCCTCGATGGCCTTCGCCATGGGCCGGTCCACAAAGTCGAGCGGGTAATAGTCGTGATAGCCCGAGACGTGGTTCATGAGGTCAAGGAGGGTGATGTCGGCGGCGCGGGTCAGCCCGGGATAGTATTTCGCGACCTTGTCGGAGACCTGGAGCTTTCCGGCCTCGGCCAGCTTAAAGATGCAGGCGACGGTGAACTGCTTGGTTATGGAGCCGATGGCGAAGGGCGTCTCGGCCGTCGCCCTCGCGCCGGCGAGGTCGGCGCGGCCGTAGCCCTTGGCGAGGACGATCTTGCCGTCGATCATGACGGCGGCCGAGAGCCCGACGAGGCCCCTCGCCTCGAGCTCCGAGGCGATGAGCTTGTCGAGGGCCTGGATGTCGGGCCCGGACGGCTTGGCCGGGGCCTGCGCGGCGGGCGTCTGCGCGAGCGCGAAGCTTCCCGCGCAGAGCGCGGCGATAAGCGCGATCCGGACGATGATGCGGTGCGACCTCATTCCTGCCTCCTGTGCCGGCCGTGCGGTCGGCGATGCGGTTTCGGGAGCGGGACGGGCCGCCCGCTCATCCCTTGAAGAAGTACTTGATCTCCCACTCGGCCGTCTCGGGCGCGTCCGAGCCGTGGACAGCGTTGCGCTCGATGGAGAAACCGTAAGTGCGGCGGAGCGTGCCGGGCTCGGCCAGGGCCGGGTCCGTCGCCCCCATGACCTCCCGCCAGCGGGCAATGGCCCTCTCGCCCTCGAGGACCATGACGACACACGGCCCCGACGACATGAACTCGGTCAGGCTGGCGAAGAACTTCTTTTCCTTGTGGACGGTGTAGAAGCCCTTGGCCTCTTCGAGCGTCAGGTTGAAGAGCCTGAGTCGCGCGATGGCGAAGCCCTCGTCCTCGATGCGCTGGATGATCTTGCCGACGATCCTCTTCTTGACGGCGTCGGGCTTGATGATGGCCAGGGTCTTTTCGGTCATGGGGCGCTCCTCAGGGGATTCATATAACCCAAGCGGGGCGGGGGAGTCAACGGGCGGAGAGGTCCGCGTGGCGGTCGGCTTTGAGTTCGCCGTTTTTTCCTTGACATTTGCCGCGGATTGCTCAATCAATGGCTGGATCAAGGCCGGCCGCAAGGAGGATCCATGGGCGCTTCAAACGATCAGGTCAGGGAGAGCATTCAGCGGCTCTCGGACGCCGACCTCGTCAGGCTCGTCGAGGTCGATCACCGCGCTTACACGGAGGAGGCGCTCGCCTTCGCCAAGGAGGAGATGGGCCGCCGGGGGATCCTCCGCGAGGGTAGCCCAGTCGGCACCGTCGCTCCTGACGGCAAGGCGCCGTCCGGCGAGATCATCCGGGAGCCCGTTCCCCGCAGGCTTTCCAAGGCGTGGGCGGCGTGGGGCGCTTTTTGGCTCGTCCTCGCCGCCGTGATCGCCTATGCCGCGGTGCTCGGCATCGCGACGATTTTCGTTGGAAAACGATACGGGATGACCCCGTCCTCTGATGCTGTGCCCAGGCTCTTTTTCTATGCGGCGCTGATCGCGGTGCTGATGTGGGCCGGGATCAGGCGCCGGCCGCGCTGGGAGTCCTTTTTTGCCATTCCGTTGGCCGTCATTGCAATCCTGGCCTTCTTGGCGCGTTTCTCCTTGCGCACTGTGGACGCAAACGGCATGATCATCAGCAAGGCCGCGCTCGTCACCGCCGTCGTTCTGGCGGCTCTGGCCGGGGTCTTTTTTCTCCTGGGTGTAGCCAGGCGCCGGTCCGAGAAATGACCGCCGCGGCGGCGGGTTCTCAGCGCCCGGCCTCGGACAGAAAATACCTGAACCCCGCCTGAAGGGCCATCGGCCGGAGCCGCAGGTTCAGGAAATCGGCGTGGGGGAGGGCCGCCCTCGCCAGGAGGACGACGCCGGTGAAGTAGCGGAACTCCAGGAAGATGGCCACGCGCCGGGCCGCGTCCATTATCACGCCCCCTCCCACGACCCGCGTGAAGTCGGCGTGCCTCTGGCCGGCGAGGAGGTTATAGAGCGGCGCGGGACGCGAGAAGAACGCGGTCAATCCCACCTGCCGGAGGACGTCGGGGACCGCGGCCTCGGCCAGGGCATATGGAGAGAGCCTTGGGAGGGGCTTGCGGAACCTCGTCCGCGAGGCGTGGCCGGCGATGCGGACCTCCTGGGCGAACATCCCCGTCAGCAAGAGCGGTATCGCCGCCGCCGCCCAGATCCTTCTCATTCCCTCCACCCTCGCTCGCCGAGGCCGATTTGATGCGGCGACTCTATCACGGAACGGCGGCGGGAATCAACAGGCCGCGCGTTCCTTGTTGACATTTGACGGCGATGGCCTCATCAATGGTAGAGAGTGGTCGCCAATCCGGCCCTGGCCGGAGGGAGATCGGAAAGGGAGACCGGGATGGGCATGCGAACAACGAAACGGGACAAGCGTTTTCCGCTTTTCTTCCACGACAATCCGTTCCGCAGGTTGCTTACGCCGCCGGGGCGGTTCGCCGAGTCCTTCGTCGACCGTCAGCAGACGGTGGCCGACCTGGGTTGCGGGCCGGGATTCTACACCATCGCCCTGGCCCAGCGTGTGGGCCCCGAGGGAAGAGTTTACGCCGTCGATTCAGACCGGAAGGCCATCCGGGCCTTGAAGAAAAAGGCCGCCGACTGCAGCATCGGCAACATCGAAGCGCGCGTCGCCTCTGCGGCCGACTTGAGCTTCATCGAGGACCGGGCAGTGGACTTCGTCCTGGCCCATGGGCTCCTGTGCTCGATGGCCCCGCGACAGCGCGACGCGGCGGTGCGCGAGGTCAAGCGCATCCTCAAGCCGGGCGGCCGGGTCTATCTCAGCGTGGCCAAGGGGCCCTGGAGCTACGTCAGCCGGACCGACTGGGAGGGGATCCTCGACGGCTTCCGCGTCGAACGGAAGGGCGCTCGATGCTTCGTGATCGCGGACCGCTGGGCCGTCGTGTCCCGGAAAGTCGGCTGAGTCTTCTCGAGTCCGGCCCGGTTTGACAGGCGGGGAGGCGGCCGATAGAATGGCCGTCGGACATGGAAAAGAGCGCGGACAAGGCGGCGAACAGGCGGCGGCTCGAGACGCTGGCCATGGGGGCGGGCTTCGACCTCTGCGGCGTCGCCGACGTTTCCGGCCTCCGGGCCGATTTCCTGCTCGAGCCGCGGACGCGCGACCGGTTCGGGCTGGCCGTCTCGCTCGGCAAGCGCCTCAACGACGCCGTCCTCGACGACATCGGCGACCATCCGACGCCTCTCTACTTCCACCACTACCGCCAGACGAACGCCTTGCTCGACCGCGGCGCCCTGCTCTTCGCCGACGCCATCCAGAGATCGGGCTTCGCCGCCCTTCCCGTCGCCGCGTCGCAGATCATCGACTGGGACAAGCAGAGGGCGCACCTCTCGCACAAGCACGTCGGCCGGGCCGCTGGGCTGGGCTGGTTCGGACGAAACAACCTCCTCGTCAACCCCGCCCTCGGCGCCCGCTTCCGCCTGGTCACGGTCCTGACGGACATGCCGCTCGAGCCCGACACTTTTTCCGCCGATGGCTGCGGGACGTGCCGCGCCTGCGTCGCGACCTGCCCGGCCGGGGCCATCAAGGACCGGCGCGAGGATTTCGACCACATGGCGTGCTTCGAAAAGCTCAAGGAGTTCCAAAAGCAGCGGCTCGTGAGCCAGTTCATCTGCGGCGTCTGCGTCAAGGCCTGCCGCGGGCCTGCCGCGGGGCGCAAGGGATAAGAGGACCCGCATTATGAACGGAACCTCTTCCAGCCGCGCCAGGGCTTCGGCCGCAGTTCTCCTCGTCGTCGTCCTCTCCCTCGGCGGCTGCTCTTCGAAGGCCCAGCCGCGCCCGGCGACATGGGCCCAACCCGTCGCATCCTCCTCGCTCAAGAACTGGTTCCAGGTCGACGCCGACGTCTACCGCTCGGAACAGCCGACCCGGGCCGCCTTCGAGGAGATGCGGGCGAAGGGGATCCGGACGGTCATCAACCTGCGCCACGACACTTCGGACGAGTCCCTCGTCGCGGGCCTCGGCCTCGAGCTGGTGGAGATCCCGATGAGGGCCTGGCATATCTCGGAAGACGACGTCGTGAAGGTTCTGCGGGCCATCCAGGCCGCGCCGAAGCCCGTCCTCGTCCACTGCCAGATGGGCTCGGACCGGACGGGTGTCGTCATCGCCATGTATCGGGTCGTTTTCCTGGGCTGGACGAAAGCGGAGGCCCTGGCCGAGCTCGAGGGCGGCGGCTTCGGGTTCCACCGCTACTACCTCAACATCCCCGCCTTCGTGAAGGGCGCGGACGCCGCCCGGATCAAGAGCCGGCTGAAGACCGGCTAGCCTCGGCCGTCTTTCGCGCGGCCGCCGCGCTGCCCGTTCCGCTCAGCCGTCCGTTTCCCGGATGAATTGCTCGACTCTTTCGACGAGGTCCCGGTTGCCGATGTAAAGGGGCGTCCGCTGGTGGAGCGAGTCGGGCGTGATGTCGAGGATGCGTCTCCTGCCGTCGGAGGCGTACCCGCCCGCCTGCTCGGCGATGAAGGCCAGCGGCGCGGCCTCGTAGAGCAGGCGCAGCTTGCCGGACGGGGCCTTGGGGTCCTTGGTGTCGGCGGGATAGTAGAAGACGCCGCCGGCGAGGAGGTTGCGGTGGAAGTCGGAGACGAGGGTCCCGATATACCGTAGGGACAAGCCCCTGAGGCCGCCCTCCCGGCCCTGCAGGAATTCCGTAAAGCGTTGGATGCCCCGGCTCCAATACAACTGGTAGCCGAGGTTGACGCTGAAATACTTCGGGGGCGACGGGATCCGGACGTTCGGGTGGGAGAGGAGGAACTCGCCCACGGACGGGTCCAGGGTGAACCCATGGACGCCGTGACCGGTCGTATAGATGAGCATCGTGCTCGTGCCGTAGGCGATGTAACCCGCGGCGACGAGGTCCCGGCCGGGCTGGAGGAAGTCCTCGAGCGTTGCCGCGCCGCTTTCGGTCCTGCGGCGATAGATGCCGAAGATCGTGCCCACGGGCATGTTGAAATCCACGTTCGAGGAGCCGTCGAGCGGGTCGTAGAGGAGGATGTACTTGCCCTTGGGATATTTCTCGGGGATCTGGAGGATGTCGGGATTCTCCTCGGAGGCCATGCCCGCCAGCCGGCCCGTGTGGTCGGTCAGACGTTTCACGGTCAGGTCCGCGAACCTGTCGAGCCGCATGACCTCCTCGCCCTGGACGTTGACGTCCCCGGTCCGGCCGAGGATCTCGGCCAGGCCGGCGCGGGTCGTCTTGCTGGCGATGACCTTGCCGACCAAGGCCAAGTCGTAAAGGAGGTTCGTCAGGGCGCCGGTCGCCTCGGGGTGAAAGCTCTGCTCCTCGATGATGTGCCGTTCGATGGTGATGATGTTGGAATCGTGAAGAGTATCCTGGGGCATCGCTCCTCCTTCGCCGGCCCGGGTCCGCTTCAAGGGTAACATGCCGCGGAGCGGGTGGCAAGGCCCTCGGGCCTCTGGCGGGCGGTTCCCTGGGGCGGGCGCCCCGAGGGGCGGCGCTGGCGGAGGGTGGACTTCGCCCCTGGGACTGGTGTATATTCGGGCCAACCGGGTGGCATCGGGCTGGGAATGAAACGG
>JBBISK010000127.1:0-7431 GCA_037441295.1 Candidatus Aminicenantota bacterium | reverse complement strand
ACGGCGAGATCCTGGCCCGCGGCCCGAACGTCATGAAGGGCTACTACAAGAGGGAAGAGGAGACGCGGCAGGCGCTGGAGGGGGGCTGGTTCCACACCGGGGACATCGGCCACCTGGACGGCGACGGGTTCCTGTTCATCACCGACCGCAAAAAGGACCTCATCGTCACCGCCGGCGGCAAGAACGTCGCCCCCCAGCCGATCGAGAGCCTCCTCACGCTCAGCCCCTACATCGCCGGCGCCGTCGTCGTCGGCGAGCGGCGGCGCTTCATCTCGGCCCTCATCGTCCCGAACTTCGAAAAGCTCGAAGACTACGCGCGCGCGAAGAGCATCCCCTTCCGCGACCATGCGGAGCTCTGCCGGCGGGAGGACATCGTCGATTTCCTTCAGGCCGAGGTCGACCGGGCGACCCCCGAGATCGCCTCCTACGAGCGGATCAAGAAGATCGCCGTCCTCGACCGCGACTTCGAGATGGCCGCAGGCGAGGTCACGCCGACCCTCAAGGTCCGGCGGGCCATCGTCGAGGACAAGTACAAGGGCCTCATCGACTCGCTCTACGCCGAATAAGAAAAGGAGGGACTGTCCCTCTTATCCCGCTCCGTGGTGAAAAAAATCCGTCGGCGCGATCGTCTTTTCTATGGATGGACATGGACGAGCGGCCAGAGGAGGGGGAGGCGCGGGACGACGGGCACAGGGCGCGCCTCCGGGAGAAGTTTCTGCGCGGCGGCCTGGCCGGCTTCCTCGACTACGAGGTCGTCGAGCTCCTGCTGACCCTGGGCACTCCCCGGAGGGATTGCAAGCGGCCGGCCCGGGACGTCCTCCGGGAGTTCAAGACCCTCCGCGGCGTCCTCGAGGCCCCGCCGGCCGATCTCCAGCGGGTGCCCGGGGTCGGTCCGAAAAACCTCTTCGGCATCCGCCTCGTCCATGAGGTCTCGCGGCGGTTCCTCAAGGACCGGATGATGAGCCGGCCCGTCTGCCATTCCTCCCGCGAGGTCTTCGACTACCTCTACCACGCCCTCCGCGACCTGCGGACGGAGCGGTTCAAGACGATCTTCCTCGACCCCAAGAACCAGGTCATCGAGGAGAAGACCCTCTTCGAGGGGACGGTCGACTCGAGCGCCGTCTACCCCCGGGAGGTCATCAAGGACGCCCTGCGCTACGAGGCCTCGGCCCTGATCTTCGCCCACAACCACCCCTCCGGGGACCCCGAGCCCTCGCTCTGCGACAAGGAGATCACGCGGGACCTGGTCTTTGCCGCGCGGGTCATCCAGATCAGGGTGCTCGACCACATCATCATCGGCAACGACCGCTATTTCAGCTTCGCCGACCAGGGCCTGATCGACGCCTACGACCTCGAGTTCGGGGGGCTCTCGCGCTGAGGGGGCGGGGACGCGGCGGGGGAGAAAAAAGCGATTGAAAGACGGGCGCGGATGAAGGTAAACTCAGGGAAAAAGGACGCGTCCGACCCAGGAGGTCTCATGAAAGACGAAGACACCGACCAGAAGCAGGGCTCCCGCGCCAAGGCCATCGAAGCCGCCCTGTCCCAGATCGAGAAGCAGTTCGGCAAGGGGACCATCATGAAGCTCGGCCAGAAGGGCGCGGCCGTGGCCGTCGATTCCATCCCGACCGGGGCCATCTCCTTCGACCTGGCCCTCGGCATCGGCGGCTTCCCGCGCGGGCGTGTCGTCGAGATCTACGGCCCCGAGGCGACCGGCAAGACGACCCTGGCCCTCCACGTCATCGCCGAGGCCCAGAAGCGCGGTGGCCAGGCGGCCTTCATCGACGCCGAGCACGCCCTCTCCCCGGGCTACGCCGCCAGCATCGGCATCGACGTCGACAACCTCCTCATCTCCCAGCCCGACTCCGGCGAGCAGGCCCTGGAGATCGCCGAGGTCCTCGTCCGGAGCGGCGCCGTGGACGTCATCGTCGTGGACTCGGTCGCGGCCCTCGTGCCCAAGGCCGAGCTCGAGGGCGAGATGGGCGACGCCCACATGGGGCTCCAGGCGCGCCTGATGTCCCAAGCCCTGCGCAAGCTGACGGCCATCGTCGCTCGCTCGAAGACCTGCTTCATCTTCATCAACCAGCTCCGGGAGAAGATCGGCGTTTTCATCGGCAACCCGGAGACGACGACGGGCGGCCGGGCTCTGAAGTTCTACGCCTCGATGCGCATCGACGTCCGGAGGCTGTCGGTCCTCAAGGAGGGCGACAGCGTCGTCGGCAGCCGGGCCAAGGTCAAGATCGTCAAGAACAAGATGGCTCCGCCCTTCCGCGAGGCCCAGTTCGACATCATCTTCGGCGAGGGCATCTCCAGGGAGGGCGACCTCGTCGACACCGGCTTCGAGACCGGCATCCTGGAAAAGACCGGGACCTGGTATTCCTACAAGGGCGAGCGCCTGGGGCAGGGCCGCGACAACGTCAAGAAGCTCTTCAAGGAGAACAAGGCCCTGGCCGCCCAGGTCGAGGCGGAGGTCCGGAAGAAGGTCGGCCTGGACGAGGACAAGGCCGAGGACGAAAAGCCCGCCCGCAAGGACAAAGAAAAGTAGGGCCGGCCGTCCGGGCCCCCCCCGGGCCCCGGGGCAGGCCCTTCGGACCATGATCCAGCTCGAGCGCGTCCGACCGCTCAACGCGGCCCGGGTCCGCCGCGGCGATTTCGTCCTCTACTGGATGCAGGCGGCCCAGCGCGCCGACGATAACCACGCCCTCGAATACGCCGCGGCCCAGGCCAACGAGCTCGGGCAGCCGCTCGTCGCCTGCTTCGGCCTGACGCCGGATTTCCCCGGGGCGAACGTCCGCCACTACGCCTTTCTGCTCGAGGGGCTGAAGGAGACGGAGGCCGGCCTGGGGGACCGGGGCGTTTGCCTCGTCGTCCGGCGGGGCCCGCCCGACGACGCTGCCGTCGAGCTCGGCCGCCGCGCCTCGCTCGTCGTCACCGACGACGGCCACGTCCGGATCGAGCGCGCCTGGCGCCGCCGGGCCGCGGTGACGCTCGGCTGCCCCCTGGTCGAGGTCGCGACGAACACGGTCGTCCCCGTCGAGGTCGCCTCGGCGAAGGAGGAATACTCGGCGGCGACGTTCCGTCCGAAGATCTACCGTCATCTCGAGCGCTTCCTCGTCCCGCTGCCAAGAACCCGCCTGAAGAAGGACTCGCTCGGCCTGCGCCTCGACTCCCTGGACCTCGGCGACACGGCCAAGGTCCTGGCCGGCCTGGGTCTCGGCCCCGGGCCCTCCCCGTCGCCGTCCTTCCGGGGCGGCGCCTCGGAAGCGAAGAGGCGGCTCGGCGAATTCCTCAGGACCGGGCTAGCCCGCTATGCCCTCGACCGCAACGACCCCTCGCTCGACGCCACGTCCCGCCTGAGCCCTTACCTCCATTTCGGCCAGATCTCGCCGCTCACGATCGCTCTGGCCGTCCGGCGGCGCGGGCAGCGCCCCGGACGGGCCCCATTCCTCGAGGAGCTCATCGTCCGACGGGAGCTGGCCTTCAACTTCGTCCGTTACAACCGGGCCTACGACCGCTTCGCCGGGCTGCCGGCCTGGTGCCGGGCGACACTCCTCGAGCGGGCCGGGGACGCCCGGGAATACGTCTACACGCCGACCGACCTCGAGGGGGCGCGCACGCACGACCCCTACTGGAACGCGGCCCAGAGGGAGATGGTCCTGGCCGGCCGGATGCACGGCTACATGAGGATGTACTGGGGCAAGAAGATCCTCGAATGGTCGGCTTCGCCCGAGCGGGCCTATGGCACGGCCCTCGCCCTCAACGATCGCTACGAGCTCGACGGCCGGGACCCGAATGGCTTCGCCGGCGTCGCCTGGTGCTTCGGCCAGCACGACCGGCCCTGGGGGCGCCGCCTGGTCTTCGGCGCCATTCGCTACATGAACGCCGCCGGCCTCTGCAGGAAGTTCGATGCCGACGCCTATGTCCGCCGGGTCGAGGCCCTGGCCGCCCAGGTCGAGGCGGAGGTCCGGAAGAAGGTCGGCCTGGACCAGGACAAGGCCGAGGACGAAAAGCCCGCCCGCAAGGACAAGGAAAAGTAGGGCCGGGTCAGGACTCCGAGTCGACGTCGTAGCGGTGGAGCTTGTGGTAGAGGGTCGAGCGGGAGATATCTAGGATCCGGGAGACCTCGGCCCGGTTGCGGGCCGTGACGTCGAGCAGGAAGAGGATGTAGTCGCGCTCGAGGACCCTCAGGGTGGGGAGGCCGGCGGGGGCCTCGTACTCCCGCCGCTCGTCCAGGCCAAGATAGCGCTGGAGGTAGACGTTCATGGGCGGCCTCAGAGCGCGCGGGCCTGGTGGATCCGTTGCATGTTGCTGGCCACGACGTAGGACAGGAGGACGTTCGAGGCCGTGGTCAGGATCCAGGCCGCTGTCCGGTTCTTCTTGAAGAGGGCCTTCATGCTCCAGTAGGTCAGGACCGTCGTGCCGACCTTGATGGCGGCGAAGGCGGCCGGGCTCTTGACGAAGGGCTGCATGAGCGGATTCGCCTCGCGCAGGCCGGGGTACTTGAGCGCTTCACGCGTCGAGAAATAGTCGCCGACGTTGAGCGCCACAAGGGCGACCAGATTGGCGTCGAAGAGGGCCTTCTCCGTATCGCCCGTGGGCCGGAAGCCGGGGAAGGCGGGCACGATGGAGAGGTTGGCCTGGGGCGTCGCGGCCGACACCTCCCAGTTCAGCGGGATCTGGACGGGCTCGGGCGCGGGGGTCAGGGACATGACCGACGTCATGTCGAGGGGCGTCGCGACGAGCACGCCCAAGGGAAGGTCGGCGGCCAGGGCGTAGCCCGACGAAGCGGCTAGGATCACGATAAGTCCGAGGAGTTTCTTGGCCATGGGAGGCGCTCCTTTCTCTCGTTAACGCCACAGAATGACGCAAGAAGGGGGCCAGGAGCGGACTAGGCCAATATAATATTAATAATAATAAAGATAGCTGGAATATACCGAAGCTTTAGATTAATAGTTAGTGTCCATATAATGGTCAACATATGACGATAATATGATACAACATATTTATAATAATGATATTAGGAGATATTTCAACTACATGTCCATTCTTTGTTCATGTTTATGTCATCCGCCGGGGGCGCGAAACCCGGCGCTTAGGAGGGGCCCACGGACGGGCCCCGGCCTCACCTCAGGGCGGGCTTGAGGTAGCGGGCGGTGATGGACTTCGCCGAGCGGGCGACCTGCTCCGGGGTTCCCTGGGCGACGATGAAACCTCCGGCGTCGCCGCCCTCCGGCCCGAGGTCGATGACGTGGTCGGCGCTCTTGATGACGTCGAGGTTGTGCTCGATGACGACGACGGTGTGCCCCTCGTTAACGAGCTTCTGGAAACAGCGCAGGAGCACGGAGACGTCGTTCGCGTGGAGGCCGATCGTCGGTTCGTCGAAGAGGTAGAGGACCTTCTTGCCCTTCTCGTGGACAAGATAGTAGGCGAGCTTGATGCGCTGGAGCTCGCCGCCGGAAAGGGTCGTCGTCGGCTGGCCGAGCTTGAGGTAGCCGAGGCCGACCTCGACGAGCGGGTAGAGCTTCTTGGTGATCTCGGGCCGGCCGGCGAAGAACAGGCAGGCCTCGGTGACGCTCATGCCGAGGACGTCGTCGATGGTCTTGCCGTTGACCTTGACCTCGAGGATCTCGCTCTTGAAGCGCTTCCCCTTGCAGGCGTCGCAGACCAGGCTGACGTCGGACAGGAATTGCATCTCGACGACCTGGAAGCCGGCGCCCTTGCAGTCCTCGCAGCGGCCGCCCGCCGTGTTGAAGGAGAAGTAGCCCGGCCGGAAGCCCATGAGCTTGGCCTCGCGGGTCTGGCTGAAGAGGTCGCGGATGCCGTCCATGGCCTTGGTGTAGGTCGCGGGGATGGAGCGCGGCGAGGCGCTGAGAGGGGACTGGTCGACCATGATGACCTTGCTGATCCTGTCCCGGCCGCGGATCTCGCCGAAGCCGTTCTCCGTCGTGCCCTCGAGGCCCCGGTAGAGGACGTCGGAGACGAGCGTGCTCTTGCCCGAGCCGGAGACGCCCGTGACGCAGGTGAAGACGCCGAGCGGGAGGCGGACGTCGACGTGCTTGAGGTTGTGCTTGTGGGCGTCCCTGATCTCGAGGAACATCCGGCTCGACCGCCGGCCCGAGGGGACGGCGATCTCCTTCTCACCACGGATGAACTGGGCGGTGAGGGACTCGCGGCTCTTGAGGAAGGCCGCCCAGGGCCCGTCGAAGACGATCTCGCCGCCGGCCTCGCCGGCCCGCGGCCCCATGTCCCCGATGATCTCCGGGTCGTGCTCGACGACGACGACGGTGTTGCCGATGTCCTTGAGGGAGCGGAGGATCTGGACGAGGCGGTGGTTGTCGCGGGGGTGGAGGCCGACGCTCGGCTCGTCGAGGACGAAGAGGGTGCCGACGAGCGAGGCGCTGAGGGCCGCGGCGAGGTTGATCCGCTGGGCCTCGCCGCCGCTCAGGGTGAAGGTCATGCGGTCGAGGGTGATGTAGTCGAGCCCGACCTCGAGCAGGAACTTGAGGCGGTTGCGGATCTCGTGGACGAGCTTCTCGGCGACCCGGCGCTCGAACGGGGTCAGGACGAGCGAGCCGAAGAACTCGGCCGCCTCCCGGACGGTCATGCGGGCGCAGTCGCCGATGGTCAGGCTGTTGATGCGGACGCTCAGGGCCCGGGCGTTGAGCCGCGTCTTGGCGCAGGCGGCGCAGGCGACGTACTTCCGGTAGCGGCTGAGCAGGACCCGGACCTGGACCTTGTACTTCTTGGCCTGGAGCCAGTCGAAGAAGCCCTTGACGCCGTGGTAGCCGTCGGCGCCGTCGAGGACGAAGCGCTGATGCTCCTCCTTAAGGTCCTTGAACGGGACGTTCGTCGGGATGCGGCGGCGGCGGGCCTCGGCATTCGTGAGTACACGGAAAAATTCGTGGAGGCATTTCTGGCTGATTGCCGGACGTTGAGCGTGGAATCCCCGGAACACTGGATTCGTGCCACCGACCACATCGACGCCATGGTCGCGCTCATCCAAAAGTTGCAGAAGAAGACCTACACCTACAATTCCGAGGGTTCCATTTATTATCGGATCGCTAAATTCAAGGACTACGGAAAGCTTTCCAAGATTGATCTAAGCGGGATTCAGGCCGGTGCGCGCGTGGATAACGACCGCTACGAAAAGGAAAGCGCGCGGGATTTCGCCTTGTGGAAGGCGCCGAAACCCGGTGAGCATTTCTGGGAAACAGCAATCGGTCCGGGGCGCCCGGGCTGGCACATCGAATGTTCCGCCATGGCCATGAAGTATCTGGGCGAGACCATCGATATTCACACCGGTGGCGTCGACCTGGCGTTCCCGCACCATGAGAACGAAATCGCGCAGAGCGAGGCGGCTACGGGCAAGCCGTTTGTGCGCTACTGGCTGCACGCCGAGCACCTGCTCGTCGAGGGCGAGAAAATGTCCAAGTC
>JBBISK010000126.1:5198-7473 GCA_037441295.1 Candidatus Aminicenantota bacterium | reverse complement strand
CGCATTGAATCACCTAATATGTTACCGAAGGGTAAGTTGTTGAATCATCTAAAATGTTACCCAAATCCCTGGAAGGATCGGGTGACATGCTCAGGATGGACATGCGGTCTCGAGAACAGTATCTAAGAGCGTTATTGGGCCGGTATCTGAAGGCCCGGAGGCGGGGGAAAAGCGCGATTTTGGACGACTATTGCCGGACCACGGGCATGGCCCGCAAGTCCGTACTGAGGAAAGTGCGATATCTCGTGCTGGGTCAGGCCAGGCCTCGTAAAAGGAGACAGCCGGTCTATGGCCGGCCGGTCCGGGTTGCTCTGGAGACGCTTTGGGAGATCTTCGACCGGCCGTGCGGCCAGCGTCTAAAGCCCCTGGTTGAGGAGGAGCTGGATCGGCTGCGGGACTTCAGGGAGATCAAGGTCGACGCTGTGACCGCCCAGAAGCTCAAACGGGTCTCCGCGGCGACGATCGACCGCCTGCTGTCACCGAAAAAGACGGAGTGGGTGGCCCAGAAGAAGTACGGCCGGGTCGGCGGGAACCTGATCGCCAAGAAGATCCCTCTGAAGCTGACCGACTGGGACCTCAACCAGATCGGCTATCTGGAGATGGACCTGGTGCTGCACTGCGGGGCCTCGACGGCCGGGGAGTACGGCCATAGCCTGTCGGCCCTGGAGATCGGCTCCGCCTGGTGGGAGGGCGAGGTGGTGATGGGGCGGGCCCAGGAACGCATCTTCCAGGCCATCAAGGACATCCGGGCCCGCACCCCATTCGCCTGGCGGGGCATCGACTCCGATAACGACAACGCCTTCATCAACGACCAGCTCTACCGCTACACCCAGAAGGAGAACCTGGCCTTCACCCGGTCGCGTCCCTATCGCAAGAACGACAACGCCCGGATCGAGCAGAAGAACTTCACCCACGTGCGCCGGCCCCTGGGTTATCTGCGCTACGACACCCCGGAGGAGCTGGCCTTGATCCAGGACCTCTACCGCAACGAGCTGCGGCTCTATAAGAACTTCTTCCAGCCGGTCATGCGACTGAAGCAAAAGGAGCGGGTGGACGGCAAGCCGCGCCGTCGCCATGAACGGGCTCAGACCCCCTATCGGATCCTCAAGGCGTCCGGCCAGATCGCTCCTGAAAAGCTGCGGGAGCTCGAGGCCCTCTATCGCGACCTCAATCCCGCCGAGCTCAAGAGGCGAATCGACCGTAAACTAAAGAAGCTCTATAGCCTCTACGAGAGGAAAAAGAAGGGCTCCTTAAGGGTCAACCCCTACCAGGAAACCGATCCTTCTTCGGTAACATCTTTGGTGATGCAATGACTACCGCTTCGGTAACATGGTTAGATGAGTTGACACGGGGTCAGGATTCGCGGTCAGCGGATGCCGACAGTGCCGCGCACGGCCTCGATGAGCTTCGCGGAATCGTAACCGATCCCGTCCTTGAAGACGGTCTCGACCTTGCGGATGTCGGCGATGTCCGCGGCCGGGTTCCCCTTGATGAGGACCATGTCGGCCCGCTTGCCGGCGGCCAGCGTCCCGGTCCGGTCGAGCTCCCCCAGGTAGAGCGCGCCGTTGTGCGTCGCGATCCCGATAGCCTCGAGCGGCGTGAACCCCGCCTCGACCAGGAGCTCGAGCTCGCGCTGGTCGCCGAAACCCGCCACGACCCCGCCGTAGCCGGTCGGGTCGGGGCCGGCGAGGAGCAGGCCCCCGGCCTTGACGAAGGCCCGCTCGAACTCCATCTCTTTCTTGAGCAGGGCCGGCATCGGGGGATCCTTCATCTCGCCGACGCGGGCCCGCTGGGTCAGGTAAAGGAGGCGGATGTCCGTGGCCATGGCGTCGAGGACGCGCGGGTCGACGGGCGGACGGCCGGGCGCGGAAGTCTCGAAGACCGGGAGGGTCGACGTCACCGCCACCTTGCGGGCGACGAGCTCGCGGATGGTCTCTTGGATCTCCGGGCCGGCCGCGTCCAGCTTGAGGAGCGAGTCCCGCGTCTCGCGCGAAGTCGGGCAGACGTCGGGCTTCTTCCCCGGGACGAACTCGGTGTCGACCATAAGGCCGTGCTCGAGGTCGTCGATGCCGAGGGCGGCGGCCTCGCGGAAGCCGACTGCGCCCAGGTGGCCCGTGACTTTCATGCCCCGCTTGTGGGCTTCCTCGATGACGGCGCCGAGCTCGGCCCGGGTGATGTTCATGTAGGCCTTGAAGTCGTCGATGCCCTGTTCCGCCCAGAACGCGACGAGCCGGCGCGCCTCATCCGGGCCGGAGAGCTCATGCATCTGAAAAGT
>JBBISK010000126.1:0-5182 GCA_037441295.1 Candidatus Aminicenantota bacterium | reverse complement strand
CGGGCTCGTGACATGCATCTTCGGGCCGGGGACGAGGCCCCGGGCGATGGCCCGCTTCACGTTGAGCTCGGTCATCGGCTCGATCCCGCCAACCGTCCGGATGGTCGTGACGCCGCAGGCGAGGTAGAGGCGTGGGGCGCTGAACTCGAGGGTGTTGTAGTGGGCGCCGCCGGCCGGGTAGATAAAGTGGTCGTGCATGCCGACGAGGCCGGGGACGACAGTGTAACCGGTCACCTCGAGGACCTTGGCCCCGGCCGGGACCTTGACGGAAGCGGCGTCGCCAAGGGCCAGGATCTTCCCGTCCGAAACGACCACGGTCTGGTCCTCGCGGGCGGGCGCGCCCGTGCCGTCGATGACGCGGACGTGGGTGAGGGCGAAGAGGGGCGCGTCGACCGAGACGAACGGCTTGACCGCCGGTCCGAGCGCGCCGGCCGTGAGGGACGGCGTGGGCGCGGGCTTCGCGGCCTGCGGAGCCTGCGCCCCGAGCGCGGCAACGGCGACCAGTAGAAAAGCGATGATGAAGTGTCTGCGCATGTCATTCCTCCCCCGGACCTTGGGGCCGGTGCTGCGATGTCCGTCGGGCGAAATCACCTGGGTTTTCGTCCGTCGGCGGGAATCATACTATAAGCGGGGCGGACGAGAATAGGCTCTTCAACAACGGCGGATGGGCGGCCGGACGTCCCTTGCGTTCTTGACACGAGCATTAAAATGCATTATATTTATGGCATTCGGAGCGGAGAGCTTTCGGAGGTTCCCTATGAGACAAAAGAGCATCACTCTTCGTCTTCCTCTAGAGGAATACATGGCCTTCACCACGGTGTGCCATGAGAGGGGATACAGCAAGACGGGCAAGATCAGGGAATTCATCCGGAACATGGTTAAGGCGGAAATCGGCGAAGCGGAACTGAGCGCCAAGGAATGGAAGGGAATTCAGGCGGGGATGCGCGAGATCGATTCCGGCCGCTACGCGACGCTCAAGGAGATGAAGCGTGACCTCGCCCGCCGGAGGATGGCGGATAAGCAAGATCGCCAATCAGGCGCGCCGGGAGATCGAGGCGCTCGACCCGGAAACGCAAGATAGGATCCTCGAGAAGATCGAGAGCCTCGAAACCGATCCCCATTCCGGGGATATCAAGAAGATCAAGGGGAAAAGAGAGATTTATCGCTTGAGGTTGGGCGGATTCAGGATCTACTACAGGGCCATTTCGGCGTCGGGCGAAATCGATATTCTCCTCGTCGATCAGAGAGGATCCATCAAGGATAAAGCTCTGGAGAGGCTCTGAGGCGCCCCATCCATCCGGGCCCGCTCGCGCTACTTTTTTTCTTTCCCGAATTCCTTGTCGAAGGCGACCTTGGACGGCGAGAAGTTCATCTGCCGGATGTACTCGAGCGACTCGGGCGCGCCGAACTCGCGGTCCATGCAGTTGTCCTCCCACTCGACCGAGAGAGGCCCCTCGTAGCCGACGAAGTTGAGCTCGCGGATGATGGCGTCGAAATCGACGTCGCCGTGGCCGATGGAGCGGAAGTTCCAGCCGCGCCGCGTGTCGCCAAAGGGCAGGAACGAGCCGAGGATTCCGGCCTTGCCGTCGAGCGTCACGGCCACGTCCTTCATGTGGGTGTGGTAGATCCGGTCGGGGAACTCGCGTATGAAGAGGTGCGGCTCGACGCCCTGCCAGAGGAGGTGGCTCGGGTCGAAGTTGAGGCCCAGGGTCAGGCGGTTCTTGAAGACGTCGAAAAGACGGCGCGTCGTGTAGACGTCGAAGGCGATCTCGGTCGGGTGGACCTCGAGGGCGAACTTGACGCCCTGCTCGTCGAACTCGTCGAGGATCGGCGTCCAGAGCTCGAGGATCCGCTTGTAGCCGGCCTTGACCATGTCCTCGGTCGTCGTCGGGAAGGAGTACCAGGCCTTCCAGATGGGCGAGCCCATGAAGCCGTTGACGACATAGCAGCCCATGGCCCGGGCGGCGCGGGCCGAGGTCTTCATCTCCTCGACGGCCCACTTGCGGAGGGCGTCGGGCTTGCCCTTGACGGCGTCGGGGGCGAAGCCGTCAAGGCGCGGGTCGTAGTCGTCGCCGACGCACTGGCCGGCGAGGTGGCAGGCCAGGGCCCAGCACTTGAGCCCGTATTTCTTGAGGATGCGCTTCTTGTCGCGGACGTAGGCGGCGCTCGTCGCGGCCTTGCGGACGTCCATGTGGTCGCCCCAGCAGGCGATCTCGAGGCCGTCGTAGCCCCAGACGCTGGCCTTCTTGCAGAGCTCTTCGAACGGCATGTCGGCCCACTGGCCGGTGACGAGAGTGATCGGTCGGGACATCTTGGTCTCCTTTCAAGAGGGGACACGTACCGGAGCGGTACATGTCCCCATTTCCTTAATCAACTGCCACCCAGACGGCGCCCTTGGCCGAGCTCTCGACGCACTTCTCGATGAAGCGCACGCCTCGGATCCCCTCGTCGAGGCCGGGGAAGTCGAGGTCGGACGGCGAGAGCAGCTTGCCCCGGAGCTTCTTCCCCAGGGCGTCGATGTAGGTCGAGTAGACGTTGGCGAAGGCTTCGAAATAGCCCTCGGGGTGGCCGGAGGGGAGGCGCGAGAGGGCCTGCGCGCGCGGCGAGAGCGGGTCGCGGCCGCGCGAGAGTGTCGCCGTTGGCCGGCCGAGGAGCGACAGGCGGGCCGTGTTCGGCGTCTCCTGGAACCACTCGACCGCGCCCTTCGACCCATAGATCCGGAGGCGCAGGCCGTTGTCGTGGCCGAGGGCGATCTGCGAGCTCCAGTATATGCCCGTCGCGCCGCCCTCGTAGTTGACCATGATCGTGGCGTTGTCCTCGAGAGGGCGGTCGGGACCGAAATGGTCGAGGCGGGCGCAGAGCGATTCGAGGCGGAGGCCGGTCATGTGCGCGGCCATGAACTCGATGTGGCTGCCGATGTCGCCGACGCAGTTGGAGATGCCGGCGAGGGCGGGGTCGGTCCGCGAGACGGCCTGCTTCTGGCCGGTCGCCTCGAGCTTCGTTGCGAGCCATTCCTGGGGATACTCGGCGTTGACGAAGCGGACCTCGCCGATCTCGCCCGCGGCGACCATGTCGCGGATGTGGGCGACCATCGGGTAGCCCGAATAGGCGTAGGTGACGCAGAAGAGAAGGCCCTTGGCGCGGGCGATGCGGGCTAGGTCCTCGGCCTCCCTGGAGCTCGTCGTGAGGGGCTTATCGCAGACGACGGGAAAGCCGTTGTCGAGGGCGGCCTTCGCGGCGGGGTAGTGGGCGTTGTTCGTGGTGACGATGATCATGAAGTCGGGGCGGTCCGGGCGCTTGGACTCAGCGCGCATCATCTCATCGAAGGTCCGGTAGAGCCGCTCGCGGAGCAGGCCCAGGAGCTCGCCCGTGGCCAGGGTCTTGTCGTAGCTCTGCGAGAAGCAGCCGCAGGCGATCGAGGCCTTGCCGTCCATGGCGATGGCTTTGCGGTGGACGTCGCCGATGAAGGCGCCCAGCCCGCCGCCGACCATGCCGTACGCGAGCCGCGGGGCCTTGGCCCCGGATGCGCCGGCCTCGATCATGGCTCACCTTCCCGCGGGTTTATTACCATTATTGTGCCGCGTTGCGCAAGCCTATCAGAAGAAGGGGTCAGGTCTACTTTCTTGCAGTTTTACTGATAAAAAGTAGACCTGACCCCTTCTTAAATGAGGGACAGCCCCGCGGAGCGGGGCAGTCCCTCTTGACATCACTTGTTGGCGAGGGAGTTGCGGATGCGGTCGGCGGCGGCCTTGGCCTCGGCCGCGACCGCGGCGTCCGACTGGAGCGATTCGGCCAGCTTCAACCCCTTGTCGCAGGGGAACCGCGGCAGGAGGCCCAGGACGAGGCGCTTCTCCTCCGGCCGCGTGGCGAGCGCCAGCGCCTTCTCCAGGTCGCCGGCCGCGCCGTCCGGCCGCCGGTAGGGCTCGAGCCCGATCATCCGCACGTAGGCGCGAAGGGCCAGGACCTTGTGGGTCAGGTTCGGCGTCGAAGCCGCGATCGCGTAAACGTCGTCCCGCGCCGAGGCCGTCGGCCAGTCGGCGAGTGCCCGCGCGGCCGCGTCCACGACATCCTTGTCCGGGTCGGCGAGGGCCCGCCGCACGAGCGGCAGGGCCGTGTCGTCGCCGATCTTGCCCAGGACGCGCAGCAGGTCCGCTTTCCTCCTTGGGTCCTTTTCCGCCGCGAGCAGGCTCTCTGCCGCGTCGCCTCTCGCCAGCGGCCGCGGGATGCCCAGCGCCACGCCGGCCACCGTGTCCTGCATCGCCTCCCGGGCCGTTTCGTCGTCGATCGCGAACAGCAGCGCGAGGAGGTCCCTCATGTCGGCCGGCGTCGCGACGTCCTCGAGCGCCGCCACGGCCTTGAGCCGCAGCGCCGGCGTCCCGCCCTTGACGAGGCCCATGAGGACCGGCTTCCCGGCGACGATGCGGCGCGCCCCGACGGCCGTGACGAGCTCGGCTCTGACCTTGTCGTCGCTCTCCGTCTTGAGCTGGTTGACGACGGCGTTGTCGACGTCCGTGCCCTTGAGCCGCGCCAGCGTCTCGCGGGCCAGGGCCTGCTCGTCGCCCACCGCCTTGCCCGCACTCAGCGCGAGCGTCGAGACGGCCGCGGCGTTGCCGACCTTGCCGATCGTTCGCATCGCCTCCATCCGGACCGAAGCGAACGGCCCCGTCACGGCCTTGAGAACCGCCGGCAGCACCGCCTCCGCGGGATACGAGGCCAGGACCGCCATGAGCTGGACCTGGGCCGCCTCGGGGAGCTTCGCCATGAGCGGCAGGACCTGTCCGATCTCCGACCCGCCGAAGGCCTGCGGGATGACGGAGATCGCGGGCGCGAGAAGAGCGGGGTCCTTGTCCTTCCCCGAGAGCGCCTTGAGGATCGGCCCCTGCGAGTCCTTGTTGTCCGCGGCCAGTCTGATGCGATAAGCCGCCTGCCGGTCGACGGCAGGGAGGTCGGCGCGAAGGAGCTTGTCGCTGAGGGCCGTCGCCTCCTCCACCCGCCCGGCCTTGAGCGCCGCGCCCGCGCAGGCGAGCAGGCCCGAGGCCGCCTCGGCCTTCGCCGCGCCCTTGGCCTTGCCGACGACCGAGAGGAGGACGCGGATGGCGCCGTCCGTCCCGATCCGCCCGAGGGCCCGGGTCGCGTCCGCCGCGAGCGCGGCGTCCGGCCCCTCGGCCAGCTTCGCCAGCGG
>JBBISK010000125.1:0-7500 GCA_037441295.1 Candidatus Aminicenantota bacterium | reverse complement strand
CTGGACGAGTTCTTCGACCATTACCTGCTCGGGAAACCGCGGCCGGAGTGGATGGACAAGGGTGTGCCCTATCTCGAGCGGGGCAAGCGCGACGTCAACGCGCTCTACAAGAAGCCGGAGGAGAAGAGAGCCGAGGAGCCGAAGAAATAGCCCGGCAGCAGCCGCAGCCGGGCCCGGCTCCCCGGCGGACGCGAACGAGGCGCGAGGGGGAAATGGCGGACAGGGATGCGCTCTTCGACAAGGCGGGCCCGCCGGACGAGCGGTGGCTGGCCGAGGACCTGGGGAAAACTTTCAAGCTCTGGGTCGCGATCAGAGACCATCTCCGGGCCGAATACGGGCCCGTCACCGAGGAATGGAAGTTCTACGGCGCGAAGTACGGCTGGACCCTGAAGACCCTCCGTGGAAAGCGGAATTTGTTCTTTTTCACGCCTTGCCAGGCCCATTTCAGGCTCGCGTTCGCCTTCAGTGACAAAGCCGTGGCGGCCATCGAAAGAAGCGGATTGCCGAAGGCGATGATCGAGGAGCTCCTGCACGCGAAGAAATACGCCGAGGGCCGGGGGCTCCGGGTCGAGGTCAGGACGGCGCGGGACGTCGAGCACGTGAAGACACTCATCGCCGTCAAGGTCGAGAACTGAAGGGGCCGGAGGTAAAATGGAGGATAGGATGAAAGATCATCGATTATACGCATGGCTGGCCGGGGACAAGTGAGGGAGGAGGCCATGGGGATCCCGATCTTCCAGGTCGACGCGTTCACGGCGGAGCCGTTCAAGGGCAACCCGGCCGGAGTCTGCCTGCTCAAGGCCCCGGCCGAGGCTTCATGGATGCAGAACGTGGCCCGCGAGATGAACGTGGCCGAGACGGCCTTTCTCCTGCCCGAGGCGGACGGCTTCCGTCTGCGCTGGTTCACGCCCAAGGTCGAGGTCAAGCTGTGCGGCCACGCCACCCTGGCCACCGCTCACGTCCTCTGGGAAGAGGGGATCCTGGCCGCCGGCCGGGAAGCTCGGTTCCAGACGCTGAGCGGGCTGCTCACGGCCCGGCGTGACGGCGAACGGGTCGAGCTCGATTTCCCGGCGCGTCCCGTCCGGGCGGGGCTGCCGGACTGGGCCGACGCCCTCGTCGGCGCCCTGGGCGTCAGGCCGTCGTTCATCGGCCTGAGCGCCGAGGACGCCCTGGTCGAGGTCGCCAACGAAGCGACCGTCCGGTCGCTTGAGCCCGACATCGCCACGCTCAGGACCCTCCCGGCGCGCGGCGTCATCGTCACCAGCCGGGCCGCCGACCCGAGCTTCGATTTCGTCTCGCGCTTCTTCGCCCCGGCCGTCGGCGTCGACGAGGACCCGGTCACCGGCTCCTCGCACTGCGTCCTGACGCCGTACTGGGCGCGGCGCCTGGGCAAGGCGTCGATGACCGCCTTCCAGGCATCGACGCGCGGTGGCGTCCTGCACGTCCGCCTCGACAACGACCGGGTCCGCATCGCCGGCCGCGCCGTGACCGTCATCCGCGGCCAGCTCGCCATCTAATGTTCAGAGGGACAGCCCCCCCGGGGGGAGTCCCTCTTAACAATTTGTGCTTGCAATTTGCAACGCCGTTCGCTATCCTAAAGACAGGACGGGGGATAACCCATGGGAATAACGAATAAGAACGCCGCGGGCCCCGAGCCGTCGCTCAACATCCTGGTTGTTGACGACGAGCTCAACATCCGCAAGACGCTCTCCGTCTGCCTCGAGACCGGGGGTCACGAGGTCACGGCCGTCAGCAACGTCCAGGACGCCTTGGCGGAGGCCTCGCGCCGTTCGTTCGACCTGGCCTTCGTCGACCTGCGCCTCGGCACGGAGGACGGCTTGGACCTCATCCCGGCCCTCCTCGCCGCGACGCCCTGGCTCAAGGTCATCGTCATCACCGCTTACGCTTCCATCGACACGGCCGTCGAAGCCATGCGCCGCGGCGCCAGCGACTACATCCCCAAGCCCTTCACCCCCGCGCAGATCGACCTAGCCGTGCGCAAGGTCTTCGAGGTCCGGACCCTCGAACAGAAGGTCGCGGCCCTCCAGGAGGACCTGGGCCGTCAACATCCGGAAGTCGACCTTTCGAGCTCGAGCCCGGCCATGCAGAGGGCGGAGGCCCTGGCCCGCCAGGCCGCCGCGTCCGAGGCGACACTCCTCCTCCTCGGGGAGAGCGGCACGGGCAAGACCGTCCTGGCCCGGGCCATCCATGACTGGAGCCGGCGCGCGGGGCGGCCGTTCGTCGTCATCTCCTGCCCGTCCTTCTCGCCGGAGCTCCTCGAGAGTGAGCTCTTCGGCCACGTCAAGGGCGCCTTCACCGGCGCGGTCCGGGACAACCCCGGCCGGATCGCCGCGAGCGACGGCGGCACGCTCTTCCTGGACGAGATCGGCGACCTGCCGCTCCCGCTGCAGCCGAAGCTCCTGCGGTTCGTTCAGGAACGGGAATACGAGCGCGTCGGTGACGCATCCACCCGGAGGGCGGACGTCCGGCTCGTCGCCGCCACGAACAGGCGGCTGGAAGAGGCGGTCCGGGACGGCCGCTTCCGCGAAGACCTCTTCTATCGCCTCAACGTCATCCCGATCGAGATCCCCGCCTTACGGGACCGTCCGGGCGACATTCCCCGTCTCGCCGAACGTCTCTTGGCCTTCCACGCCCGCAATAACCATCGCTCCTACCTGGGATTCACGGACGAGGCCCTTCGCGCCATGACCGGCTACGGCTGGCCTGGGAACGTCCGCGAACTGAGCAACACCGTCGAGCGCGCCGCCATCCTTTGCCGCGAGGACCGCGTCGGCGTCGACTGCCTGCCGCCGGGACTTGTTCCCGGCGACGCCGAGGTCCGGCTCGGCGACCGCGTGAGCCTGGACAAGGTCGAGGAACAACACATCCGGCGCGTCCTCGCCCGGACTCGCTCCCTCCAGGAGGCGGCGGCCGTGCTCGGCATCGACCAGGCCACGCTCTGGCGCCGGCGCAAGATGTACGGGCTCTAAAAGGGCGCGCCCTCTTCTCCCGCCGGTCGTCCTTCGGGCCGCATTGCATTTTTCAATGGCGGGCCAACCCCCACCTTGACAGATGCACGAAGCCGCCCAGCCAGATGATCTGTATAACATTCATATTGAACAATTTATGAAGAAGCGACAGTGGCACGGCTCTTGCATTATTAAGCCCGGAAGGAAAATCGATGCTCGGACTGCGCCAAAAGATCTCCCTCGGCTTCGGCGGCCTGCTGGTCATCATCGTCGTCATCGGCGGCCAGAGCATCCTCCATCTTTCGCGGCTGGGCGAATCCATCGACGTCATCCTCCGCGAGAACTACCGGAGCGTCATCGCCTGCCAACAGATGAAGGAGGCCCTGGAGCGCATCGACAGCGGCCTGCTCTTCACGCTCCTCGGCGACTCCCGTCAGGGGGAGGAGCTCATCCTGAAGAACGAAGGCGTCTTCGAAAAGGCCCTTCAGGTCGAGCTCAACACGATCACCCTCCCCGGCGAGGGCGAGAAGGCCGCCCTGCTCAAGGATGATTACGCCCGGTACGAGGCGGCCCTGGATAAGGTCAAGGACCCGACGCAGACGCCGGAGGTCCGCCGGGACGCCTACTTCCAGGCCCTGCTGCCGCTCTTCGGGCAGATCAAGGCCACGGCCGATGCCATCCTGCAGATGAACCAGCAGAACATGAACGACGCCAATAACCGGGCCCGGGAGAACGCGGGCGCGGCCCAGCGGCAGATGTTCGTGCTCCTCGGGCTGGGGACCCTCATCGCCCTGACGTTCGTCGTCTTCGCCGGACGCTGGATCCTCCGGCCCGTCCGGAGCCTGATCAAGTCGGCCGACGAGATCCGCCGCGGCAACCTCGACCTCGTCGTCCCTGTCGACTCCCGCGACGAGATCGGCCACCTGGCCGAGTCCTTCAACGCCATGGCGGCGAGCCTGCGGGAGTTCCGGCGGACCGACCAGGCCCGGCTCATCCGCGTCCAGCGCGCGACACAGCAGGCCTTCGACCGGCTGGCCGATCCGATCGCCGTCGCCGACCTCGAGGGCAAGATCGAGGTCTCCACGGAGCCGGCCCGGAGCTCCTTCGGCATGCGGCCCGGCGTTTCCGTCCGCGACCTTCCGTTCGGCCTCGACGGCCTCTTCAGCCGGGCCCTCAACGAGGGCCGGCCCGTCCCGCCCCGCAACGAGCAGAAGCTCATCCAACAGTTCGTCGGCGGGGAGGAGCGCTTCTTCCGGCCGGAGGCCGTGCCCATCCTGGACCCCGAACGGCAGCCGACGGGCGTCATCCTCGTCCTCCAGGACGTGACCCAGCTCCGCCAGCAGGACGAGATCAAGCGGAACGTCATCCGGACCGTCTCCCACCAGCTGAAGACTCCCCTGACCTCGGTCCGCATGGCCATCCACCTCCTGCTCGAGGAGAGGATCGGCCCCCTCAACGAGAAGCAGGCCGAGCTCCTGGTCACGGCCCGGGAAGACAGCGAGCGGCTCCACACCATCCTGAACAACCTCCTCGACATCAGCCGGATGGAAGCGGGAAGGGCCGGCCTCGACCTCCTGGCGATCTCGCCCCAGATGCTGATCATGGACGCCCTCGAGCCCTACCGCCGGGCGGCCCAGGACCAGGGCGTGATGCTGGCCGTCGACGTGCGCGGCAGTCTGTCCAGCGTCCTTGTCGACAGGTCCCGCATCAGCGACGTCTTCGGCAACATCATCTCGAACGCCCTCCAGCACACCCCGCCGGGCGGCCGGATCACGGTCAGCGCCAAGGAAGAGGAGGACGTCGTCCGCATCTCTGTCTCGGACACGGGCGTCGGCATTCCCGAGGCCTACTTGTCCACGGTGTTCGAGCCCTTCGTCCGCGTCCCGGGCCGGAAGGAGAGCGAGGGCGCGGGGCTCGGGCTGGCCATCGCCAAGGAGATCGTCGAGGCCCACGGCGGCAAGGTCGGGGTCAAGAGCCGGGAGGGCCAGGGCGCGACCTTCTCCTTCACCCTGAGGAAGGCCGAAGCCGCGCGCGGCGAGGAGGCCGGGACATGAGCGACATCCTTTTCGTTCTCATCGCCTGCGTCTTTTTCTGGCTCAGCGACCGGTACGCCCGGTCCTGCGAGAGGCTCTGACCATGATCGACATCGTCGGACTCGTCGTCGGGCTCCTCCTCATCGGCTACCTTCTGCTGAGCGTCCTCAGGCCGGAGAAGTTTTGAGGGGCGGACGGTCATGAACCTTTCAGGCTGGCTCCAGCTGACGCTCTTCGTCGCCTGCCTCGTCGTCCTCACCAAGCCTGTCGGCCTCTACCTCCTCAGCGTCCTCGAGCCCCGGGGTCGGACCTGGCTGGACCGGGCGGCCAGGCCCGTCGAGCGCCTCCTCTATCGGCTCCTCGGCGTCGACCCGGAAAAAGAGCAGGACTGGCGTTCTTACGCCCGCTCCCTTCTCGTCTTCAGCCTGGCCGGGCTCCTCTTCACCTATGCCGTTCTCCGGCTCCAGCACCTTCTGCCCCTGAACCCCCAGAAGTTCGGGCCCCTGGCGCCCGACCTCGCCTTCAACACGGCGGCGAGCTTCACCACGAACACGAACTGGCAGAACTATGCCGGGGAGTCGGCCCTGTCCTATTTCTCGCAGATGGTCGGGCTCGTCTTCCACAACTTCGTCTCCGCCGCCACCGGCATCGCCGCCGCCGCGGCCCTGGTCCGCGGACTGGCCCGACATTCGTCCCGGACGGTGGGGAACTTCTGGGTCGACCTCGTCCGGGTCAACCTCTATCTCCTCCTCCCGATCTCGCTCGTCCTCTCGCTTTTCCTCACCTCCCAGGGGGTCGTCCAGAACTTCAGGCCCTACGTCAAGGCCTCTAGCGCAGAAGTGACGGCAGGCCCTCGGGGAGAGGGCACGGACGCTTCCCAATCCCTCCCGCAGGGACCGGCAGCCTCTCAGGTCGCCATCAAGATGCTCGGCACGAACGGCGGCGGCTTCTTCAACGCCAACGCGGCCCATCCCTACGAAAACCCGACGCCGCTCTCGAACTTCATTCAGATGCTCTCGATCTTCCTCATCCCGAGCGGCCTGACCTATTACCTCGGCCGGAAGGTCAAGAACCGGAAACACGGCTGGGCCGTGTGGACGGCCATGGCCGTCCTTTTCCTGGCCGCGGTCCTCGTCTGCTGGAACGCCGAGAGCGCCGGAAACCCCCGCCTCCAGGCCCTCGGCGTCGATCCGCGCGGCGGCAACATGGAAGGAAAGGAGGTCCGCTTCGGCGTTCCGGCCTCGAGTCTGTTCGCCACCATCACGACGGACGCCTCGTGCGGCGCGGTCAACGCCATGCACGACTCTTTCACTCCGCTCGGCGGACTCGTCCCGCTCGTCAACATCCAGCTCGGTGAAGTCGTCTTCGGCGGCGTCGGCTCGGGCCTCTACGGGATGCTCGTCTTCGTCATCCTGGCCGTCTTCCTGACCGGCCTGATGGTCGGGCGGACGCCCGAATACCTGGGCAAGAAGATCGAGGCCTACGACGTCAAGGTCTCCGTCCTGGCCGTCCTCATCCTCATCTTCTCCATCCTCGGCTTCGCCGCCGCAGCCTCGGTCGGGCACTGGGGCTTGGCCGGCCGCGCCAACTCCGGCCCCCACGGCTTAAGCGAGATCCTCTACGCTTTCTCCTCCGCGACGGGCAACAACGGCAGCGCCTTCGCCGGGCTGAACGGGAACACGGCGGCTTACAATGTCACCCTGGCCTTGGCCATGTTGTTCGGCCGTTTCGTCATGTTGGTGCCGATCCTGGCCCTGGCCGGGAGCCTGGCGAGGAAGAAGCTCGTCCCGGCGGGCGAGGCGAGTTTCCCGGTGAGCGGGGTGATGTTCGTCATCATCCTCGTCGCGACCGTCCTCATCGTCGGCGCCCTGACCTTCCTGCCCGCCCTGGCCCTCGGCCCGATCGTCGAGCACTTCCTTATGACCGGTGCGCAGGTCCTTTTCTAGGGGAGTCGTGAGATGCCCGCCTTTAAACGCTCCCTGTTCGACAAGGCCATCATCGGCCGGGCGGCGCTTGACGCCGTCCGCAAGCTCGACCCGGCCCACCTCCTAAAGAACCCCGTCATCTTTGTCACCGAGGTCGGGGCCCTGTTGACGACCGTCGGGATCTTCCTGAGGAAGGGGGGCGAGCCAGCGGGCTTCACCCTGCAGATCTCGCTCTGGCTCTGGTTCACGGTCCTCTTCGCCAACTTCGCCGAGGCCATGGCCGAGGGCCGGGGGAAGGCCCAGGCCGACGAGCTCCGCAAGACACGGACCCGGACGGTGGCTAACCGGCTCCGGGAGGACGGCTCGGTCGAGGCCGTCCCAGCCGAGCGGCTCCGGAAGGGGGACCTCGTCATCGTCTCGTGCGCCGAGACGGTCCCAGCCGACGGCGAGGTCGTCGAGGGCGCGGCCACTGTCGACGAGTCCGCCATCACCGGCGAGTCCGCCCCCGTCATCCGCGAGGCCGGCGGCGACCGGAGCGCGGTCACCGGGGGGACGCGGGTCCTGTCCGACACG
>JBBISK010000124.1:0-7505 GCA_037441295.1 Candidatus Aminicenantota bacterium | reverse complement strand
GCGACGCCGGCAGAGAGGAGCCCGATCGAGGCCAGCTTCTCCGACGTCAGGAGCCGCTGCTGGAGGTCGATCTTCTCGGTCACGTCCTCGAAGACGATGATCGTGCCGTACGGCGTGAGGGCGTTGTCGAGGAGGGGGGTCCGGGCGATGTCGAAGACCTTCTTGCCGCCGCCGGGGACCTCGAGCGCGATCTCGCTCAGGAGCTGGAAGTCCTGCTGGGTCTCCGGCGGGAAGAGGGCGGCGTGCGTCGCCGGGCCGAGGACCTCGCCGAGCGGCCGGCGGAGGGCGGCCTCCTTGCGCAGCCCCATCTGGTCCTCGAGGACGCGGTTCCAGCCGATGATGACCCCGGCCTCGTCGACGACGGCGACGCCCACGGTCAGGCTCTCGATGATGTTGTCGCTGTAGTCCTTGAGCCGCTGCATCTCCATGGCCCGGACGGTCTCGCGGCTGTAGAGGTCGGCGTTCTCCAGGGCTAGGGCGGTCGACCCCGAGATGGCCGTCATCAGCTCCCAGTCCTCGCGCGACATGTACGAGCCGTCCGACTTCTTGCCCATCATCAGGCAGCCGATGGTCTTGGCCTCGACCTTGAGGGGCAGGAAGTGGAAGAAGCCGTGGCGGGCGAAGCGGTCGAGGGACGGCTGGAGGGCCGTCGGGCCCCGCCGCGGCGAGAAGGCGGAGACGTAGTCCTTCTCGGCGAGCTCGTCGGCCATCGGCCCTTCCAGGGTCACCCGCGCCGTCAGCGGCTCGTCCTCGCCCCGCGCGCTGAGGACGATGAAGGACCGCGGGTCGTTCTCGTCGGTCAGGAGCAGGGCGACCGTCCTGAGGGACAGGGCGTTGGCGATGGCCTCGAGGAGCGAGTGGGCGAGCTTCTGGACGTTCCGCTCCCGGCTGAGCTCCCGGCTGATGAACATCAGCGTCTTGCGGTGCTCGTAGCTTGTCTTGTAGAGGGCCCGGTCGAGGAGGGCCTGGATGAGCTTCTTGAGCGGCGTGAAGAGCGTCGCGCCGAGGACGATGGCGATGAGGACGAGGACGGCGACTTTGAGCCGGTTCTCCGAGACGAGCGGCGTCCGGGTGATGATGAAGAAATAGAGGAAGGCCAGGACGAAGAAGGAGATGATGAGCGTCGCGGCCTTCTTGAGGAGGACCTCGATGTCGACCAGCCGCGAGCGGGAGATGGAGTAGAAGAACGTCAGCGGGATGAGGGCCTGGAGGAGGATCGTCATCCCCTCGCCCGTGGACGGGATGCGGCCGAGGGCGGAGGGAAGGATGTAGACCGCGAGCGAGGGCAGGACGCCGAAGGCGAGGGCGGTGACGATGAGCCGCTGCTGGCGCTTGATGAGGACGCCCGGGGCGCGGACCGCGCTGTGGGCGAGGATGCCGAGGGCGGCGACGGCGAAGGCGCCGAAGTGGAGGAGCTCGAGGCGCTCGAGGGCGTCGTGGAGGCCGAGCGCCGCTGCGTCGGTCCATGGGCCCGGCCAGGGGATGTGGAGGCGGACGCGGGCGAGTAGGAGGAGGGCGGCCGGGGCATAAGCCAGGGCGACGGCGCCGGCGTGATCCTTGAGAAATCGCTGGCGCGTGGGGAAGATCATGAAGAAGTGGAGGAGGAGCGGCGGGAAGGCCAGGAAGGCGACCTTGTCGATCCAGTAGAAGATGAGGTCGAGGCCGTCCAGCTGGCCGGTCGATGTAGTGCGGGGCCAGCGACTGGCCCGAGGTGACGAAGACAACGAGGCTCGTGACGAGCGTCGTCAGGCCGATCAGGGCGAGGTAGAAATAGATGAGGTCCGGGCCCTTCCTCTGAGGGTAGAACGGACGGTAGGTCTGCATCCCCTGGGTGTTGATCTCGTAGATGACAGCCTGGTCCGAGCTTGAGGCCAGCCAGAGGTTCTTGAGGACGTCGGTCCGGGTCCGGACCGGGTTCTTATTGATGGCCGAGAGAACGTCGCCCTTGCGGATGCCGGCCCGCAGGAAGGCCTCGCTCCTCGGGTCGACCTTGACCGCCGTCAGCCCGTTGGGCGTCTCCTTCCAGGTGACGCCGTCGGTCCATTCGGTCCAGCTCGCCTTCCTGTAGATATTGACGGCGCCCATGCCGAGGACGACGAGCACGACGCCGATGATAGGGATGGCGGCTTTTTTCACGGTCTCAGGCCCCTTTGTTTCCGGGGTTGGCGAATCCAAAAAAATGAATCCGTTCCATAAAAAAAAACGCCTAGTCGAGCACCTGACGGAAGCCGGCCCGGATGGCCCACCGGACGGCTCCCTGTTCGAGCATCCTCTTAAGGGCCGGGTCCTCCTTGAGCCCGAGGGGCCGGGTGCTCCGGGAGCGGAACGCGTTCATGTAATCATATTTGGGCGGCTGGACGTCCTGGACGACGGCCTGGGGGCCGCCGGGCCCGGGGAGGGGTTTCCCGGGGAGGGACGTCCGGGAGGCGGCGAGCAGGACGAACAGGACGGCCCCGACGGCAACGCCGGCCTCTTTTTTCACGTTTCAAGGGTAAGTCTTTCCGGATCCTTTGTCAATCAGGCCCTCGCCCGTTTGACAAAAGAGAGTGGCGTAGAATAGATTGAGAGATGGGCCATTGACGATTTTTGGCCAGGGATAGCTGATTCCGATGCCTAATTTCACCTGCCGGACCGCCGGCGAGAGCGGCCGCGTCGTCGTCCGGAACGTTCTCGCGGCCTCGGCCGAGGAATGCCGCAAGTCCCTCGAGGCGGAGGGCCTTCTCGTCCTCTCCGTCCGCCGCGACTGGAGGGCCCTCGAGGCCCAGGGCATCCGTTTCGGACGCAAGATCAAGGACAAGGACTTCATCCTCTTCAACCAGGAGCTCGTGGCCCTCATCCGGTCGGGCTACCCCATCCTCCGCAGCCTGGAGGCCATCTCCGGACGGCTCAAGAACGTCTACCTCCGGGAGCTCCTGACCAAGGTGGCCAACGAGGTCAGGCTCGGCAAGGCCCTCTCGGAAGCCTTCCTGCCCTATGAGAAGATGTTCGGCACCGTCTACACGGCCAGCCTGATGGCCGGCGAACGGAGCGGCAACCTGCCCGGGGCCCTGACCCGGTACGTCCAGTACGCCAAGGTCATTTCCCAGACCCGCGCCCGGGTCCGCTCGGCCCTGGCCTATCCGACCATCCTCATCATCTTCGCCTTCATCCTCTTCGGCATCCTTGTCAATTTCATCCTGCCCCGCTTCGCCGGCTTCTACCAGGACTTCCAGGCTCAGCTGCCTGGCATCACTCGCTTGATGCTGTCCGTATCCATAGCCGTGAACGCGCACTGGTACGTCATCCCGGCCCTCCTGGCCGTTCTCGTCCTCGTTTATCTCAGCCGGAGGAAGAGGCCGGACTTCCGCCTCCGGATGGACGGCCTGAAGCTTCGCGTCCCGTACGGGAAGGGGATCTGGCTCGAGTCGAGCGTCGCCGTCTTCTGCCGGACGCTCGGCCTCCTCCTCGAGGCGGGCATCACCCTCCTGCAGAGCATCGGCATCGCCATCCAGTCGGTCCCCAACGCGTCGCTGGGCCGGCGGATGGCGACCGTCCCCGACTCCATCAAGAACGGCGAGGGGCTGTCCGATTCCCTGGCCAAGACCGGGGCGCTGCCGCCGCTGGCCTTGGACATGATCCGGGTCGGCGAGACCTCGGCCAACCTTCAGGGGATGCTGGGGGATGTCGCCGATTTCTACGACGAGCGCATTCGTGTTAAGATCGATACGCTGGTGTCCCTGATCGAGCCGATCGTCATCATCTTCATGGGGCTGGTCGTCGCCGGCATGCTGCTGGCCATCTATCTCCCCATCTTCAACGTGATCAGGATCACGAGATGAAAGGGCCGCGGGTGTAGCGGAATGACCAAGGAAGAGATCGCCGATATCCGGGAGGAGGAGCGGGCGGCGCGCAAGCTCGCCGAGCGCTACCATGTCCCGATGATCGACCTGGAGCGCCGTGTCCTCGACCGCGGCCTGGTCCAGAGCGTCCCGGTCGAGTTCCTCCACCGCCTGAACTTCGTCCCCTTCGAGGACGCCGGGGACGTCATGAAGATCGCCGTGGCCGACCCCTCCGACATCGCCGGGATCGACGCCATCGAGGCCTTCCTGGGGAAAAAGGTCCAGGTCTATGCCGCCTCCAAGCGGGCCATCCAGGAGGCCCTGCGCAAGAGCGAGACGGCCATGCAGGTCCTCAAGGACGCGACCGAAGGCTTCATCACCCAGGTCGTGGAGCGGGAGAGCGGCGAGGAGGAGGACGTCATCTCCGTCGAGAAGCTGGCCGACCAGGACGGGTCGATCATCAAGCTTGTCCACACGATCATTCTCACGGCCGTCCAGAAGCGGGCCAGCGATATCCACATCGAGAGCAAGGACGAGAACGTCAAGATCAAGTACCGCATCGACGGCGTCCTCGGCGAGGCCATGGAGGCCATCGACAAGCGCTTCCAGTCGCCGATCATCTCCCGCATCAAGGTCATGTCCGACCTCGACATCGCCGAGCGCCGCGTCCCCCAGGACGGCCGCTTCCGGCTGAAGATCAAGGACAAGACGATCGACTTCCGCGTCTCCATCATGCCCTGCATCTACGGCGAGGACGCGGTCATCCGCATCCTGGACAAGGAGATGATCACCGAGGCCATCCAGGAGCTGCGCCTGGACCTCCTCGGCTTTTCCGACGTCCTCCAAAAAAAGTTCCGGAAGTACATCAGCCAGCCCTACGGCATGGTCCTCGTCACCGGGCCGACCGGGAGCGGCAAGACGACGACGCTCTACGCCGCCCTGACTGAGATCAAGTCGCCGGAGGACAAGATCGTGACCATCGAGGACCCGGTCGAGTACCAGATCGACGGCATCACCCAGATCCCCGTCAACGAGAAGAAGGGGCTGACCTTCGCCCGGGGCCTGCGCTCCATCCTCCGGCACGACCCGGACAAGATCATGGTCGGCGAGATCCGCGACCCCGAGACGGCCCAGATCGCCATCCAGTCGGCCCTGACCGGCCACCTCGTCTTCACGACCGTCCACGCCAACAACGTCTTCGACGTCATCGGGCGCTTCCTGCACATGCAGGTCGATCCGTACAGCTTCATCTCGGCCCTCAACTGCATCCTGGCCCAGCGGCTGGTGCGGGTCCTCTGCCCCCGGTGCAAGGTCCCCGTCGATTACACGGCCGCGCAGCTCTTCGAGTCCGGCGTCGACCTGGCCGCGAGCGTCGGCCGGACCTTCTACGAGCCGAAGGGCTGCCCGGAGTGCCACCAGACCGGCTACAAGGGAAGGACGGCCATCGCCGAGATCCTGGAGCTCTCTGACCCGATCCGGGAGCTCATCCTGGAGAAGAAGCCCCTGTCCGAGGTCAAGAAGCGGGCCAAGGCGGAGGGCATGGTCTTCATCCGGGAGGTCGGGCTGGCGAAGGTCTTCGACGGCGTCACCAGCCTGCGGGAGCTGAACAAGGTGACATTCGTGGAGTGATTCCGGTGCCCATGATCGAAAGCCTCCGGACCGCCTTCCTCGGGCGGCCCCTGCCGGACGCCACCTTTGGGCTCGAGCGGGGCCGCCTCACAGGGCTCCGGCCCTCGGGTCGAGGCCGGGCCCCTCGGGGCCGCTGCGTCCGGCCCCTGACCTCGGGCGCCCTGGCCCCTTCCTTTGACCGCCCGAACGTGTTCGACTCGGCCGAGGTCGGGGCCGCCATCGACCGGGCCAAGGACGAACTCAGGCTCCGCGGCGGGACCGTTGCCCTGCTCATCCCCGAGCCGTGCGTTAGGAACTTCGTCCTGGCCGTCGAGGGCATGCCCGCCGCAGGGGCCGAGCGCGACGCCTTCCTCCGCTGGCGGGTCGGCAAGCAGATGCCCCTCCCGCCCGACGACCTCCGCCTCGCCTGCGACGCCCCGGCCGGCGCTGCGGCAGGCAGGGTCATGGTCTCCGCCGCCCGGGAGGCCGTCATCCGGGAGTACGAGGGCCTGTTCGAGGCGGCCGGCATGCGCGTCGGCGCGGTCACCGTGCCCTCCCTGAGCCTGGTCAACCTCGTCGGCATCCAGCCGGCGACGAACGGCCTCCTCCTCGACATCGAGGCGGATTGTCTGAGCTTTCTCGCCTTCATGGGTGCCGCTTGGACACTCTACCGGCAGAAAGCGTTCGGGCCGGACCTCTCGGCCGAGGCCCGGGCCGACCTCGTCGTCAACGAGGTCGAGAACACCGTCCATTTTCTCGAAGACAGGGAGCGGCGAAAGGTCGAGCGGCTCTGGGTCCGTTCGGGGACCGCGGAGGAGGGCCCGGAAATCGTCTCGCGGCTGACCGGGGCCCTCCCGCTCGCCGCGGAGGTCATCGACTACGACGCGCCCGGGGACTGGGACGGGCGGGAGAAGGCGGCCCTGGCGCCGCTCATGGGGCTCATCGCATGAGCGCGAACGGGACGCTGCTGCTGAACCTGGCCACCCGGCCGGTCCGGAACCGGAGGTTCTATCTCCTCGTCCGGGCCGTGCTGGCGGCGGCCTGCGTCCTGTTCCTCGGACTGACGGCCTTCACCATGGTCAAGTACGGGCTCGAGGCGCGGCAGCTTCGGGCCTCGCTGGCCGCGGCGAGCGCCCGACGGGACGCGGCCGCCAAGGAGGAACGCCGCCTCAAGGCCGAGGTCCGGAAGGCCGAGCTGGCCGACAAGGCCGAGGTCGAGGTCGTCAACCGGATCATCTACCAGAAGAGCTTCTCCTGGACGCGGTTCTTCTCGGAGCTCGAGGCGGCGCTGCCCGACTCCGCCTACATCACCTCCCTGACCCCGAGCTTCTCGGGGGAGCGGACGGTCACCCTCAAGGTCAAGGTCGTTTCGGCCGGCCTCGACGACCTCCTCGTCTTCCTCAACAACCTCAACGCCCGCAAGTTCACTTGCCGGGTGGATAGCGACTCTCGGGGCGATGAGGGACGTCTGGTCTCGGAGATCTCGCTGAGCTATGAACGCGTTATTTAGCCGCATGGACGACCGGGAGCGCAAGACGCTCGAGCGTCTCGCCGCCGCCGTCCTCCTTTCCGCCGCGCTCTTCTTCGTCCTGGCCGTGGGGCAGAGGACGCGGGTGTTCGAAGCCAGGGACACGCTCGCCCAGCTCCGGGAGAGCGCCCGGCGGGCCGATGCGTCCCAGGCCGAGGCCAAGGCCGAGTGGCTCCGTTGGCAGCAGGCGCGCGGCGACCTGGACTCCTTCCGCGGCAAGTCCTTCTACGACGGGTCGGCCGTCTTCCAATCCTTACGCCGAGACCTCCAGCAGATCTTCGCGCGGGGCGGGATGGACGTCCCGGACATCGGCTACCGGTACTCGGATGTCGAAAAGGTCCCCATTAAGAAAGTCGTCGTCACCTTCGGCTACAGCGGGAGCTATGCCGACCTGAAGAGGTTCCTGGGGATGGTCGAGAGGTTCCCGAAGTTCCTGGCCGTGGAGAAGATCGATTTCCAGAAGACCGACACGGAGACCGGGCTTCTCAATCTGCGGCTGACGCTGGCGGGGTACTATGAGAACTGAGCGGCTGGCGGCCGTCATCGGACTG
>JBBISK010000123.1:0-7563 GCA_037441295.1 Candidatus Aminicenantota bacterium | reverse complement strand
CGTTGCGGAACGGTATGGGGGAACCGGGACAGGTTCCCGGGGCCGGGGGATAAGGATGGCCCCGGCGCCGGACCGAACTGAGACGCGGAGGACATGTTGAAGAAGGCCACGCTCTACGTCATCGCCATCACCGTCGTCGCCGCCATCGGCGGCCTCATCTTCGGCTTCGACACGGCCATCGTCGCCGGCGCGACCCGCTACATGAAGGAGCAATTCTCGCTCAACTCCCTCCAGGAGGGCTGGGCGGTGAGCGTCGTGCTCATCGGCTGCATGTTCGGGGCGGGCCTGGCCGGCCCCGTCAGCGACCGGGTCGGCCGGCGCCGGCTCATGCTCATCTCGGCCGTCCTGTTCTTCGTCTCGGCCATCGGCTGCGCCGTGCCGAGGACGATCACAGAGTTCGTCCTCTTCCGATTCGTGGGCGGGCTCGGCATCGGCTCGGCGGCCGTCCTCTCGCCCCTCTACATCGCCGAGGTTTCGCCGGCGCGGATCCGCGGCGCCCTCGTCTCGGTCAACCAGATGGCCATCGTCACCGGCATCCTCCTCGCCTACTTCATCAACTGGGTCTTCGCCGGGGCCGGCCCGGCGAACTGGCGGTACATGTACGCGACGGGGGCGATCCCGTCGGTCTTCTTCTTCCTGCTCCTCCTGCGCGTCCCGGAGAGCCCGCGCTGGCTGGTCAAGAGGGGGCGCGAGGAGGAAGCGACGCGCGTCCTCAGCCGCGTCGACACGGCGGAGGCCGCGGTCCGTGAGATCCGCGACATCAAGGAGACGCTGGCCCTGGAGACGGGGTCTTTCGGCGAGCTCTCCCGGCCCGGCTTCAGGCGCCCCCTTTTCATCGCCATCGTCCTGGCCGTCTTTCAGCAGACGACGGGCATCAACGCCATCCTCTACTACGCGCCGCGGATCTTCGAGAGCGCGGGCTTCGGCCGGATGTCGGCCATCGGACAATCGACGATCATCGGCTTCACGAACATGCTCTTCACCGTCGTGGCCATCGTCCTCGCTGACCGGGTCGGACGGCGGCCGCTCCTCCTCGTCGCCACGAGCGGGATGGGCGTCGCGCTCGTCCTCCTCGGCGCGGCCTTCAAGTTCCAGTTCCTGCCGCAGTCGGCGCTCCTCTTCGTTATCATCCTCTACATCGCCTTCTTCTCGTCGGCCATGGGCCCCCTCGTCTGGGTCGTCATGGCCGAGATCTTCCCCATCCGGATGCGGGGCGCGGCCATGGGCATCGCGACGCTCATCCTCTGGCTCGCGGATTTCGCCGTCACCCTGACCTTCCCCGTCATCTCGGACAAGCTCAACGCCTCTGCCGCCTTCTGGCTCTACGCCGTGATGTGCGTCCTCGACCTCGTCTTCATGGTCTTCTATCTGCCCGAGACCAAGGGAAAGTCGCTCGAGGAGATCGAGCGCCACTGGCTGAAGACGAGCGCGTAAAGGAGGGATTGTCATGAGCGAGAACTCTCGACCCGGACTGCTGCGGATGGTTTTTCTCGGCCCCCGGGGCTTGCGGGCCGGCTGGCGGCTCCTCGTCTTCAACGCGGCCTTCATGCTCGCCGGCGTCCTGCTGAAGCTCGTCCTCGTTCCGGTCGTGGGCAAGGACCCGGATTGGACGGCCAGGAACTTCCTCCTCATCGAGGGCACCATGCTCGCCGGGGCCGCGGCCTGCGTCCTGCTTATGGCTGCCATCGAGCGCCGCCGTTTCTCGGACTACGGCCTCGCCCGGCGCGGTGCCTTCGGCCGGCTGTTCTGGGAGGGCGGGCTGTGGGGCCTGGCCACGGTCGGGTCCGTCGTGGGCGTGATGGCCCTGGCGGGAGGCTATTCGGTGCGCGGCCTGGCGGTAAGAGGCACGGACCTCCTCGCCGCGGCCCTACTCTGGGCGGCGGCGTTCCTCCTCGCCTCGCTCATGGAGGAGCTCGTCTTCCGCGGCTACGAGCTCTTCACCCTGGCCTCCGGCATCCGCTTCTGGCCGGCCGCGGTCGTCCTGTCCGCCCTCTTCGGGTTCTATCTCCATTACGCCCAGAAGCCGAACGAGACGCTGGCCGACGGCTTCAGCGTGTCCCTCATCGCGCTCTTCTTCTGCCTGACGGTGCGGCGCACGGGGAACCTCTGGTTCGCCATCGGCTGGCATTGGACGTTCAACTTCGGGGCCATGTTCGTCTTCGGCTTCCCGAACACGGGGAACAAGGGTGGACTGCCCGTCGTCGGGCACCTGCTGGATTCCGTGACCCGCGGCTCGACGCTCCTGACCGGCGGGCCGATGGGGGCCGAGGCCAGCCTGATCATATTCCCGGTCCTGGCCGTCCTCTTCGCGGCCTTCCACCTCCGGTTCCGCGCCGTGAAATACCCGGTCGACGGCCGCCCGGATAGGAGAAAATAGCGCAGGGGGACACAATCCTGTATTCCTCGTAGTGATCTCAGCCGGCTATGTGGACTAAGAAGGAACTCCAAACGCAGGACCCGGCGGAAAGCCCCTCCGATCGCCCTCTAACCCCCAGGGGGTTGGCGCCCGACGAGAGGATCGAAGTCGTCCGAAAGGTCGCGAACTCACGTGAGGAGAGGGACCGGCTTAAAGCCGAGCTCGAGTCCCAGGGATTCATGGTGACGGTCAGGGAAACGACCGCGCCGCCGGTCGAAGGGGAATACTACACCGCGGCCCTCTTCGCCGAGAAGCGCGAAACGGTCATGGTCGACCCCAAGGCCATCGCGGAGGGGGTGCGCCTGCAGAAGAAGCGGGACCGCAAGATCGACATCGGGGCCAAGCTGGGCTTCTGGATCGCCCTCGGCCTGGTCCTCCTCGGGCTACTCTACTTGATGAGCCCCCTTATCCGCGCCGTCCGCGCCTTCTTTTAACCTATTTCTTCTCGAGAGCGCGGGCCAGCTCCCAGATGGCCTTGCGCAGCTCCTCGTCAAGGATCCTCGCGATGACCGCCGGCAGGACGCCGACTTCGTGTTTTAGCATCTTCGCCTTCCGGTCGAAGCTCGAGCTGGCGATGAGCGCTCCGCTCTTGGCATCCACGAATTCGATGTCCATGGCCAGCCGGCCCTCCCAGATGTCGGCGCTGTCGATCTCCTCGAGGGCGTGGAGGCGCGACCGGAGGACGACGTCCGGAACCCCCTTCATCCGGTCCTGGGTGACGACCGGGCAGACCTTCATCTTCGTCAGGAACTCCGCCATGGCCGTCGCAATTTGCCGGCCCGGCCGGTCGAGCCAGAACTCGTAGGGGTAATACTTGAGCTCGTAGGGTGTCACGCGGTAGAGGATGCGGATATCGTCGTAAGGAGGGTCGACGGCGGCCGGCTCGACCAGGACCCGGCGCTCGACCCGGGGCACGGCGGGCTCGTCCGCGCCGATCGTCCGGATCTGGAAATACCTCTTGGGGTGCAAGGACCCGCATCCGGCCGTCAGGGCGGCCAAAAGGATGAGACTCGCGGCTTTTCTCATTTTTTCTTGTCCTTTCGTGCCCGGACCAGAGCGGTCGGGTCCTCGGAGAGCTCCCGGGTGAGGCGCGACAGGTTGTCCATGGCGTCGGCCAGGTCGCGAATGGCCCGCCTGAGCTCGTCCTCCTGGGTGACGAAGCTCGTCTCGATGCGCTGGATGCTCGTCGAGGTCGAGTCGAGGAACGTCCGGAGGTCCTGGATGAGGCGGCCCATCTCCTGGTCCGAGAAGCGCTTGGAGACGTTGTCGACGGCCGTCTCGGAGCTGGCCGTGATTTTCTTGCTCATGTCGCTGAAGTTGGCGGAGATCTTGTTGAGGTTCTCGGTCACGGAGGCGAAATCGTTCGAGGCCTTGGCCACGTTGTCGAAGGAGCTCTCGAGCTTCCCCCGCTTGGCCTCGAGGACTTGGGAGATCATCTCCGAACTCTTCGCCGCCTTCTCCAGGAAATGGTCGATCCGGTCCAGGTTCTCGCGCGACAGGAGGCTGTTGAAGCTGTTGACGGCCGTGTCGATGTTGGTGACGATGTCGCCCGCCTTCTCCTCCAGGCCGCGGCGCATGGGGATCTCGCCGCGCGGCGGCAGGCGGACCGAATCCTTGGTGCCGCCCTGGAGGTCGACGAACCGGATGCCGGTGATCCCGGCCAGCGCCAGGACAGCCGTCGTGTCCCTCTTGATCGGGAAACCCCTCTGAATCTTGATCTGGACGCGGACGGAGCTCAGGTCCTTCAGGTTGACCTCGATCTCCTTGACCTTGCCGACATCGACCCCCTGAAAGCGGACGGCTGACCCAACGTACAGGCCGTTGACGGACGTGTCACGGAAACTGACATAGTAGAGGTCCCCGGCTTCCCGGAGCTTGGGAACGAGGAAGAAGCCAATGGCGATGAGGAATACAACCGTGGCGCAGGCGATGAAGATCCCCAGCCGCGTTTTTTGTTCATGCGTCATCATGGTCGGCCTTCCTGTGGAAGAATGTCCGGACGAACGCGTCCTCCGAGGCCAGGACCTCGGCGAGCGTCCCGCTAAAATGGAGACGGCCTTCCCGGAGGACGAGGACCCGGTCGGCGATCTTCTCGATCGATCGGAGCTCGTGGGTGACGACCACGAAGGTCGTCCTGAACGTCTCCCGGATCTTGAGGAGGAGGTCGTCGAGATGGTTCGAGGTGATGGGGTCGAGCCCTCCCGACGGCTCGTCGCACAGGACGACCGCCGGGTCGAGGACGAGGGCCCGGGCCAGGGCGCCCCGCTTGCGCATCCCGCCGGAGAGCTCAGAGGGGAACTTCGCCGCGCTGTCGAGGAGGTCGACCTGGGCCAGGCGGTCGTGGACCATCTCCCTGAGGACCGCCTCCGGCATGTCCGGGTGATGCATCCGGACCGGGAGGGCGACGTTCTCGAAGAGGCCCAGGTTGTTGAGAAGGGCGCCGTTCTGGTAGAGGACGCCGATGCCGTGGTAGAGGGACGCGAGCGAGGCCTCGGACTGGAAATCCACCCGCTCGGCGCCGAAGAACAGCTCGCCCTCCAGGGGCGGGAGAAGCCCGGCCAGGGTCTTGAGGAGCGTGCTCTTGCCGCAGCCGCTCGTCCCGACGACGGCCGTGATCCGGACCTCGGGGATGTCGAAGTCGAGCCCGCTCAGGACCCGTGACGTGTCATACCCGACGGCGAGATTGCGGGCGGCGATGATATCCATGGCGCTCTCAATACGTGATCAGGGCGAAGACGCAGTCGATGAGGATGATGAGGGTGACCGAGAGGACGACGGAATCCGTCGTGGCCCGGCCGACCTCGCCGGCGCTCCGTCCAACGGTCAGGCCCTTGTAGCCGCTGGCGACGATGATGGCCCAGCCGAAAACGACCGATTTCGCGAGGCCGATGAAGAAGTCCCCCAGGTCGACGGCCGTCTTCATCTCCCGGAGGAAGGCCGAGGGCAGGATCCCCAGGGACATGCGCCCGACGATGACCCCGCCGGTGATTCCCACGACGTCGGCAAGGGCGACGAGGAGCGGGACGGCGAGAGTCATGGCGATGAGACGGGGGACCATCAGGAACTTCTCCGGGACGACGGCCATGGTCTTGAGGGCGTCGACCTCCTCGAGCACGCTCATGGTCGAGAGCTCGGCGGCCACGGCCGCGCCGACCTTGCCGGCCAGGATGACGCCAGCCATCAGGGGCACGAGCTCGCGGACCATGCCGTACCCGATGAGGTCCGCCAGGTAGATGTCGGCGCCGTACAGCTTGAGCTGGGTGGCCGAGGTGAGGGCCAGGGTCACGCCGATGATGAAGATAAGGATGCAGGTGATCGGGAATGACTTGTAGCCCATGAAGAAGAGCTGGTTCCAGACCTCCCCCGGATAGACGCCCTTGCGCTCCTTGAGATAGGCACCCGTGTGGTAGATCTCGTCGCTGAGCAGGACGAAGAACCGGCCCAGCCGCCGCATCCGGTCCAGGAACCGGTCGGAGAGGGGATGAAGGACCCGGACGTCGAAGCCGGGCTCGGGCACCTCGCAGGACGGCGCCGGGGTGCCCCCCAGGAAGGCCTCGAAGGATGCCTCTAGCTTCGGACCGACGTTGGCCACCCGGACGTCCGCGGCACAGCCCCTGAGATAGCTCAGAAAAGCCAGCGAGGACGAGTCGAACTCCTCGACGTCGCGGAAATCGACGGTCACGGGTCCCTCTTCCCGCCGGGCCCGGATCTCACGGAAGGCCGCCGGGATGTCCCCGACGCGGAGCTGCCTCGGGAGGGATACGGTGGAAGCCCCGTTCTCGTCCAAACCCGACTCCTTCCGGCCGGCCGTCCGTCCTTTTTGCTAGCTATAGATTAGCGAAAAACGCGGCGGTTTGCCAGCGCGCGACGATTGACGTCCTCCCCCGAGGAATGCCCCCACGCGCGCTCGCGCTCCCCCAAAGATCAGAGGGACCGCCCCCGAAGGGGGCTGTCCTAATCTTAGCTAATAAACGATGACCGTCTGGTTCAGCTCGGGCGCCGTGGCCGGGAATTGGACGACCTGGTCGTCGGCCGCGACCCTGATGTAGTACTCGAGGTCCGAACCGGGCTTTTCGACGGTCACGGTCCAGACCCCTCGGGCGACCTTGCGGAGCGGCACGGCCGTGAACCGACCCATGCCGAGCGGCCGCCAGTAGAGCTCCGCCGAGGCCGGCTGGCCCTTGGCCAGGATGATGACCTTGAGCGTGAATGGCTCACCTTCCTCGAGGCTCCCGCGCACGGCCGGGACGATGACCCGCGGCGCCCCGAGGTAGACCTTGGAGAGGATGGCCTCGCCCCTGGCTTCCCCGCCCAGGATCTTCTGGAGCTCCGCCCCGGGCCGCTCCCAGGCGCCGGGCAGGATGTGCTGCTCCCAGTTGGCGATCGTGCCGAGCTCGCCGGTCGTGCTCACGGTCGCCAGGAGACAATCGAAGATCCTCTTGAGCGAGGCGGCCAGCTCGACCCGGATCGGCATAGCGTTGAGCTTGGCCAGGCCGGCCCTGGCCTGCGGGCCCTTCTCGGCCCGAACGTCCTCCATGACCTTGTTGAAGCGCGCCAAAAGGCCGTCGAAACGGGCGACCTCGCGCATGTACTCGAAGTTCGTCAGCCAGTATCCGAACCGCTCCTTCGCGCCCTTGCCCTCGATCTTCGGTTCGAGGGCCCGGAGCTCGTCGACGAAGCCGTAGAGCTTCCGGACCTCCTCCCAGGGCCTGGGGTCGGGCACGACGTTGCCGGGTCCGCCGATCCAGTTGACGGGCACCGGGTGACGGCCGTCGATGCGGGCGAAAACGGCCGCGATCGCCTCGGCCGCCGCGGGCCCGAACTGGTTGGCCGCCCAGTCCCGGTAGAAGTCGAGCGAGGCCATGTACCGGTCCGTCTCCGGCCAGTCGGCGTCATAGTCGCCGACGGCAGGCCCGCCGCAGTTGATCTTGCGCTTGTAATCCTTGCCCTCGATGTCGATCCCGGCGATGGCCGGGTAGTGGATGCGGTCGGCGAAGTCGACGGCCAGCCGGCCGTTCGTGACCTCGACGTTGCGGAAGGTGAAATCCAGGGCCCGGAACTTCCCGACGCGCTCGAAGATGTCCAGCCCGTCGATGACCTTCTTGCTCTGCAGCAGGACGTCGAAGACCCGGGCCCGCTTCTGGTTC
>JBBISK010000122.1:6771-7644 GCA_037441295.1 Candidatus Aminicenantota bacterium | reverse complement strand
TTTCGGAAAGAGGATGGGCGATACAGGATTTGAACCTGTGACTCCTACCGTGTGAAGGTAGTACTCTGCCACTGAGTTAATCGCCCACGGCCCTCATTTTAGCCGATTCCCGGGCGATGTCAATTTGCCCCGCCCGCCCCAAACTCGGGTTGACACGAACGGAGTTTCCCCTGATAATAAAACCAATGGCCATCATCCGGTGCCCATACTGCCACGCCATCATCGACGAGAACGATAAATACTGCAACAACTGCGGCACCCAGCTTCTTTTCCCCGAGGACGACGAGGTCGAGGAGGAGATCCCCGGCGAGAAAATCGTCGACGTCGAGGAGGACGAGGAAGAGAAGGATTACGCCCTCGACAAGCCGGAGGAAGCCCCGTCCGAAGCCGCGGCAGAGGAGGTCGGGGAGGCGGCGGAGAAGGCCGAAGAGAGGACGGGCGAGCTCGTCACGGGCCCCGTCGAGCCGTCCGGCACGGGCCATCTCGGGGCCATCATCGAGGAGGAGGCCGGGGCGGCCGCGGCCGGGGAAGCCGAGGACGAGGAGGCCGACGAAGAGCCCGAGGAGGTCATCGTCGTCGACGAGATCGCGGCCCGGGAGGCGGCCGAGGCCATGGAGGCCGCCGCGACCTCCGAGGTGAAGCCCGAGGCGCCCGAGAGGCTTGTACTCCCCGAGGAAGAGACCAAGGCGTATCCCGTTCCCGCCGCCGAAGCCCCTCGACCCGAAGACGAGACCGTCGAGATGGCCCGACCCGCCGAGCCCGCAGAGATGCCCGAGGCCCCGCCCGCCGTGCCCCCAACCTTCGATACCCGGGAGCTCGATAGCATCGGCAGGACGGTCGAGCTCGGCAAGGAGCGCGTGGAGAAGATGATCT
>JBBISK010000122.1:0-6761 GCA_037441295.1 Candidatus Aminicenantota bacterium | reverse complement strand
CCGAGGTCCCGCCCGCCGCGCCCGCGCCGGAGAAAAAGACCGGGACCCTGCCGCCCTGGGCGGCCCGGATCAGGGGGGGGGCGGTGCCCGATGAGGCGGGGCGGACCCCCGACGCGGGCCGCCGTTTCGCCGCGGAGGAGGGCGGGGAAAGCGCCGGCGGAGAAGGACCGGCGGGGACGGGCGAGGCCGAGGAGGAGATCTTCCCGCGCCGCAAGCCCTCGGACTCGGGCATCGGCCTCCCCGAGCGCATCGCCCAGGCGAACCTGCCGTTCGGGGCGGCCGCCGAAGAGGCACGAGAGGAAGAGGCGCCGGAAGAAGAAGAGGCGGAGGCCGGGCCCCTTGCGGAGGCGGCCGGGGAACGCGAGGCCGTTCCTCCCGTCCCGGGCCCCGCGCCGGGGATCGCGCCTCGCCCGACCCTGACCGAGGGGGCGGCGGCATCGGTCCCTTCCGAGCGCGAAGCGGAGGTCGAGGAGGAAGAGCCGCGGCCCCCCTTCCGCTTCTCCGTCTTCTTCAAGGCCAAGGCCTTTGACGTCCTCTTCGTCGGCGTCTTCTGGCTCGTGGCCTTGTGGGTTGCCGCCCGCTCGATGGACGCGACGCTGTTCGAGCTCCTGTCCGTGACCTCGGGCCCAGTGCTCGTCCTCTACGGCGTCTACGTCGGCCTCTATTTCTTCCTTTTCAAGTTCTTCCTCGGCGAGACCCTCGGCGACCGCCTCTTCCGGGAACGGGACTAGCCGGCCTTCCCCCCGGAGCGCCGGCGGCCTCGCCGGCAAGCGAACGATGCGGACCGTGATCAGCGCCTCCCGCCGCACGGACCTCGTCGCCTTCTTCCCGGACCGGCTGGCGGCCGCCTTCCGCGAAAAGCGCGCCCGCGTCCTCGGCCCCCGGGGCCGGACGACCGAGCTCGGTCTCGATCCGCGCGATATCCATACCCTCGTCCTGTGGTCGAAGGACTTCGGGAACCTCCTCCGCGACGCGGCCGGGCTCAGGGGCCTCGTCTCCGCCTACGACCAGCTCTATTTCCACTTCACCGTCACCGGGCTGGGCGGGACGCCGTTCGAGCCGGGGGCGCCCCCGCCGGCCGAGGCCCTGGCGGAGCTCCCGGCGCTCGTCTCGCTCGCCGGCCGCCCCGAGCGCGTGTCGCTCCGCTTCGATCCGGTCGTCTTTTGGCGCGACGGCGGCGCCGTCCGCTCCAACCTGGATTCCTTTCCGGCCGTGGCCGAGGCGGCCGCCGCCTGCGGTGTCCGCGACATCCGGACGAGCTTCGCCCAATGGTACCCGAAGGCCCGGCGGCGGGCTGCGTCGCGGGGCTTCGACTTCGTCGACCCGCCGGCGGCGGAAAAGATGGACCGCGCGGCGGCCCTCGCCGCCGACGCCGGGCGGCGCGGGCTCGTCCTCTGGGCCTGCGCACAAGCCTTCCTCGCCGGGGTCGAGGGCGTCCGGCCCTCGGCCTGCATCGACGGCGGCCTCCTCGAGCGGCTCCACCCGGCCGGCGAGCCGGCCTCGCGCCGGAAGGACCCGAGCCAGCGCCCCGGCTGCCTCTGCACGGAGTCCCGGGACATCGGCAGCTACACCCAGACCTGCCCCCACGGCTGCGTCTACTGCTACGCGAATCCGTCAGCGTGATACCAGGAGGAACAAGGCCGAAGGGGGATGGCCGGAACGTGATAGAGCGGTTCCCGGCGTGAAAAACCGCGATCTGGAGTGAAGGCCGCCCCCGAGGCCCTCCTCAGATGCCGAGGCTGAGGCGCTCGGCCAGGGCCGGCGGCAGCTTCTCGGCCAGGATCTTCTTCTTGGCGTCGTCGATGTCGTAGTCGACCCGGGTGAACTTGACGACCCGGGCCTCCGAATCGTAGATGGCGAAAGCGGCCCGGGGGTTCCGATCCCGGGGCTGGCCGACCGAGCCGGGGTTGATGAGGTAGCGGACGCCCTTTTCGAGCTTGACCTCGTTCGCGTTCCCCTCGAGGAAGGTGCCCTCGACGTTGCCGTCGCGCTCGGCGTAGATGAAGGGGAAGTGAGTGTGGCCGAAGAAGCAGAGCGGCGTCTGGATGTAAGAGAAGGACTCGGCCGCGTCGAACTCGGCGAAAATGTAGTAATCCTCGTCGAAGGGCGCGCCGTGGCAGATGGTGATCGTGTCGTGGATGATCTCCGGGCTCTGCTTCAGCCGGGAGAGGAAATCGAGGTTCTTGCGGTTGATCGTCTTCTTGGTCCAGAAGATGGCCGCGGCGGCGATGGGGTTGAAGGTCTGGACCGAGTCCAGGCCCGAGACGGCCTTGTCGTGGTTGCCGCGGATGATGGAGAGCGGGCGGAGGGTCTGGATCTTCTGGATGACCTGGTTCGGCGAGGCGCCGTAGCCGACGAGGTCGCCCAGGAAGATGTAGTGGTCGATGCGCTTCTTCTGGACGGCCTTGAGCACGGCGTGGAGCGCTTCGAGGTTTCCGTGGATGTCCGTGAAGACCAGGTACCGCATGCTCTCTCACCTTTCCCGAGCGGTCTCGAACAACCGGTCGGCTTCGTACGAGCTCCGGACGAGGGGGCCGGCGGCGACCTCCAGGAAGCCCATGGCCAGGGCGCGCTCGCGGAGGGCGTCGAACTCGGCCGGCGGATAGTATCTATCGACCGGGGGGTTGTCCGCCGAGGGCCGGAGGTACTGGCCAAGGGTCAGCAGGCCGCACCCGGCCCGCCGCAGGTCGGCCAGGGCCCCGCCGACGTCCTCCGCGCTCTCCCCTAGGCCGAGCATGAGCCCGGATTTCGTCCGGGCGCCGCGGGCCGCGGCCGCCGCCAGGACGCCCAGCGAGCGCCGGTAGTTCTCCCGCGGCCGCCGGATCTTCGGATAGAGGACCTCGACGGTCTCGAGGTTGTGGTTGAGGACGTCCGGCCCGGCCTCGAGGACGGTCTCCAGGGCGGCCGGGTCGCCGCCGAAATCGGGGATGAGGGCCTCGACCCTCGTCCCCGGGCTGGCCTCGCGCACGGCCCGGATGGTCCGGGCGAAGTGGCCGGCGCCGCCGTCAGGGAGGTCGTCGCGGGTGACGGAGGTCAGGACGACGTATCGGAGGCCGAGAACGCGGGCCGCCTCAGCCACGCGCTCTGGCTCGTCGAGCTCGGGGCCGGCCGGGACGCCCTTGGCCACGGCGCAGAAGGCGCAGTTCCGGGTGCACGTGTCGCCCAGAATGAGGAACGTCGCAGTCCGCCGCTCCCAGCAATGGCCGATGTTCGGGCAGCGCGCGCTGCGGCAGATGGTGTGGAGGCGCTGACGGCCGAGGAGCTCCGAGACGCGGAAGTAATCCCCCTGCGACGGAAGACGGACCTTCAGCCAATCGGGTTTTTGCGTCGCCGTCGCTCCCTTGCTATCCGGGCGAAAGAACGGGCCGATGGAGAGCGGGAAGCTCTCAATACTCGATGTCGCGTTCCCGCTTGATGCGCCGCCGCATGCGTTTCCGAGCTTGGGCTTCCTTCATCCGCCGCCGTTCGCCGGGCTTGAAATAGACGGAGTGCTTCTTGATCTCTTTGATGATCGCTTCCTGCTGGACGCGCCGCTTGAACCGGCGCAGGGCGGATTCGAGGTTCTCGCCTTCGTCAAGAATGATGAACGCCAAGAAAAGTCACCTCCAATCTCGGAAAATCCCTGATTCTTATACAGGATTGCCCTTGGGAAGTCAAGACGAGGAGAGCCGCGGGATTTCGAACATGAGTTGGCGCGCGCAACAGGGCGGGGACTGTCCCAGGCCTGTCCGGACAGGCCTGGGGCTGTCCCTCGTTGAAGTTATCGCTCCGCTTTCAGCCTCGCCCCGGCCCTCCGGACGCAGGCCCGGGCGCCGATGCGCATGGGGTCGACGAGCGGGACGCCGACGTCGCGCGGCCGGAGGACGAGCGGGACCTCCGTGCAGCCCGCGACGACGGCCTGGGCGCCCCGGCCGACGAAGCCCGCGGCGACGGCCCGCAGGACGCGGCGCGGCCGGCCGGGCGGGGCGCCGGCCTTGATCCCGGCCGGTCCGTAAACGGCCTTCATGACCCGGCGCTGGGCCCGGGCATCGGGGACGAGGACCTCGATCCCCGCCCGCTCGAAGACCTGGTGGAAGACCCGCGACGCGACCGTGCCGCTCGTCGCGATTAACCCGACCTTCCTGATGCGCGGCCGCCGTTTCCGGACCTCGGCCGCGGTCTCTTCGACCAGGTGGATGAGGGGGATGGGTGAGCGGGCGGCGAGGGCGCGGAAGAAATGGTGGGCGGAGAGGCAAGGCATGACGGCGAAGTCGGCGCCGGCGCGGCCGAGCGTCTCGAGGCCGCGTCGGAGGAGGGGGAGAGGGCTCGGCCCGCCGTGGAGGATGGCCTCGGTCCGGTCCGGCACCTGAGGCAGGCTGCAGACGACGACCGGAACGTGCTCCTGGTCCCGGCGGGCGCGGGTGTTCCTGACGATGAGGTCGAGGAAAACGGCCGTGGCCTCCGGGCCCATGCCGCCCAGGATGCCGACCGTCCGGCGCTTGGCGGGGCTCATTTGAGGAGGCTCCTGACCCGGTCGAGGGGGAGCGCCTCCGCCACATGTCCGTCCTTGCCCTCGGTCCGCACGGCCTTGAAGAGCGAGTCGAGGATGGCCTCCTCGGCGGCCTCGGCCGCGGCCTGGAAGAGGGGCGAAAGGCGTTCATCCCGCAGGAGCGTCACCGTTCGCGTCGCGGAAGGGGAGCGGTGGGGAACGCGAACGGCCTCGGCCGCGGAGAACGCGACGGCGTAGTCGCCGCTGCCGTTCGAGAAATAGCCGCCGGTGCGGGCGATGCCGAGCAGGGCCCGCGTGGCCAGCCGCTCGAGGTCCCTCGCGTCGAGCGGGGCGTCGGTGGCCACGACGATCATGCAGGAGCCGTCGGCCCCGGGCGGGACGGGGCTGTCCTCCCCGGCGGGGATTGCCCCCAACGATCCGGCCCCGCCGGCCGTTTCCTTCTTGTCGAAGGGGACGCCGCGGATCGTCAGCACCCCGCCGAAGTTCGTCTGGACGAGGACGCCGACGGTGTAGCCGCCGCGCTCGGCCGGCAGCCGCCGCGAGGCCGTCCCGATGCCGCCCTTGTAGCCGAAGCAGGTCGTGCCCGTGCCCGCGCCCACGGCCCCCTCGGCCACCGGGCCCTCGGAGGCCGTCCGGATGGCCTCGAGGACGTGGGCCTTGGTGACGTGCCGGCCGCGGATGTCGCTGAGCCAGCCGTCGTTGGTCTCCCCGACGACGGGGTTGACGGATTCCACGCCCTCGTTGCCGGGGAGACCGAGCGTATAGTCGATGAGCGCCTCGGCCGCCGTCGGCACGCTCAGCGTATTGGTCAGGACGATGGGCGTTTCGAGGGTGCCGAGCTCCCGGACCTGCGTCACGCCGGTCAGTTTCCCGTAGCCGTTCCCGACCGAGATCCCGGCCGGCACTTTCTGTTGGAAGATATTGCCGCCATGCGGCAGGATGACCGTGACGCCGGTCCGGACATCCCTGCCCTCGATAAGCGTGACCTGGCCGACCCTGACCCCGGCCACGTCCGTGATGGCGTTTCGCGGGCCGGGCGGGAGGACGCCGACGACGAGCCCGAACTCCCGGGCCCGGGGCCTGTCGGCGGCGGCCAGGGCGACGGCGCCGGCGAGAGCGAGGATGAGGAAGAACGCTGCGATCGGGGCCATGACGGAGTCCTTTCGCCTCATGTCGCATTCATCATACGCAGCCCCCAGAGCCGGGTCAATGGCCTTGAGCGGGACGGGCTTTTCGGGTAAAACTGGGGCCATGATGAGTGGCGGGCAGGGCTTCATGACCTCGCCGCGGCTGGCGGCCCTGCCGTGGCTCGTCCACGGCTTCGGCCGGGCAGGCTGGGGCGAAGAGGACATCCGCGCTTCCGCGGCCTTCCGGGGGTTCCGGCCGGTCATCATGCGGCAGCTCCACTCGGACATCGTCCACCGGGTGGAGGAAGTCCCGGCCGGGAAGCTCGAGGGGGACGCCCTGATGACCGGCGCCGCTGGGCTGCTTCTTGTCATCCGGACGGCGGATTGCCTCCCCGTGCTCCTGGCGGACGTCGGGAGGCGCGCCGTGGCGGCCGTCCACTGCGGCTGGCGGGGAACGGAGAAGCGCATCCTGGAGAAGACCGTGCGGGCCATGGGCGAGGCCTATGGCACCCGGCCGGAAGAACTGCTGGCGACCCTCGGCCCGTGCATCGGCGCCGCCTGTTACGAGGTCGGCCCCGAGGTCCGTGAGGGTTTCGAGAGGGCCGGGTTTCCGGCGGAAGTCTTCACCCCGGCGGCGGACCGCATGGGGGATAAATGGGGACATGTACAGCACGTACGTGTCCCCTCTTCATCAGGCGCCGAGCGAGCGCTCCTCGACCTCCGGGCCGCCAGCACTTGGCTGCTCGAGGCGCTCGGCGTAAAGCCCGGCGCCATCTGGACCTCGGACGCCTGCACCCACTGCGACCCGGGCCTTCTTTCCTACCGCCGCCACAAGGGCGAGTCCCGGCGCATGTACAACTTCATCGGCATCCGGCTTTCCCGTTCGGGCGTATAGTCAGGGCCATTTTATCTGATCAGTGAGATTGACCGGACGGCCGCTTATTAACGCGGATTTCCCAGGCAGCGGGGAGGGCTTTAAACCGCTATTTCGATATACTCCACCCGCGTGGAAGACTCGGCAAGCCGGCCTCCGCCGCCCTTGGGTCATCCAGCCATTTCTGTCCGGCCAGCGCATAGATATGCATCGGGTGGGAGTCCTTGCCGATCTCAAATTGGTAGACGATGCTGAACGAAGCGTTGTACAG
>JBBISK010000121.1:0-7670 GCA_037441295.1 Candidatus Aminicenantota bacterium | reverse complement strand
GGCCGCGGCGCCCGACTCCGGCGCCCTGCTCGAGCGCGTCAAGGACCGCCTCTGCCGGAAGTTCCGGCCCTCGCTCAGGCCCGCCGTCAACGCCACGGGCATCATCATGCACTCCGGTCTCGGCCGGGCCGTCCTTTCCGAGGACGCCGTCGAGGCGCTCCTCGCCGTCGCCCACGGTTATTCGACGCTCGCCCTCGACCTCGAGAGCGGCCGGCGGACGTCCCGCAACCGCCACGTCGAGGGCCTCCTCTGCGAGCTCACGGAGGCCGAGGCGGCGACGGTCGCCAACAACAACGCCGCGGCCACGGTGCTCGTCCTCAACACCCTCGCCCGCGGCAAAGAGGTCATCGTTTCGCGCGGCCAGCTCGTCGAGATCGGCGGCTCCTTCCGCATGCCCGACGTGATGAAGACGAGCGGCGCCGTGCTGCGCGAGGTCGGGACCACGAACAAAACGCACCTCCGCGACTACGAGGAGGCCATCGGCGAGGCGACCGGGGCCATTCTCCGTGTCCACCACAGCAACTACCGCATCGTCGGCTTCGCCGAGGAGCCCGGCATCGAGGCCCTGGCGGAGCTCGGCAGGGCGCGGCACGTCCCTGTCATCGACGACCTCGGCAGCGGCGCCCTGGTCGACCTGGCCGAATTCGGCCTGGCCGCCGAGCCCCTGGTCCGGGACAGCGTCCGGGCCGGGGCCGACATCGCCTGCTTCTCGGGCGACAAGCTCATCGGCGGGCCCCAGTGCGGCCTCATCGTCGGCCGCGCGGAGTGGCTGGCGAAGATAAGGAAGAACCCGCTGGCCCGCGCCTTCCGCTGCGGCAAGCTCAGCCTGGCGGCGCTCGAAGCGACTCTCAAGCTCTTCCTCTCGCCCGAGTTGCTCCGCGCGCGCCACCCCGTTTACCGCATGCTGGGCCTCACGCCGGACGAGCTCGGCCTCAGGGCGAAGAAAGTCGCCGCGGCCCTGCGCAAGGCCCTGCCCGAGGATGTCGGTGTCGCGGTCGAGGACGGCGAGTCGCAGGTCGGGAGCGGCGCCGTGCCCGTCGAGACGCTCCCGACCAAGGTCCTGGCCGTGACCTCGGCCTCGCTCTCTCCCGACGCGCTCGCGGCCGCGCTCCGCGGCCTCGACCCGGCCGTCTTCGCCCGCATCAGCCGGGACGCCGTCCTCTTCGACTTCCGGACCATCCAGCCCGGCGAGGACGCCATCGTCGAGCGCGCCATCGTGGCAATTTTCAAAAAAGAGGGACAGCCCCGCTCGGGCGTGAAGGTTCCGCCGGGCGGGACAGTCCCCTCCGTTTGACATGATCGACTACAAGAAGCGCCAGCGCATCATGGGCCGGTCGGTCCGGCTCGGCCACTGCATCTGCAACCCCAAGGAACCCTGCCCCTGCGACCTCTTCAAGCGCAAGAACGTCTGCCTCTGCTCGGGCGAGCGGGAGATGGACGCCGCGGAGAACGTGGCCCTGACCACCCTCGTCGAGAACGCCGGCTGCGCCTCGAAGATCGGCCAGGCGGACCTGAAGAAGGCCCTGGCGGGCCTGCCCCGGACCCGGGACCGGCGCGTCCTCGTCTCGTCCGACACGTGCGACGACGCCGGCGTTTTTCGGCTCAACGCACGCACGGCCCTCGTTCAGTCCGTCGACGTCTTCACCCCGGTCGTTGACGATCCCTACGTCTTCGGCCAGATCGCCGCGGCCAACTCCGTGAGCGACATCTATGCCATGGGCGGCCGGCCGCTGACGGCCCTCTCCATCATCGCCTTCCCCATCGAGCGCCTGAGCCCGCGGGTCATGAACAAGATGCTCCAGGGCGGGATCGACAAGCTCCGCGAGGCGGGCACGGCCCTGCTCGGCGGCCATAGCATCAAGGACAACGAGATCAAGTTCGGCTTCGCCGTGACCGGCGTCGTCCGGCCCGACCGGATGACGGTCAACGGCAAGGCGCGGCCGGGCGACGTCCTCGTCCTGACGAAGCCCATCGGCACCGGAACGCTGAGCTTCGCCCGCCAGATCGGCCGCGCCCCGAAAAAGGGGCTCGACGAGGCCGAGCGCTCGATGACCGAGCTCAACAAGGCCGCGGCCGAGGCCATGCCCGCGGCGCGCGTCACAACCGCCACCGATATCACCGGCTTCGGCCTGGCCGGGCATCTGAGCGAGATCGCCGCGCAGAGCGGCGTCCAGGTCGAGGTCTACGGCGAGCGGATCCCCGTCTTCGCCGGCGTCATGGACCTCATCCGCGACGGGGTCATCTCGGGCGCCGTCGAGCGCAATCGCGAGTACGCGGGCCGGTTCGTCAAGCGGGCCGGGGGGGCCGGCGAGGACCTCGAGACGCTCCTCTACGACCCCCAGACCTCGGGCGGCCTCCTCATTGCCGTCCGGCCGTCGCGGGCGCAAGCGCTCCTCGAAGCCCTTAAAAAGAAGGGCGTCGGCGCGGCCGCCGTCATCGGCCGGGTCACGCGCAAGGGGCCGGCCAGGATCGTCCTCAAGAAGCATGCCTGAGAAAGCGCACGTCATCGTCGGCACGGCCGGCCACATCGACCACGGCAAGAGCGCCCTGGTCAAGGCCCTGACCGGGACCGACCCCGACACCCTGCCCGAGGAGAAATCCCGCGGCATGACGATCGAGCTCGGCTTCGTCTTCCTCGACGACCCGGGCTACGAGAAGCAGATCGTCTTCATCGACGTCCCCGGACACGAGAAGTTCATCAAGACCATGGCCGCCGGGGCGAGCCACGTCGACGCCGCCCTCCTCGTCGTGGCCGCAGACGAGGGCATCTCGGTCCAGACGCGAGAGCATTTTGACATCCTGCGGCTCCTCGGCGTCGGGCTGGGCGCGGTCGTCTTGACCAAGAGCGACCTCGTCGACGGGGCGCGCGTCGCCGAAGTCACGGCGGCCGTCCGGGCCCAGGTCCGCGGCTCGTTCCTCGACGGCGCGCCCGTCGTCGCGGCCTCGTCGGTGACCGGCGCGGGACTTGATGAGGTCCGGGCGGTCCTCCGGGACCTCGGGCGGAGGGCCGCGCCGCGGCCGGACAACGGCATCTTCCGCATGCCCATCGACCGTGTCTTCACCGTGCAGGGATTCGGCACGGTCGTCGCGGGCACGGTGCTCGGCGGCCGGGTCCGGACCGGGGACGAGGTCGAGGTCTTCCCGGACGGGCTTCGGTCGCGCGTCCGCGGCGTCCAGGTCCATGGCGAGCGGACGGAGGCCTCGGGCCTCGGCCGCCGGACCGCCCTCAACCTCCAGGACCTGAAGAAAGAGGAGCTGAGGCGCGGCCAGGTCGCCGGTGCCCCGGGCTCTCTCACGCCGTCCGTCCGGCTCGACGCCCGGCTCGATGTCCTGCCGAGCATCGCGAAGGACGTCAAGCACCGCGACCGCGTCCGGCTCCACGTCGGCACGGACGAGGTCATGGCCCGGCTCGCCCTCCTCGAAGGCCAGACGGTCGGACCGGGGGGCTCGGCCCTGGCCCAGCTCATCCTCGAACGCCCGGCCGTGGCCCTGCCGGGCGACCGGTTCGTCATCCGCAGCTTCTCCCCGCTCGTGACCATCGGCGGCGGCCTGGTCCTCGACGCCAGCCCGGAAAAGCACAAGCGCTTCAGCGGCGAGGTCGCCGAGGGCATGAAGCGGCTGGCCGGGGCGGCGCGCGAGGCGGTCGAGCAGGCTTTTCTCCAGGCGGCGGGCGTCCCTCAGAACGTCAAGGACACGGCGCTCAAGCTCGGCCGGAGCGAGGGCGAGGTCGCCGAGGCGGCGCGGGAGCTCACGGCCGGAGGGCGCCTTGTTGCAATTACGCGGGAGGGCGCGGAAACTTTCCTGCACCGTTCGATCTACGCGGGGCTCAAAGAAGAGGCCGAGGCCGCCGTCCGCGAGTACTTCGAGAGGAACCCCGAACGGCCCCTCATGCCCTATGCCGACCTCCGGGCCGGGTTCCTCAAGCGCGGGGATGCCGCGACCCTCAAGCTCATCGTCGACGAGCTGAGCGCGGCGGGGATCCTGACCCGGAAAGAGGCGCAAGTGGGCCTCGTCGGCCACGAGGCCAGGCTGAAGCCGGCCGACCGGCTGATGGCGGACAGGATCGAGGCGATCTTCCGGGCCGCGCGGTACGCCGCGCCGCTCGAGGAGGACGTCCGGCGGACGCTCGGCCTTAATCCGTCCGTGCTCAACAAGCTCATGGACGCTCTCGCCCGCGATGGCCCCATCGTCCGGCTGGCACCCAAGGTCATTTACCACCGGGACGCGGTCGAGGCGGCCAGAGAGGCCGTCCTCGGCCTCATCGAACGGAGCGGCAGCGTCACCATCGCCGAGCTCCGCGACCGGCTGAACGTGTCCCGGAAGTACGCCCAGGCCATCCTGGAATATTTCGATAAGTCCGGACTGACGCGCCGCGTCGAGGACCGTCACGTCCTCGCTCAGCGGGCGGAACGGTAAGACCGGGCCGACCCGGAGTGATGATCGGACCAAGGAGGCATCGATGGATCGCGTCACTCATTTCAACATTTCCGCCGATGACACGTCCAGGGCCGTCAAGTTCTACAAGACGGTGTTCGGATGGAAGGCCGAGAAGTGGCCCGGACCCGTGGACTACTGGCTGGTCACCACGGGCCCTGACGACAAGCCCGGGATCAACGGAGGGATCGGAAGGCGGGAAAGCCCCGCGGACCACATCTCTAACAGCATCGAGGTCGCCTCGCTGAAAAAGGCCGAGGCCAAGATCGTGGCCGCAGGCGGGAAGGTCTTGGAGCCCAGGATGCCCATCCCGGGTGTGGGTTGGTTCGCCATGTGCCTCGATACGGAAGGGAACCGGTTCGACATCATGGAGCCCGACCCCAAGGCAAAATAGCCCGGATCGTCCTGACGCCCGCCGCAAAGAACTGGCTCGAGTCCGGGTCGAAGCCGGACTTTCCGGGCGGCAAAACCGGAATTTTAAAATTTATTAAGTCAACGGAATCAGCGGGTTATCGGCGCCGGCCGCCGCAATGGCGGGCGGAATCCTCGGGGCCGTGGTATAATAATACTGTTCATAAGCAAGGGGAAATCCTAGCTATAAACACCTGAATGACTAAAGGAAGGGGCCTGAGGCCCTGATCGGTCACACCCTCCTCTCCTTTAAGACGTTCAAGAATCTCTAAGAACCGGGAAGGCTCGGGAGAGCCTTTCCATCGTCGAAAGGAGACGAGAATGAAGATTTATGTGGGCAACCTGTCCACCAGTGTCAGCGAGAACGACCTGAGGGAATCCTTCCAGGCGTTCGGCGAAGTGGCGACGGTATCCGTCATCAAGGACAAGTTCAGCGGCGAATCCCGCGGCTTCGGCTTCATCGAGATGCCGAACAAGGCCGAGGCCGAAAAGGCCATCTCCATGATGAACGGCAAGGACCTGAAGGGCCGGACGGCCAAGGTCAACGAAGCCAAGCCGCGCACGGACTCCCCGAGGCCCGGCGGCTTCGGCGGCAACCGGCGTTACTGAAAGCCCCCCAGAGTCTGGGGCCGCGAACAAGGCTCAACACGGGGAGCGGCTGAACCAGCCGCTCCCTTTTTTTTACCTATTTTTTTTAAGCAGGTATGGTTGAGTCCCGCCCAGGGCGTTTCCTCAGCCAAGTCGATCAACTCGGCGTTCTTCGTGCGGGACGATCTTCCTGAGCGTTCTCAATGAGGATGGACGTGTTTCAGGATATGGGGTTTTTCCAGCCCGTGGGCCAGCATGAGCTCTTCATCGGAAAGAAGGGCCATGGCCGGGCCATCGGCGACAACCCGGCCTTCATCCAGAACAACGGCCCTCTGGCAGAGCTTAAAAACAAGCTCTAAGTCATGGGTTGCGATGATCTTCGTCGCGGGGATGGATTGAAGAAGTGACAGCAGCTGACGTTTCCCCCTCGGGTCAAGACCCCGAGTGGGCTCATCAAGAGCAAGGATCTTCGGTTGGCAGACCAGGATGCCGGCCAGGCAAACGCGCTGCTTCTCTCCACTGCTGAGATGATGGGGCGATCTCTCTTCGTAACCTTCAAGGCCGACCTTTTTCAGACTCTCCCGGACGAGGTCTTTCACCCCATTCTCGGAGAGGCCAAGTTGCCTGGGACCGAAGGCGACATCTTCATATACGGTCGGACAGAATATCTGGTCGTCTGGGTCTTGAAACAGCAAGCCCACGTCCCGTCGAACCTGCTGCAAATTCGACTTGGCGATCGCTGCGCCTTGGATGAAGACTGAGGATCGGCCCGAATGCGTTTCCGGCAGGATGCCGTTGAGATGCATGAGCAGCGTCGATTTGCCGGCCCCGTTGGGACCGATGAGCCCGACGCTCTTCCCCGCTTCTATTCCCAGGGAGACATCCCGGAGCGCATGGCGTCCGTCCGGGTACTCGAAGCTAAGGTTCTTGAGCTCGACGGCAAACATCGTCACTTCCATCCTCTGGCCGACATGGCCGCAAAGATCCGTTCCGCCCGTTCCGTCGAGCGCACGAATAACTGGCCGATGATCATCGAAATAGAATGCCAAGACCGCGCCCTCCCCGCCACGAGTGTCCGGCTGAGCCTGGCGCGCCTCATGCGCTGCATCTCATCGATGAGAACAAAGACATACCGGTACATCAAGGCGATCAAGGTCAGAAGAACGGGCGGCGTGTGTATGCGGCGGAGAACCCCCAGCAGCTCCGTGAACGGAGTCGTGTTCGACACCAGGAGGACGGTCGTCAGGCTCAGGGTGCTCTTGATGATGATCGAGCCGAACTTCGCGGATCCCCCCGGCTGCAGGAGCGAGACGGCGGCGACGATAACGATAAAAGGCTCAAGGACCAACAGCCTTGTCAAAAAGAAAGAAACAGGTATTTTGCTCAAGGCGATGATAAGGATGAGGACAAACGCCACGACGGCAAAGGGGAAGACCCATCTGAGCGGAGCCGCCACAACGGCCAATATGAGGAGAAGCGCCGAGACGAGCTTAAAGCTCGCCGGCAGGCGCCTTATCGGGCTGTCGACCCTGCTGAACTTATCTATGAAATCGTGATGCATGGCGCCGTCGCGGATAAAAAAAGGCTAGGAGACATGATCTTTCGGCTTGGGCAGGACCATTTTGGCCAGGATGAACGAAACCCCGAAGACGAGGACCGCGCCGATGACCCCGGCCAATGTCGTGGCCTTGGTCAGCGAGCCGATGCCCGGGACCCGATAATCGGCCAGGGGCGACGCGACGAGCGGGGTGGTCAGACTTCTCGATTCGAACCCGAAAACCGAGGCGACCTTTTCCAAGCCGTCCGGCCAACGGGAGGCAAAGGGCAACACAAACAGGGCCAGGCCGATGATGATCAGGGAACCGTAGAGAAGCACTCCGGGCAGCTGTCGAGCCTTCCGGTCCGCTTCCGAAGCCGCCTGGGTCGAGAGAAGGTCGGGCCTCGTCGCGTATATCGCCGCAAGAACGAGCACGGTGATCAACGCTTCGCCTATTCCGATCAAAATATGGATCCCCGTCATGGCCGGGAACCCGACAGACCATTTCACCGTCCCCGACCAAGCCAATTCTCCGGTGCAGCAGATGGAGGCTAGGACGGTCGAAAACCACGCGGCAAAAGCCACCCCTACAAATTTCCCGCGCTCGGTCTTGATCAACATGGCGACCAACCGGTATAGGTAATATCCTCCGAGCGTCGCCAGGATGCCCATATTGAAGATGTTCGCGCCCAGGGCAAGC
>JBBISK010000120.1:252-7672 GCA_037441295.1 Candidatus Aminicenantota bacterium | reverse complement strand
CATGGGCATCAAGACGGTCATGATCACCGGCGACAACCCCCTGACGGCCGCAGCCATCGCCCGCGAGGCCGGCGTCGACGATTTCATCGCCGAGGCCAAGCCCGAGGACAAGCTGGCTCGCATCCGGAAGGAGCAGGCGGCCGGCCACCTCGTGGCCATGACGGGCGACGGCACGAACGACGCCCCGGCCCTGGCCCAGGCCGACGTCGGAGTGGCCATGAACACGGGGACGCAGGCGGCCAAGGAAGCCGGCAACATGGTCGACCTCGATTCGAACCCGACCAAGCTCATCGAGGTCGTCGAGATCGGCAAGCAGATGCTCATCACTCGGGGCGCCCTGACGACTTTCAGCATCGCCAACGACATCGCCAAATATTTCGCCATCATCCCGGCCATGCTCGTCGGGGTTTTCCCCGTCATCGCGCCGCTCAACATCATGGGGCTCCGCTCGCCGGCGAGCGCCATCCTCAGCGCCGTCATCTTCAACGCCCTGATCATCGTCGCCCTCATCCCCCTGGCGCTCCGCGGCGTCCGCTTCCGGCCGCTCGGGGCGGCGGCCCTGCTCCGCCGCAACCTCCTCGTCTACGGGCTGGGCGGGCTCGTCGCGCCGTTCCCGGGGATCAAGCTCATCGACATCGTTGTCAACGCCCTGCATCTTGTCTAACATGAGGAAAGGAGCACGGGCATGAAGAGCTGGGTTGCGGAACTCCGGCGGTCCTTCCTGGCCGTGGCGGTTCTGGCCGTCATCCTCTGCGGCATCTACCCGCTGGCCTCGTGGGTCTTGGCCCAGGCCCTGTTCCCGGCCAAGGCCAACGGGTCCCTCCTCGCCAGGAACGGCGCCGTCGTCGGCTCGGGCCTCATCGGCCAGCGGTTCTCCGGCCCCGGCTATTTCCATCCGCGTCCCTCCGCGGCCGGACAGGGCTACGACGCGGCCGCGTCCGGCGGGTCGAACCTGGGGCCGCTGTCGAAAGACCTGGTCGAGGCCGTGCGCCGGCGGGTCGCCGAATACCGGGCGGAGAACGGGCTCGCCGCGGCGACGCCCGTGCCGGCCGACGCCGTGACCGCTTCGGCGAGCGGGCTCGATCCACATATCTCCCCCGGGAACGCACGGCTCCAGGCCGGCCGCGTCGCCCGGGCCCGCGGGCTGGCCGAGTCGGAGGTCCTCGCCCTCGTCGCCGCCTCGACCGAGGGCCGGACCCTCGGCATCCTCGGCGAGCCCCGTGTCAACGTCCTCGAGCTGAATCTCGCCCTCGACGGAGCTGCCCGTGCCGGAAAATAGGGCCGACGCCTTCCTCCGCATGATCCGCAGCGCCCGGCGGGGACGGCTGAAGGTCTATCTCGGCTATTCCGCCGGGGTCGGCAAGACGTACCGGATGCTCGAGGAGGGCCACCGGCTCAAGGCCGAGGGCATCGACGTCGTCATCGGCCTCCTCGAGACGCACGGCCGGGCCGACGTCGCCCGGCTGGCTCAGGGCCTGGAGGAGGTGCCGCGGCGAAGCCAGGACTACCACGGCATCGCCGTCGACGAGATGGACGTCGACGCGATCCTGGCGCGCAAGCCCCAGGTGGCCCTCATCGACGAGCTGGCCCATACGAACGTGCCCGGCAGCCGGAACCCCAAGCGCTACGAAGACGTTCAGGACATCCTGGCCGCCGGCATCCACGTCATCAGCACGCTCAACGTCCAGCACCTCGAGAGCCTCTACAACATCGTCGAGAACGCCGTCGGGGTCAAGGTCCGCGAGCGCATCCCGGACGCCATCCTGGCCGAGGCCGACGAGATCGTCGACGTCGACCTCGCGACGGCGGACCTCAGGCAGCGCCTGGAGGACGGGAAGATCTACCCGGCCGAGCGCATCGAGGCGGCGCTGGCCAACTTCTTCACCCCGTCCAACTTGGAGAAGCTCCGCGAGCTGACGCTCCGGGAGCTGGCTTCGCAGATCGACCTGCGGCGGCGGGAGGCCCAGGGGACCGAGGCCGGCGCGTCGTCCGACCAGGTCATGGTCTGCCTGAGCTCGCACGGCCCGAACAGCGAGAAGCTCCTGCGCTATGGGTCGCGCCTGGCCGGGAGGCTCAACCGCAACTGGTACGCCGTCTACGTCCAGACGCCGTCGGAGGAGGCCACGGTCATCGACGCCGAGGTCCAGCGCCACCTCTCGGACTCCCTGACGCTGGCCAAGACCCTCGGGGCGATGGTCTTCACCTACCAGGGCGAGGACGTCGTCGACACGCTGCTCCGCATCGGCCGGGCCCGGCCCAGGCCGTTCTGGAAGCGGTTCGGCCGGAACAGGAACATCGTCGACGACCTCGTCAAGAACGCGCGGGGGATCACCGTCATCGTCCTCGACACGTGTGAGGATCTGCCGGAATTCGTCCGGCCTCAGCCCGAGATCCCCGAGGAGGGGGGGCCCGGCTCGGCCGAGGGCCCGGCCGCGGCCGCCGCGGCGTCCGACCGTCCGCGGCTGAGCCGGTGGCTGTCCCCCCGGCGGATCGTGATCTGGGAAACGGCGGCGGAGAAGGAGGGCGTCCTGCGGGGCCTGGCCGTGACCGTCGGACCGGAGGCCGGCGTCGGGGACGCCGAGGCCCTGTTCACGGCCATCATGGCGCGGGAGGCCCAGGGCTCGACGTTCTTCAATGAGGGCGTCGCCTTCCCCCACGTCCGGGTGCAGGGGCTGAACGAACCCGTCGTCGCCCTCGGGCTGACGAAGGAGGGTGTCATCGACGTGGCCACGGACAAGCCCATCGAGATCGTCTTCCTCATCCTTTCTCCGGCCGAGGCCCCCGGGACCCAGGTCCAGCTGCTGGGCCTGGCCAGCCGGGCCTCCCAGAACCGGCAACTCATGCAGGTTTTGAGGTCGGCCCGGACGCCGGAAGAGGCCAGCCGGGCGATCCGGGATTGGGAAGAGGCCGAGGCTCCGCGTTAAGAAGAAGAGCGACAGTCCCCTCAGGGGCAGTCCCTCTTGATCTTATCGTGTGGGACGAGGCCGAAAGCCGGCATGGCCCCTGAGCCGGGGATATCAGCCCTCGGCCCTCTCCCCCTCCTTTTTGTCTCCAGCGCCCAGCCGGCTCTCGAGGAGGTTGATCCCCTGCAGGATCACGAAGGCCTCGTCGTCCGTCTGGAGGTCGAAGACGATGCCGACTCTCTTCAGGAGCGCCTTCATCCTGCCCGAAAGATAGGCGATAGTGTTGGAGATGTAGAACGGAAAGTACCAAAAGTAGCCGAGCGCCAGGATCACGCAGAAGACCCCGATCCCGGCCACGAGCTTGATGATCCGGTCGGAATCGTGCTTGGCCGTCTCGCTCTTCCGCTCGACCGCCTGCATGTTGAGGTCGTTGATGTTGGCGATCGTGTGCCTGAGCTTTTCGAAGGCAGGCAGGTATTCGTTGAAATATAGGGCGCGATCGCCCTCTCCCTTGAGGATGCGCCGGCAGATGTTCGCGTAGAGGGCATAATCCTGCTCGACCGTATTCACGTACTCCCTCTCGTGGATCTCGGTGATGTTATTGCCTTCGGACATGAGGTTGGACTCAAATTCGGCCCGGCCGGCCTCGAAGAGCTTCAGGTCGTACTCGGAGACCTTCTCGCCGGCAGCCGGGTTGAAGACGATGCCGCCGACGGCCGTCCGCATGTCCTCGAGGGCCGAGGTCATGTTCTTCGAGAAGACGAGGGAGTTATAGTTGTCCTTCAGGATGTTCTCGGCGTCCTGCGAGAGCCTTCCGATATGATAGGAGCTGAAAGCCGTCAGGAAGAAGATGATGAAGAACAGGAACCCCAGGCCCAAGGTCAGTTTTTTCTTGAGTGTCATGGCCTCCCCCGCGAGCGATCCGTTGTTCCTAAAAGAACGGACTCATTCTAGCCCAATCCACTAAAAATGGGAATCTCCTGCCCGAACGGCCGGAGGACTCTCCCCAGGCCATCACGGATGGGAAAGCCGCCGGGCCCTCGCGTCGAAGATAGGAATAAGAGGGACTGCCCCGAAGCGGGGCGGTCCCTCTCGATCTTAAGAGGTGGCGGCGCGGACGGCGTTCGGCTTGAGGACGCGGGCGATCTCTTTGGGGTCGAGGCCGACCAGGAAGCCGCGCTTGCCGCCGTTGATGTAGACCTTCGGCAGGTCGAGGATCGTCTCCTCGACGTAGACCGGCATCGGCTTGCGCAGGCCGAACGGCGAGGTGCCGCCGACCATGTAGCCGGAGTGCCGCTGGGCCGTGTCCGGGGCGCACGGGCGGACCATCTTGACGCCCAGGACGCGGGCCATCTCCTTGATCGAAACCTCCCGGTCGCCGTGCATGAGGACGACGAACGGCCGCTTCGCGTCATCCTCCATGACGAGCGTCTTGATGACGACGTGCTCGTCGACCCCGGCCTCGGCGGCAAAGGTCGCCGTCCCGCCGTGCTCGACGTAATGGTACGGATGCTCGCTGAAGGTCACGCCGGCCTCCTTGAGGGCGCGCACGGCCGGCGTCATCGGGGCCCTGTCGCTCGTCATCTTGCCCCCCCTCCCCGCCGGGCGGGTCAATGGACCTCGGGCTCCGCGTGGACGAGGACGGAATCCACGGCCGGGATCTCCTTCTTCAGCGCCTCCTCGATCCGCGAGGAGACGCGGTGGGCCTCGATGACCGGCAGGTCCTTGTCGAAGCCGCAGTGGAGCGAGACGGAGAGCCGGTCGCCCTGCCGCCGGACCATGACGCTGTGGCAGCACGACCGGCCGACGACGGCGTCGGCGACCCGCCGGACCGTCTCGACGACCTCCGGCTCCGCGGCCGTCACGTCGACGCCGCTGCCGACGCCCGTGCCCCGGGACTCAATGTGAGTATTGACGCTCTTGATGGCCGAGATGTCGGCCTTGAGGTCCTCCTCGATGTGGCTGGCCAGCTCATGGGCCTGGCGGAGGAGGAGGTGGTCGTCGACCTCCAAATGGAGGTCGACGTAAAGGGCCCCGCCGTCGTCGTGGACGCTGATGTTATGGACCGGGACGAGGTTGCGGTCGGCCACGGTCCGGATGCGGCGGGCGATCGTTTCGCGCTCGCCCTCGCGCGGGTCGGTGTGGACGACGACGTCGGCGCCCGGGGTCACGGACCGGACCCGGGCCTCGACGGCGTCGGCGATGGCATGGGTCCGCTCAAAGCTGAGGTTGCGGTCGACCTCGACGTTCATGTCGACGAAGACCCGGGCGCCCGAGCGCCGGACCCGGACCTGCCCCGCCCGGAGGACGCCATCGACGCCGGCCGTGGCCTCGATGATCCTCTCGGGGAGCCCGTTCGGGGCCGAGTCGAGGAGGACGTCGATGGTCCGCTTGCCCAGTTTGTAGCTGACAAGGAGGACGATCAGGGCAACGCCCAGGGCGGCCGCGGCGTCGGCCTTGCCGAGGACGCGCGCGTAGCCGGGCAGGGCGTGCTGGCCGAGCCAGACAAGGGCCAGTCCAACGAGGACGACGGCCGAGCTCCAGACGTCCGTCGAGAAGTGGAGGGCGTCGGCCTCGAGCGCCTGGCTGTTGTGCTTGCGGGCGGCGCGGCTCAGCATGCGGGAGCGGGTGACGTCGACGCCGATGGAGACGATGACGACTAGGAAGGCCCACAGGCTCGGCGTGACCTGGACGGCGCGAAAGAAGAGGCGGTGGACGGCCTCGTAGATGATCCAGCCGCAGGTGACGAAGAGAAGGAGCGTTTCGACAAGGGCAGAGAAGTTCTCGACCTTGCCGTGGCCGTAGGGATGGTCCTGGTCGGCCGGCCGGTCGGAGACGCGGACGGCGAAGAGGGTGATGACGGCGGCGACGAGGTCCAGGCCCGAGTGGGCGGCCTCGGCCAGGATGCCGAGGGAGCCGGAGACGAGGCCGACGACGAGCTTCATGCCGGTCAAGGCGAAGGCGGCGAGGACGGAGTTCGCCGCGGCGGCCGTCTTCTCCTTGAGGGACGGGTCGTCTTCGAGCGGCGGTCGTTCGGGCATGGGAGTCGCGACCTCGGTAGGTCTGGTATTTTATCACAGCGAATCCGCACGAGCAACGCGGGCCGGCATTGTCCCTCTTGATTAACGGCGGGGTTCCGTTTATATTCTCCCCGCCGGCCGGAGCGAGGGGCCGTCCCCTGAGAGCGCTGTCCCGCTTATCCCCCGGATGTCCAATCCCCGGCCGACGGGAAGGAGGGACGCATGGACCCGGTCATTCTAGCCCGGCTGCAGTTCGGCCTCACGGCCGGCTTCCACTTCCTCTTCCCGCCGACGACCTTCGGGCTGACGCTCGTCATCCTCCTCCTCGAAACGCGCTATCTCCGCAAGAAGGACGAACTGGCCAGGGACGTCTCGAGCTTCCTCGTCCGGATCCTGGGCGTGGTCTTCGTCATGGGCGTCGCCACCGGGATCGCCCTCGAGTTCGCCTTCGGCAACAACTGGTCGGCCTATGCGCGGACGGTCGGCGACATCTTCGGCGCGCCGCTCGCGGCCGAGGGAGTCTTCGCCTTCTTCCTCGAATCCGTCTTCCTGGGCATCCTCGTCTTCGGCCGGCGCCGCGTCTCGCCGAAGATGTACTGGGTCTCGGCCTTCCTCGTCTTCTTCGCCTCCCACCTGTCCGGGGTCTGGATCATCATCGCCAACTCCTGGATGCAGACGCCGGCGGGCTTCCGAATGGAGGCGGGCCGGGCCCTGCTTACGGACTTCGGCCGGGCCGCCCTCAACCCGTCGACGGTCGTCCGCTTCGTCCACACCGTCCTCGGCGGCTGGGTCACGGGCGCGCTCGCCGCGGCGGCCATCGCCGCCTGGCTCCTCCTCAGGGACAGGGCGCGGGAACGGGCCGGTCTCCTCCTCCGGACCTCGCTCCCCGTGTTCATCGCCGCCGCGATCCTCCAGCTCGGCTCGGGCCACGCCCACTCGGTCCAGGTCACGCGGACCCAGCCGGAGAAGATGGCCGCTTTCGAGGCCCTATGGCGGACGCAGACCGGAGCGCCCTTCACCGTCTTCGGCATCCCCGACGAGAAGAACGAGACGACGCGGCTCGCCGTCCGCATCCCGGGGTTCTTGAGCTTCCTCGTCGGCTTTGACACCCGGACCGAGGTCCGCGGGCTTTCGGACTTCCCGAAGGACGAGCGGCCGCCCGTCCTCCTGCCCTTCGCCGGCTATCACTTGATGATCCTCCTCGGCCTGCTGTTCATCCTCATGGCCGTATCGGGCGCGGCCTTCCTCGCCCGGAGGAGGAAGGCCGTCCCGCGCTGGTATCTCCGGCTCCTCGTCGCGGCCGTGCCCCTCCCCTACCTTGCCAACGAGTTCGGCTGGTTCGCGGCCGAGGTCGGCCGGCAGCCCTGGGCCGTCTTCCGGGTCCTGAGGACGGCGGACGCCGTTTCGGTCGTCGTGCCCGCGGGCCAGATCCTGTTCTCGCTCGTCCTCTTCGCGGCGGTCTACTCCCTCATCGCAGCGGTGGGCCTCTCGACCGTT
>JBBISK010000120.1:0-223 GCA_037441295.1 Candidatus Aminicenantota bacterium | reverse complement strand
CAAGCAGGGGTTCGAAGAGGGACAGTCCCCCCCGGGGGGGACAGTCCCCTTCTCGGTCTCTCCGCCCGCCTCGCCCGGGCCGCAGGGAAGATACTGATGGCTGCCTGGAACCTTCTCCGCGACATCTGGTTCGTGCTCGTGGGCGTCCTCCTGGCCGGGTACTCGCTCCTCGACGGCTTCGACCTCGGCGTCGGCGTCCTGCTGCCGTTCCTGGCCAAGAACG
>JBBISK010000119.1:0-7726 GCA_037441295.1 Candidatus Aminicenantota bacterium | reverse complement strand
AGAGCGCAGGGGTGCTTCCCGGAGGGAGGCATGGGCAGGCCGAGCGGGCACGGACACCGACCAGGGGTCGGTGGAGCGAGGCCTGTCCGAGAGCGGGTTGGACTCGCCGGGGCCAACCCGCGTCCGAACGGAGGGAACACCCCGAGCTCGACCTCCTTATGGAGAGATGCATATGGACAGGACCCGTCCGACCCTGAGGTTTGACTCGGGCGGGCGGCTGCCCTAAGATGGCGGGGGTTCGTGCCCCGACAAGGACGCCACGCGATGTTCGACCAGCTCACCGGCCGCCTCGAGAAGATGATGAGGTTCCTCCGGGGCGAGGGCAAGGTCACCGAGAAGAACATGGCCGAGGCGCTCAAGATGATGCGTCTGGCCCTCCTCGAGGCGGACGTCAACTACAAGGTCGTCAAGGACTTCGAGGCCCGCGTCCGGGGCAAGGCCCTAGGTGATGAGGTCCTGGCGAGCCTGACGCCGGCCCAGCAGGTCATCAAGATCGTCCGGGACGAGCTCGCGGCCATCCTGGGGGGACAACAGAAGCCGCTGATGTTTGCCTCGGCGCTGCCCTCGGTCTTCATGCTCGTCGGCCTCCAGGGGAGCGGCAAGACGACGACCTGCGGCAAGCTGGCCCGCTGGGCGGCCGGGAACGGCCGGAACCCTCTCCTCGTCTCCTTCGACCTCAAGCGCCTGGCCGCCCAGGAGCAGCTGCGGACGATCGCCGGCGCCCTGGAGCTCCCCTTCTACGAGATGTCGCCGGCGCGGATGGCCGCCCCCCGGGAAGCCGTCCGCGAGCTCGTCGCCCACGCTCGCAACCGGGGGTTCGACCCGATCATCGTCGACACGGCCGGCCGCCTTCACGTCGACGCCGAGCTCATGGACGAGCTCCGTCTGGTCAAGGACCTCCTCCAGCCTGCGGAGACGATCTACGTCGGCGACGCCATGACCGGCCAGGACGCAGTCCGCAGCGCCCAGGCCTTCGAGGAGAAGATCGGCCTGACCTCGGTCATCCTGACCAAGCTCGACGGCGACGCCCGCGGCGGGGCGGCCCTGTCCATCGTCTCCGTGACCGGCCGGCCCATCAAGTTCGTCGGCGTCGGCGAGCGGCCCGACAACCTCGAGGTCTTCCATCCCGACCGGATGGCCTCCCGCATCCTCGGCCTGGGGGACATCCTGACCCTCATCGAGAAGGCCGAGGCGGAGTCCGACGCGGCCGAGGCCGAGGAGCTGGCCCGCCGTATCCGGAAGCAGGAGTTCACCCTCGACGATTTCCGGAAACAGCTGGTCCAGCTCAAGAAGATGGGCTCGCTCTCGGGTGTCCTCGGCCACCTGCCCCAGGTCGGGCCGCTCAAGGCCCTGGCCAAGGCCGAGGTCGACGACCGGACCCTCGTCCATTTCGGGGCCATCATCGACTCGATGACGCGGCAGGAGCGCGAAAACCCGAAGATCCTGACCGGCAGCCGGCGCCTCAGGATCGCCAAGGGCAGCGGCCGGCCCGTCCACGAGGTCAACCGGCTCGTCAAGCAGTTCCAGGAGATGCAGAGGATGATGAAGCAGCCCCAGCTCCAGAAGATGCTGGGGAAGGTGAAGTAGGGCCCCGGCTATTTCCGGCCGAGGACGTGGTCGACGCAGGCCAGCCAGAACGGCGCGTATTCTTCCCAAAAGATGAAATTGCAGCCCCAGTGCGGCGCGGGGTCCGACGTGTACGCCAGGACGTGGCCGCGCCCGTAGCTCCGCGAGGCAACGAGGGGGTCGCCGGTCTCCTTGACCCTGACCAGGACCCGGCCCTCGGGAATGGGCAGGGTCTTGTTGTAGCCGAGGATGGGCGGCATGGTCGGGAAACGGACGCTCCGGAAGACTGGCTCGCCCGCCCCGGTCACCTCCACATCGAAGCCCTCCGTGCTCTCGACGAGGTCCTCGTAGTCGAGGCAGCGGACCGGCAGGAGCTCGCGGAGCGGGGTCCGGCCCCAGCCCCCCTTGCCCTGCTCGCCCGTGAACGAGTACCAGCCGCCCAGGAAGAGGGCCGCCTTGCCCTTCTTGACGGCCTCCAGGGTCAGCCGGATGCGGTCGGGGAAGGTCAGGACGCCGTTGCCGAGCTTCTGGCGGTCGAAGAAGCTCGGCGCGAGATGGAAGAGCTTGGCGTCGATGTCGCTGAAGATGAGGACGTCGTATTCCTCGAGGATCCGCTCGTAGTCCCCCGGCCCGAGCTTGTTGTAGAAATCCCAGGTCGGGACGGAGAGGACGGAGTGCTGGCCCGTCGACTCCAGGGCGTCCTTGAGCCATATCCCATAATTGAAGATGTCGAGGCCCTTGTGGGAGTAGTAGAATGGGGTCTCCGCGAAGACCGGCCCAGTGAGCACGGCCCAGTCGCCGACGTAATAGATCTTGGCCATCGTTCCGCCCTCCTCCCGGGCCGCCGGGCGGACGCGCCCGCGGGGCGACCGGGAACTCAGGATAACACCCCTCCGCCGCTTCCCACAAGAGGTTTTCTCGGGCCGCGGCCGCTATCCTTGGGAGCTGTCCACTTTAGGGGACAGGGGCCTAAAAGAAGTTGACTTGCGGCCGAATTTCCGCTATGATTTTTCAGCAATTTACTTCAGGACGGAAGTGAAACCACAATGATCACGATGCGACTGATGAGATTTGGCGCGAAGAAGAAACCATCCTACCGGATCGTCGTCATGGACTCCAAGAAGGCCCGGCAAAGCCAGGCCCTGGACACAATCGGGTCCTACAACCCGCTCAAGGAGCCCGCGGCCTTCCAGATCGACCTTGCGAAGGCGAACGCGTGGATCGCCAAAGGCGTTCGCCCTTCGAGGACCGTTCAGTCTCTCTTGGATAAGCTCTCGCCATCCACGAAACGGCCGCAGCAAGCCAAACCTTAATCAAGGAGGTCCCGGTGAAAGAACTCGTGGAAATGATCGCCAAGGCGCTGGTGGACAGTCCCGAACGTGTGGTCGTGTCCCAACTCGAAGGGGAGCAGACCACGATCCTGGAGCTCAAAGTGGCCCCCGAGGACCTGGGCAAGGTCATCGGCAAACAAGGCCGGACGGCCCGCGCCATCCGCATCATCCTCGGCGCGGCCGGGATGAAGCTCAAGAGGAGATTCAACCTCGAGATCATTGAGAAAGTCTGATCTCGTCAAGGTGGGGAAGGTCCTCAGGAGCGAGGGCCGCGAGGGGCGCCTCAAGGTCAAGCTCCTGGAGAAGGGACTCCCGGAGCCGGCCCCGGAGCGGGGCGTCCTGGGAGGGCCCGGGGGGTTCGAGGCATACGATGTCGAGTCCTTCGAGCTCGACCGGAATTCTCACGTCCTGAAGCTCAGAGGCATCGATACGCTCGCCCGGGCCGACGCGCTGGCCGGGCGGGACGTTTACCTGCCGGAAGCGGCCTTCCGGCTTCTGGAAGCCGGGCGTTATTACGACTTCCAGCTCATCGGCAGCCGCGTCGTCACGGGCGACGGAACCGAGGTCGGGACGGTCAGCGGCCTCCTGGCCTCGGGCGGCCAGGACGTTCTCGTTGTGGTCCGGGGCGGGAGCGAGGTGTACGTGCCGTTCGTCGAGGCCATCTGCCGGCGCGTCGACCCGGAGAGGCGGGAGATCGTCATCGACCCGCCGGACGGCCTTTTGGACTTGAATGAGATTTGATATAATCACGATCTTCCCCGAGATGTTCGCCGGCGTCTTCGCCGGGGGCGTCGTCGGACGGGCCCGCGACAAGGGGCTCCTGGAGATCTCGGTGCACGACCTCAGGGACTATACCCGGGATAAGCACCGGCAGGTCGATGACCGTCCCTACGGGGGACTGGAAGGAATGGTCTTGAAGCCCGAACCGGTCTTCGCCGCCGTGGAGGCCGTCCGCAAGGAGGCCGACTGCCGAGTCTGCCTGCTCTCGCCGCAGGGCGAGCGGTTCGACTCGGCCCTGGCCCGGGAGCTCGCCTCCCGCCGGCAGGTCGTCCTCGTCTGCGGCCGCTACGAGGGCGTCGACGAGCGCGTCGCGGCCCACCTCGCCGACGTCGAGATCTCGATCGGCGACTACGTCCTCTCGGGCGGCGAGCCGGCCGCGGTCGTCGTTGTCGACGCCGCCGCCCGATTCGTGCGCGGCGTCGTGGGGAAAGAAGATTCCGTCCGGCACGATTCCTTCGTCGAGGGGATCCTGGACTTCCCCCATTACACGCGCCCGCGGGAGTTCCGCGGCCTGAAGGTCCCGTCGGTCCTCTTCTCGGGCGACCACGGGAAGATCGGGCGCTGGCGGCGGCGGAAGGCACTGGAGAAGACGCTCGTGCGCCGTCCGGACCTCCTGGAGGGCAAGGACCTGGCCCCGGAAGACCGGGAGCTGTTGGCTGAAATCAAGAACGAAAGGAAGGCATCATGAGCCTCGTCGAAACGTTCGAAGATAAACACCTGAAGAAGGACGTCGAGCCCTTCAACGTCGGGGACACGGTCAAGGTCCACGTCGTCATCAAGGAAGGCGACAAGGAGCGCATCCAGGTCTTCCGCGGCGACGTCATCGCCCGGCGCGGCGCCGGCATGAAGGCCAGCTTCACCGTCCGGAAGGTCTCGTTCGGCGTCGGCGTCGAACGGGTCTTCCCCCTCCACTCGAAGATGGTCCGCAAGATCGAGGTCGTCCGCAAGGGCAAGGTCAAGAGGGCCAAGCTCTACTACCTCCGCAACCTCAAGGGCAAGGCCGCCCGGCTCAAAGAGCAGCAGCAACAGCATCCGGAATCCTGACCCCGGGCGCCGCGGCGTGGCCGGCTTCAAGATCGAGCGGGAACTCTTCCGGACCGGTTGCCGGGTCCTGGCCGGTGTCGACGAGGTCGGCCGGGGGGCCCTCTTCGGTCCCGTCGTCGCCGCCGCCCTGGTCCTTCCCCCCGCCTGGTTCGCCGGCCGTCCGCCGGCCTGGGCCCGGGAGATTCACGACTCCAAGCAGCTTACCCCGACTAAAAGGGTGGAACTGGCGGGCCTCCTTCTCCGCGAGGCGGAAGCCCTGGGGATGGGGACGGCCAGCAGCGCCGAGATCGACGAGATGAACATCTACTGGGCGACACAGACGGCCATGAAGCGGGCCATCGGGAACCTCGCGCTCCACGTGGACTGCCTTTTGGTTGACGGCTATCCTCTGAAAGAGGTAGAGTACCGGCAGATGGGCATCCTCCAGGGGGACCGGAAGTCCGTGTCCATCGCCGCGGCCTCCATCGTGGCCAAGGTCTTTCGCGACGGCCTCATGGACGCCTTCGACGATGTGTACCGGGGCTATGGCCTGGCCCGGAACAAGGGCTACGGGACGGAGGAGCATTTCCGCGGCCTGCGGGACCGCGGCCCGACCGGCCTCCACCGGATGTCGTTCAAGCTGGGATGAGGGAGGGCGAAACGCCATGAGCGGCCGCATCGACCGGATCCGGACCATCGAGCAGGCGGAGCGCCTCGTCAAGTCCGGCAAGATCAAGGAAGCCATCGCCGAGTACGAGAGGCTCGTCGGGACCGACCCCCAGGACGTCGGGACCCTCAACATCATCGGCGACCTCTACATGCGCCTGAACGTGCCCGACCGGGCCGTCCGCTCGTTCCTCAAGGTCGCCGAGGAGTACGAGAAGCGCGGGCTGTTCTCGCAGGCCCTGGCCATCTACAAGAAGGTCTACAAGATCCAGCCCCAGGACGCCGACGTCTCGCTCAAGCTGGCCGACCTCTACAGCCAGCAGGGCTTCCAGTCCGACGCCAAGGACGAATACCTCAAGACGGCCGCCCGGTTCCTCCAGGAGAAGAAGTTCCAGGAGGCCATCCACGTCTACGAGAAAGTCTGCCGGCTCGACCGGGAGGACCTCGGGCTGAAGAAGGAGCTGGCCGACCTCTACCGGCAGCAGGGCTACATCGACGCCGCTCTGGAGCAGCTCGGCGAGATCGCCGCCATCCGGACGGCCCAGGGGAGCTTCGACGAGGCGGAGGCCCTTCTCAAGGAGGCCCGGAGCCTCAACCCGACCGACTCCAAGACCCTCGTCAGCCTGGTCGAGCTCTACAAGCGCTGGGGCAAGTCGGACATGGCCATCGAGCTCGTCGAGGCGAGCCTCCGCGACCAGCCCGAGAACCTCGCCCTGACCAACCTCCTCGGCAACTTCTACTTCGAGGCCGGGGACATGGACAAGGCCGAGGCGATCTTCACCGACATCGTCAACGGCCACCCGACGAGCGTCAACGCCCGGGTCAAGCTCGGCCGCATCCGCATCCTCAAGGACCGGCTCGACCAGGCCTACGAGCTGTTCGAGCCCATCATCACCAACCTCGTCAAGAAGCACAAGGACGAGAAGGCCATCGGGCTCCTCGGGCTGATCCTGGAGAGCGACCGGCCGCACCCGCCCGCCCTGGAGCGTCTGGCCTCGATCTACCGGACGAACAAGGAAGCGAAGAAGCTCGAGGTCGTCCTGCGCGCCCTTCTCGACGAAGTCCGCAAGCAGGGCGAGAAGGAGAAGACGCTCTCCGTCCTGACCGAGCTCCGCCAGATCCGGGGCGACGACGCCGAGTTCGCGAGGGAATACCGCGCCCTCCGCAAGGAGATGGGGCTCCCCGATGAGGCCGGCGCTGAGGAAGAGGTCTCGGAGGTCACCGGCAAGGACCGCGAAGCCATCCAGGAGACGTTGGCCCAGGCCGACCTCTACATGCAGCAGGGCCTGGTCCGCATCGCCCGGCGGCTGCTCGAGAACCTGACCCTCCGCTATCCCGACGAGGCCCAGATCATGAAGAAGATCGCCGTCCTCGACGAGATCCGGACCCACATAGACGAGGAGGAGCTCCGGCGCCGCGTCGAGAAGGCCAGCGCCCTCGAGGCCAACAAGAAGAAAGAGAGGGTCCAGCGGGAGGAGAGGACCGAGGAGCGGCGGCCCACGCTCGTCCCGTTCGGCCAGGACGCTCTCGAGGGCGACAAGGTCAGCACGGCGGACATCTTCGCCGAGACCGACATCATCCCGTTCATGAGCGGGCAGGACGGCGATCGGCGCTTCTACGACCTCTCCAAGCAGGCGGAAGAGGAGCTGCGGATGCTCAAGGCCGCCTACGCGCGCCAGGTCCAGGGCGAGATGACCCAGGACGAGCGGGACCTCTCGAACATCGTCGCCGACTTCAAGAAGGACCTCCGGGCCAAGGTCAGCGGCGACAACAACGAGATCCACTACCACCTCGGCATCGCCTTCATGGAGCAGGGGCTCTACACCGAGGCCATCGAGGAGTTCTCGCAGGCCAGCAAGGAGAAGGCTCTGGCCCTCGAGTGCTTCAGCCTCATCAGCTACTGCCACCGGCAGCGCCGGAACTTCCCCGACGGCGAGAAGTGGCTGAAGAAGGCCCTCGTCCTGGCCCGGGAGGGGAGCGACCAGTACTACGCCCTGGAGTTCGACCTGGCCGAGCTCTACGAGCAGGCCTCCGACAAGGACCGCGCCCTGTCGCTCTACAAGGACGTCCTCAGCTGGAACCCCGACTACCGCGACATCTCCGGGAAGGTCAAACACCTCGAGAACGGCGCCAACGCCTGATTTAAAAAAGACCGTCCCCCGCGAAAAATTCCCACTGGCTTAGGATATTTCTCAGAACCAGCGCTCCGAATCACTCCGCCCCGCTTCTGATGGTCGCTCCTCAGAATATGCCCCCTGCCGGTCCCGTCCCTGCCAGTCCTCGGTCATGGTGGCGCCAAGGCCGTCCTTATCCCCCGGCCCCGGGAACCTGTCCCGGTTCCCCCGTCCCGTTCCGTGGCG
>JBBISK010000118.1:0-7797 GCA_037441295.1 Candidatus Aminicenantota bacterium | reverse complement strand
CAGGAGCATGACCGTCCCGCCGATGACGACGGCTGCCGTTTCCCCCATTCGCTGGGCCGTGGCGCCGATGGCCAGCGCGGCGATGGGCATGGTCCCGAAGAAGACGAACGTGTAGACGCCCATGACCCGGCCCCGGAGATGGTCGGGGGAGAACGTCTGGACGAGGGCGTTGCACAGGTTGAGAATGAAGATCTGGGCCGCGCCCGCCCCGAAGAGGAGGACGAGCGACAGCGGCGTCCACCGGACGAAGGCGAAGACGAGGACGAGGGAGGGCATGACCAGCGTGCCCAGGGTCAGGAGCTTGCCGCGGAAGCGGAACCGGCCGAGGCTAGCAATGATGAGCGCACCGACCATCGCACCCAGCCCTCTCGCCGCCTGGAGGAAGCCGTTGGTCTTGGCGTCGCCACCCAGGATCTTCACCGCCCAGGCGGGGAAGAGCGTCGCGTAGGCGAGGCCGAAGAGGCTGACGAAGGTGATGAGGATGATGATCGTCCGGACCAAGGGGTGGCCCAGGACGTACTCGACGCCCTCCTTGAGGTCGGCGACGGCCGAGGTCTTCTCGGGCTTGGGCACGAACGGCTTGAGCTCCATGAAGGCCAGGGCGGCGATGACGGCCAGGAACGAAACGCCGTTGATGACGAAGCACCAAGCCGGCCCTAGGATTGCGTAGACGACGCCCGCGACCGCCGGACCCACGGCCGTGGCCGTGTTGAACATGGCCCCATTGAGGGCGATGGCGTTGGTCATGTCCGTGAGGTCGACCATTTCCAGCACGAAGGCCTGGCGCGCCGGGGCCTCGAAGGCGTTGGCCGAGCCGAGGAGCAGGGCCATGACGAGGATGTGCCAGGGCTGGACAAGGTGGAGGAAGGTCAGGGCCGCCAGGATGAAGGCCAGGACCATCATCGACGTCTGGGTGATGATGATGACCGTCCGGCGGGGCACGCGGTCGGCGATGACCCCGGCGTAGAGCATGAAGAACCACACCGGGATCCCCGCGGCGAAACCGACCAGGCCGAGATAGGCCGGGGACTTGGTCAGCTGGTAGATGAGGAAGCCCAGGGCCGTGCTCTGCATCCAGGTCCCGAAGAGGGAGAACATCTGGCTCCAGAACCAGAGACGGTAGTTCCGGTACTTGAGGGCGGTGAAGGCTTGCTTCCAGCTCATGCTCCGGCGCACGCCGGCCAGCCGGCGGAGGAGTGGGTAGCGCGGCATTCCGGTCGGAGCGGGAAAGGGGATGGGGGTCATCTCGGGTCCACGGCGTCAGCGCCCGCCCTCCGGCAGGACCTCCTCGTCCTCCGGCGTCCAGGCCGGGTCGACGAGGCAGAGGAAGGCCAGATCGGTCCCGCCGGTGTTCTCGATGAATTGGACGTGGAGGGGCGGAATGTAAACGGCCTCGCCGGCCTCAACCCTGGCCGCCTCGTCCCCGACGTGCATGACTCCGCGGCCTTCGAGGATGTAATAGACCTCGGAGCCCTTCAGGCGGTGCGGCCGCGTCTTCCGGCCGGGCCCGACGACGGCGCGGGCAAGGCTGTAGCCGAACGGGAGCCTGTCCGGGCCGGGGTTGAAGAGCTCGCGGAGTGTTGAGCCGTCGCCGGCCTTGATGTCCGCGCAATCCTTGAGTTTACGGATGATCATGGGGGAAAACCATCGGGGAGGTGGGATTTGAACCCACGACCCCAGCGTCCCGAACGCTGTGCGCTAGCCAGGCTGCGCTACTCCCCGATCTCGAGCGCTTTATTATACACACTTTCCGGCCCGGAGGGAAGAGAGGCGTCCGCGGCTGTTCATTTCCGGCCGGGATGGGTATAATGTTTTTTCCCGATGGAGACCGAGCAGCCGATGAAGAACTGGTGGCACCTGAGCGCGGCCGAGGCCGCCGCCGCCCTGGGCTCGGACCCGAGGTCAGGCTTGCCCGCCGCCGAGGCCCAAGCCCGCCTCGAGAAGTCCGGCCCGAACGCGCTCCGCGAGGCCAAGGGCCGCGGCCCGCTGGCCATCTTCCTCGAGCAGTTCCAGGGCCTCATCATCTGGGTCCTCATCGCCGCCGCCGTCGTCTCCGGCTTCATGGGCGAGTGGCTGGACGCCCTGGCCATCCTGGCCATCGTGCTCCTCAACGCCGTCCTGGGCCTTATGCAGGAGTACCGGGCGGAAAAGAGCCTGGCCGCCCTGAGGAAGATGTCGGCGCCTTCGGCCAAGGCCGTCCGCGACGGCGCCACGACCCTCATCCCGGCCCGCGAGCTCGTCGCGGGCGACCTGGTCGTCCTCGAGGCCGGCGACCACGTCCCGGCCGACGGACGCGTGACTTGGCACACGGCCAACTTCGCCGTCCAGGAGGCGAGCCTGACCGGGGAGTCCTCGCCGGTCGACAAGACCGACCTCGCCCTCGAGGAGCGGGAGATCCCCCTGGCCGAGCGGGCCAACATCGTCTACATGGGGACGTCCGTCGTTTCGGGCAAGGCCCGGGCCGTTATCGTCGAGACCGGGATGGGGACCGAGCTCGGCCGGATCGCCGGGCTCATCCAGGGTATCACCAAGGAGACCACACCCCTCCAGCGGCGCCTCCAGGATTTCGGGAAGTGGATCATCTACCTCTGCTTCGCCCTCGTGGCCATGGTCTTCGCCCTCGAGCTCCTGCGGGGCGGCCGGCTCATGGAGATGTTCCTGACCTCGGTCAGCCTGGCCGTGGCGGCCATCCCGGAGGGGTTGCCGGCCGTGGTCACCATCGCCCTGGCCCTGGGCGTCCAGAGGATGGTCCGCCGCCATGTTCTCATCCGCAAGCTTCCCTCCGTCGAGACGCTCGGCTGCGCCACGGTCATCTGCTCGGACAAGACGGGGACCCTGACCAAGAACGAGATGACGGTCCGGGCCGTCTGGACCTCGCGGGGGTCCTACCAGGTGACGGGGACCGGTTACGCGCCGGAGGGCGAATTCCTCGTCGACGGGAGAGCCGTCCGCCCCGGCGAGCACGCCGACCTCGCCGCGACGCTCGCGGCCGGCGTCCTCTGCAACAACGCCCGGCTTCGCCGCGGGACAGGCGGGCTCGAGACCTTCGGCGACCCGACGGAGATCGCCATCCTGAGCGCAGCGGCCAAGGCCGGCGTCTGGAAGGAGGACGCGGAACAGGACCGGGAGCTCGTCGAGGAGATCCCGTTCGACTCCGAGCGCAAGAAGATGACCGCGATCCGCCGCCGCGGGGCGGGCTTCGCCGTGTTCACCAAGGGCGCCCCGGACCTCCTCGTCGGCGACTGCGCCCGCCTCCTCGAGGACGGCGCGGAACGTCCGATGACGGCCGATGACCGGGCCCGGATCCTGTCGGCCAACGACGACCTCTCGTGCCGGGCCCTGCGCGTCCTGGCCGTCGCCCGCAGGGCCTTGGATCGCGAGCCGCACTCCTATGCGGCCGAGGCCATCGAGAACGACCTCGCCTTCTGTGGGCTCATCGCCATGATCGACCCGCCGCGGCCGGAGGTCCGGGAGGCCGTGGACAAGTGCCGGGCCTCGGGCATCCGGACGGTCATGATCACGGGCGACCACAAGAACACGGCCGTGGCCATCGCCAAGGAGCTCGGCTTCTTCGGCGAGGGCGCCGTCGCCCTGACCGGCGAGGAGGTCGACCGCCTCAGCGACGAGGAGCTCGACCGGGCCGTGGAGCGAACCGCCGTCTACGCCCGCGTCTCGCCCGAGCACAAGCTCCGCTCGGTCCGGGCCTGGCGCCGGAAGGGCGAGATCGTGGCCATGACCGGCGACGGCGTCAACGACGCCCCGGCCGTCAAGGAAGCCGACATCGGCGTCGCCATGGGCCTGACCGGGACGGACGTGACCAAGGAAGTCTCGGACATGGTCATCACCGACGACAATTTCGCCTCCATCGTCGCCGCCGTCGAGGAGGGCCGCGGCATCTACGACAACATCAAGAAGTTCATCCACTACCTCCTGTCCTGCAATTCGGGGGAGATCCTGGTCATGTTCGTGGCCTCGCTCCTGGCCCTGCCCGTGCCGCTCCTGCCGATCCAGATCCTGTGGGTCAACCTCATCACCGACGGCTTCCCGGCCCTGGCCCTGGGCGTCGACCCGGTCGACAGGAAGGTCATGGACCGGCCGCCCCGCAAGCCCGACGAGCCCCTCATCACCAAGGCCCGGGGCTGGCTGATCATGGCCCAGGGGACGTTCATCGCCTTCTGCAGCCTTTCGGCCTTCGCTTATGTCCTCAAGTTCGAGAAGGAGGGGATCGGCCGGGCCAGGACCGTCGCCCTGGCCGTCCTGACCTGCAGCGAGCTCTTCCATTCCTTCAGCTGCAGGAACATGAAGGAGTCGCTCTTCAAGCTCGGCGTCTTCGGCAACCCCGGTCTCTTCGCGGCCAACGGGATCTCCTTCCTGCTGCAGCTCGCCATCATCTACGCACCGTTCCTCCAGCCGATCTTCAAGACCCAGGCCCTCAGCCTGTCCGACCTGGGCGTGATCCTGATCTTCTCGACGCTCCCGTTCTGGGCCATGGAGGCGGTCAAGGCGGTCAACCGGAAATGGCGGATCTATGACTTCGCGTGACCGTGGGGCGGCAACCCGGCCCCGGATTCCCGCGTAATTCCTTAATAAGCGCTTTCGAGGAGGATGACATGAAGATGAAGATGACGTTGAAGCGGGCCTTGCTTGCCCTGGGGATCGTCCTGGCCGTCGGACTCATCGGCCGGGCGGACGAGGGGATGTGGATGCCCCACCAGATGAAGGATCTCAACCTCAAGGCCCAGGGGCTCCAGATGAACCCAGAGGACCTCTACCGAAAGGACGGCGCTGGCCTGATGAGCGCCGTGGTCAACCTCGGCGGCGGGACCGGCGAGTTCGTCAGCCCCGAAGGGCTGATCCTGACCAACCACCACGTCGCCTACGGGGCCATCCAGAGGGCCTCGAGCAAGGAGAAGGATTATATTACCGACGGCTTCCTGGCCCGGACGAGGGGCGCGGAGATCCCGGCTCAGGGCTACACAGCCGGCGTCCTCCTCGGCTACGAGGACGTCACGGCCAAGGTCAACGCCTATTTCAAGCCGAAGATGACGCCCCGCCAGCGCTACGACGCCTTCGACAAGGCCCAGAAGGAGCTCGTCGCGGCCGGGGAGAAGGCGGCGAAGGACCTCCGCTGTGTCCTGGCCTCGATGTACAGCGGCAACGCCTATTATTTTTACACCTTCAAGCACGTCCGCGACGTGCGGCTCGTCTACGCCCCGCCCCAGGACCTCGGCAACTTCGGCGGCGAGACCGACAACTGGATGTGGCCTCGCCACACCTGCGACTTCTCCTTCCTCCGCGCGTACGTCGGGCCGGACGGGAACGCCGCCGATTTCAGCCCGGCCAACGTCCCCTATAAGCCCAAGGTCTGGCTCAAGGCCTCGCTCGACGGCTTTAAGGAAGGCGATTTCACCTTCGTCATGGGCTACCCGGGACGGACGTACAGGAACTACGCCCGGGCCGAGCTCCAGGCGGACGCGGACAATATGGCGAAGCGGATCCAGGACATCCGTGACCTCATCGGGTTCTACGAAGCCGCGGGGAAGAACGATAAGGAGGTCGAGATCCGCTATGCCTCGCAGGTCAAGGGCCTTTACAACGGCCTTAAGAACATGGAAGGCAAGCTCGAGGGCTTGGCCAAGTACGACCTCTTGGCCAAGAAGACCGCCCAGGAAAAGGAGCTCGTCGACTGGATCGCGGCCGACCCGGCCCGGGCGAAGAAGTACGGCTCGGTCGTGACCGACCTCGGGGCCTTCCTGGTCCGCCAGAAGGCCTTCGGCGCGAGGAGCGAGCTCCTCAACGGCGTCCTCGGCGGCTCGACCATCATGTCCCAAGCTTATACCATCGTGCGAGCCGTGCCCGAGCTCCAGAAGCCCGACAAGGACCGCGAGATGGGCTTCCAGGAGCGCAACCTGCCGCAGCTAAAGCAGCGGATGCAGCTGGCCGAGCGCGGCTATGTTTTCGCGACGGACCGCGAGCTCCTCAAGTGGACGCTGAAGAGGCTCAGGGCGACCCACCCCGACGCGGCGAAATGGCCGGCCTCCCTCCAGGGCCTGGCCGCCGGCACCGACGCCGACGTCGCCGCGCGCGTGGACCAGATGTACGGACGGACGGTCCTCGGCGACCCCAAGAAGCGCCTCGAGCTCCTTGTGCTCAAGCCGGCCGCGCTCGCCCCCGTGGACGACCCCTTCCTCAATCTGACCGCGGACATGGAGAAGGAGCTCAAGGCCGTCCGCGAGGAGAGCAAGGGCCTGAGCCGCGAAGGGGCCGACCTCAAGATGGCCTACGAGGCGGCCATCCTGGAGATGAAAAAGGGGACCTATCCGCCCGACGCCAACGGCACCATCCGCTTCACCTACGGGCCGGTCAAGGGCTATTCGCCCAGGGACGCCGTCTGGTACCTGCCGCAGACGACGCTCAAGGGCGTCATCGAGAAGGACACGGGGAAGTTCCCCTTCGCCGTGCCGGCCAAGATCAAGGAGCTCGCCGCGGCCAAGGGCTTCGGCCGCTACGCCGACGCCGGCCTCAAGGACGTCCCGGCCTGCTTTCTGAACACGACCAACGTCACCGGCGGGAACTCCGGCTCGCCGACCCTCAACGCCAGGGGCGAGCAGGTCGGCATCATCTTCGACATGACCTACGAGAGCGTCATCGGGGACTACTACATCATCCCCGAGCTCCAGCGCTCGATCAGCGTCGACATCCGCTGGGTCCTGTTCGTCACGGACAAGTTCTCCGGCGCGACCCACATCATCAAGGAGATGGGCCTCTGAGCCCGCGAGGAGAGACCGCATGAGACGCAACATCGGCATCCTGGCCCTCGTCGTCGTCATGGCCGCGGCCGCGTTCGCCGCCGAGGAAGGCCGCTTCTTCACCTATCCCACGATCCACGGCGACCGGATCGCCTTCACCTATGAAGGGGACCTGTGGACGGTCGGCGCCGGCGGAGGTGTCGCTTCGCGCCTGACGACCTTTCCCGGGAACGAGGCCATGGCCAAGTTCTCGCCCGACGGGAAATGGCTGGCCTTCACCGGCACCTACGACGGCGCCGCCGCCGTCTACCTCATGCCCGCCGAGGGCGGCGCTCCCGCGCGCCTGACCTATAACCCAGGCGGGGCCCAGGTCGTGGCCTGGAGCCCGGACGGGACGAAGGTCGTCTTGCGGTCGATGCTCGAGAATTTCATCGGCCGCGACCCGAACCTCTACGCCGTGAGCATCAAGGGGGGCGTCCCCGAGCGCCTGCCGCTCGACCGGGGCGTCCTGATCAGCTACGTCTCGGGGGAGGACAAGTTCCTCTACTGCCGCCGGGGCAACGAGGAGTATTACTGGAAGCGCTACAAGGGCGGCCAGTACCAGGACATCTGGCTCTACGACGGGGCCGCCAAGACGTACACGCCGGTCACGGACTACGTCGGCAAGAACAGCTACCCGATGTGGGTCGGCGGCCTGATGTACTTCGTCTCAGACCGCACCAACGGCATCGTCAACCTCTACACCGAAAACCTCGGCACCAAGGAGGTCAAGGCGGTCACGGCCTACGGCGACTTCGACGTCATGATGCCGAACACGGACGGCCGTTCGATCGTCTACATGCAGGACGGCCGCATCCATGTCTTCGACACGGGCTCGGGGCAGGATCGTAAGCTCTCCGTGGAGGTCCCCTCCGACCGCTGGGCCCTGCGCAACCGGACCATCAACCCGCGGGACTACCTCCACACGGCGAACCTCGCCGACGACGGCAAGACGGTCGTCCTCGAGGCGCGCGGCGACGTCTTCCGCGTCCCGGTGGGCCCCGAATCG
>JBBISK010000117.1:0-7869 GCA_037441295.1 Candidatus Aminicenantota bacterium | reverse complement strand
CCTAGCCGGGCGATAGAGAAATCTAAAGACAATTATTTTCTGCCCGGCTTAGTAAAATAGGCCTTTCGTTCCAAATCGTCAAGTTGCCGGAGCCGCGAGACCCCCGCGCGCGCCGGGGTCGGGGGCGATTGACAGGGCCCGAGCGACGGCGATATCATTCCTTTGTATCCCAGCAAACGGAGGTTACAAGCGATGAGACGAAAACGCATCCTCAGGTTTGTCCTCGTCCCGGCCGCCCTCGCCCTCCTCACCGGCGCCCTCGCCGCCCAGTCCTTCGAGGGCACGCGGAAGGCGGTCCGGACGCACGTCCTGCCGAACGGCATGAAGTTCATCGTCCTCGAGCGCCATGACGTCCCGGTGGCCGCCTTCCACGTCTACGCGGACGTCGGCAGCGCCAACGAGTCCTACGGCATCACCGGCATCTCGCACATCCTCGAGCACATGGCCTTCAAAGGGTCGACGACCATCGGCACCAAGGATTACGCCGCCGAATCCAAGGTCCTCGGCGAGCTGGACGACGCCTACGCCCAATGGAAAGCGGAAGAGTCCAAGCCGGCCCCGGACAAGGCCAAGACGGCGGAGCTCAAGGCCAAGTTCGACGAGCTCGAGAAGAGAGCCAAGGAGTACGTCGTCAACAACGAGTACTTCGACATGATGATGCGGCAGGGCGACGCCGGGGTCAACGCCTACACCTCGAACGACGCGACGCAGTACATCAACTACCTCCCCTCCAACCGGCTCGAGTTCTGGATGGCGGTGACTTCGGACCGTTTCCTGAACCCGGTCTTCCGCGAATTCTACAAGGAGCGGGACGTCATCATGGAGGAGCGGCGCCTCGGCCTCGAGACGCAGCCCACGGGCCGGCTCATGGAGGATTTCGAGGCCGCGGCCTTCAAGGCCCACCCCTACCACCACGAGGTCGTCGGGCACATGTCGGACATCCTGGCCATCCGGCGCCAGGACGTGGCCGACTACTTCAAGAAGTTCTACGGCCCGAGCAACCTGACCGTCGGCATCGTCGGCGACGTCAAGGCCGACGAGGTCTTCCGGCTGGCCGACCTCTATTTCGCCCGCGTCCCGACCGGGCCCAAGCCCGAGCCGGTCCGGACAGTCGAGCCCGAGCAGTGGGGCGAGAGGCGCGTCCAGGTCTCCGCCAAGTCCCAGCCGTTCCTGTTCGTCGGCTACCACGTCCCGGACGCCAGGGACAAGGACAGCCGGGCGGTCGAAGCGCTGGCCAACATCATCGGCCAAGGGCGCTCCTCGCGCCTCTACCAGAGCCTGGTCAAGGACAAGAAGCTCGCCATGCAGGCCGGCTGCCAGAGCGGCTTTCCCGGAGACAAGTTCCCGAACCTGATCTTCTTCTTCGCCATGCCCGCCCAGGGCCGGACCTCGGCCGAGTGCCTGGCGGCGATCGAGGAGGAGGTCGAAAAAGTCAGGAAGGAATCGGTGACCGAGGACGAGCTGACGAAGTTCAAGCGGACGACCGTCAAGGGCCTCATCGACCAGATGACCTCCAACCCGCAGATGGCGGCCATGCTGACGTACGCGGACGTCGTCCTGGGCGGCATTGACGAGGCCTTCGCCCAGGTCGACAAGGTCAAGGCCTTGACCGCGGACGACGTCAAGCGGGTGGCCAACCGGTACCTGGTGAAAACGAACCGGACGATCGGCGAGATCGTCCCGGAAAAGTGACGGGGCTGAGGAGATGACCATGAGAAACGTCAAGACCATCCAGCGCGCCATCGCCGGGCTCTGCTTCCTGGCCGCGCTCTTCGGGGCCGCCTACGCCCAGAAGGCGCCGAAGGACGCGTTCGCTTTCGGGCCCCTCAACCCCATCAAAATGCCCAAGGTCGTTCGGGCGGAGCTCCCCAACGGCCTCAAGCTCTTCCTGGTCGAGGACCCGGAATACCCGACCATCGACGTCTACGCCATGGTCCGTACGGGGAGCGTCTTCGTGCCGGCCGGCAAGGCCGGGCTGGCCGCCCTCACGGGGCAGGTCCTTCGGACGGGCGGCACCCAGTCCCGGACCGGGGACCAGATCGACAAGGAGCTCGAGACCCTGGCCGCGACCGTGGAGACGGGCGTCGGCCAGACCTCGGGCTCGATCAGCGTCTCGGTCCTCAAGGAGGACTTCGACAAGGCCCTGGGCATCCTGGCCGAGATCCTGACCCAGCCCGCCTTCCGCGAGGACAAGCTCGCCCTGGCCAAGATGCAGCAGAAGTCCGCGATCTCCCGCCGCAACGACAACATCCGGGGCATCACCTTCCGGGAGTTCGGCCGGCTCCTCTACGGAAAGGACAGCCCCTACGCCCGGCAGGCCGAGTACGCCACTATCGAGGCGGTCACGCGTCAGGACCTCGTCGATTTCTACAAGACCTACTTCCTTCCGAACAACACGCTCATGGCGGTCTGGGGCGATTTCAAGGCAGCCGACATGGTCGCCAAACTGAAATCCGTCCTCGGCGCCTGGAAGAAGGGAAAGCCCTCGGTCCCGCCCTGGCCCAAGGTCGACTACGAATTCAACTCGACGGTCAACTACATCGACAAGCCCGACGTCAACCAAACGAACGTCATCATGGGCCACATCGGAGGCCTCATGAACAACCCGGACCTCCCGGCCTTGTATCTCATGAACCAGATCCTGTCGTTCGAGCGGATGTTCAAGCGCGTCCGGACGGACGAGGGGCTGGCCTATAACGTTTGGGGGAGCTACGGGGCGTCCTACGTCTATCCGGGTTCGTTCAGCTGCGGCGTTCAGACGAAGTCCCAGTCCACGGTCTACGCCATCGGCATCATGCTCCAGGAGCTGAAGAAGATCACCGAGCAGGAAGTGACGGACGCCGAGCTGGCCAAGGCCAAGGACGGCTACCTCAACTCCTACGTCTTCGAGTTCGAAAGCAAGTCCCAGGTTGTCAACCGGATGATGACCCTGGCCTACTACGGCTACCCGGCGGACTTCACGGAGAAGCTCAAGCAGGGGGTCGAGAAGGTCACCAAGGCCGACGTGCTCCGGGTGGCCCGGAAGTACATCCGGCCGGACAAGGTCCAGATCCTTGTCGTCGGGAAGAAGGAGGACTTCGACAAGCCGCTCTCGACGCTCGGCCCGGTGAACGTCATCGACATCGCCATCCCGGCGCCGAAGAAGTAGCCGGCGGGCCGGCAGCCAGGAAATAAAGAGGGACCGGCCCCACGCCCCGCGGGGGCCAGTCCCTCTTGCCTTTTACTTGTGTGGCTTGGGCGGTTTCGCCGGCGCCTTCGGCTGGACGGCCTTCCTGACCTGCTGGGCGTCCGTCTTGTGACGCTCGTTGAGCTGCTGCTTTTCAGTCTGGTGCTGCTGGGCCGTCTCGGTCTTCTTCGCCTGGTAGTCCTGCTGGATCCTGGCCTTCTCGGCCGGTGCCTGGACTTTCTTCTGCTCCTGGCTCCGCTGCTGGTCGATGGCTTTCAGCTCCTGCGCCTGGCTCTGTTGGAGAAGCTTCCGTTCCGCGACCTGCCGCTTCTGGACGTCCGATTCGGTGGCCATCTTCGGCGGCTGCTGGCGCGGCTCAAAGACCTTGGTCGGACCGATCTCCTGGCGGGCCTGGTCCTGGTTGAGGAACGTCTTAGGCCGGGCGTTGGAGGTGCTCCTGAAGGATGGCCGGTAGAGCTGGACCCGGTTCCCCGTGACCACCGCGCGGCCGGGCTGCCGAGCGTCCCGGAGGGTGTAGCGGGGAACGTCCCGCCGGGTCAGCCGGCGGATGGTATCGACGCCGATGCCGTCGTTGACGAACCGGGTGCCGCGCCAAGAGAAGTTGTTGTGGATAACGGTATGGTTGATGATGGTGACGTTGCGCTCATAGGGAAGGACATAGGGGAAAATGCTGCGGTCGCAGAAATGGGAGGCGCCGATGAAGATCCAGAAGCGGAAGGGGACGTCGATGCCGAAGGAAGCGAAGTCCATCCCCGCCCTGAACGCGACCCCCGGAGGGAAGGGCGCCCAGCCGCAGTACAAGTCGCTCGAGCGCCAGGTGACCCAGGCCGGACCCCAGACCCTGTCGGGGACCCAGAACCAGCCGAGGTCGTCGTCCCAGCCCCAGCGGCCGTAATGGAAGGGGATCCAGCCCCACTCGAAATCGGAGATCCAGGTCCAGCCGTAATCGGTCCAGACCCAGTGCCCCTCGCTGTAGGGCCGCCAGTTGTACCCCATGTGCCGGGGGCACCAGACGTACCCCCAAGGGTTCAGGCTGACCCAGCTCCCGTACGGGGAAAGATAGTTGTAGCAATAATCCATGTCCAGGTCCGCCCCGTACTCCTGCGCGACAAAGGCGCGGGAGGTCGCGGCCCCTTCCGGACGGGCGTCCCCGGCGGCGAAGGCGAGGGCCGCGCCGCCCAGGGTCGCGAGGGAGACCAAGGCAACCATCGCCAAGGCTTTTTTCATGATCAACCTCCTGCTACGATTAAGATAGCGCCTAAATCAGGCCTTTGCAAGCTTTGTGCCAAACGCTCCGCCGGCTGAAGTGTTAAGAGGGACAGTCCCCTGCGGGGGCAGTCCCTCTTAACACTTTGTTGCAGGCGGGGTCCCCGCGTATAATGGGTCTTCCGACCCTTCAGGAGGTAACAGCATGAGGAAACGGATCGCCCTGGCACTCCTCGTCCTGGCCGCATGCGCCGCCTCGCTCCCGGCGGCGTTCCGCAAGGAGGACGTCAAGGTCCACCAGCTCGCGAACGGGCTCAGGGTCCTCCTCGTCGAGGACCACAACATCCCCAACATCGCCCTTTATACGTTCTTCCGCGTCGGCTCCCGCAACGAGCGGCCCGGGCTGACGGGCGTTTCGCACTTCTGCGAGCACATGATGTTCAACGGCACGGCCAAGGTCGGGCCTGGCGAGTTCGACCGCCGCATGGAATTCCGGGGCGGCTCCAACAACGCCTACACGGCCGACGACATGACCGTCTACACGGACTGGTTCCCGGCCGCGGCCCTCGAGGCGATGATCGAGATGGAGGCCGACAGGATGCAGGGTCTGGCCTTCGTTCCCGACGTCCTCGAGTCCGAGCGGGGCGTCGTCGCCTCCGAGCGGCGGATGTCCGTCGAGAACAACAACGACGGGATCCTCAACGAGAACGTCCGGGCCACGGCCATCATGGCCCACCCCTATCACTGGGACGTCATCGGCTGGATGAGCGACATCCTGGGCTGGCGTCGCGACGAGATCATGGCTTACTACCGGACCTACTACGCCCCGAACAACGCCATCCTCGTCGTCGTCGGCGATTTCGAGCCGGCCAAGGCCCTCGACCTCATCAAGAAATATTACGAACCGATCAAGGCCTCGACGCCTCCGCCGCCGGTTACGACCGTCGAGCCGCCGCAGATGGGGCCCAAGAGCGTCCTCGTCCGCAAGGAGGCCCAGGCGCCCTCCTACATGGCCGTCTGGCACGCCCCGAACGCCAAGGACGCCGACTTCCTGCCCCTCTCGATCCTGGCCAAGCCGCTCCTCGACGGCGAGAGCAGCCGCCTCTACCGCCGCCTGGTCCGCGAGGAGCAGCTGGCCATCCACATCGGCGGGGGCGTCCAGGAGTCGATCGACCCCTTCCTCTTCTCGATCTACGTCAAGCCCCGGCCCGGGGCCGACCTCGACAAGATCGACCGGGTCATCGAGGAGGAGCTGGCCAAGGTCAAGGCCGAGGGGATCACGCCGCGCGAATTCGAGAAGGCCATGAACGGCGTCCGCAGCAACTTCTATATGGGCCTCCAGACGATCTCCGGCAAGGCCAACCAGATCGGCTCTTACGAGCTCCTCTACGGCGACTTCGGAAAGCTCTTCACGATCATGGACGACTACGCCGCCGTCAAGATCGAGCGGGTCAAAGAGGTCGCCGCCAAGGTTTTCACCGAGAACAACAAGACCGTCGGGAAGCTCGTTCCCGAGGGAGGTGCCAAGTGAAGACGCCCATCCTCAAACCGCTGGCCGTCGCTCTCATCGCCGTCCTGGCCGCGCCCGCCTTCGCCGCCGCGGCCTCGCAACTTCCGGCGCCCGAGAAGATCGTTCTCAAGAACGGGCTGACGGTCTATTACCTCAAGAACTCCGACCTGCCGGTGGTCAGCTTCCGGATGTTCGTCCGCGGCGCCGGGACAGCCTTCGTTCCTGCCGGAGAGGAAGGGGTGGCCGGGCTCACCGCGGCGTTGATGACCAAGGGTACGGCGAAGATGGACGCCGACGCCATCGCCGAGGCCCTCGATTTCATGGGCGCGAGCCTGTCCATCTCGGCGGCCGACGAATACGCCCAGGTCAGCGGCGACAGCCTGGCCCAGCACTTCCCCCGGCTCATGGAGATCGCCGCCGGCTGCCTGACCGGCCCGTCGTTCAAGGACGAGGAATTCGCCAAGGAGCGGGCCCGGCAGGTCGACAGTCTCAAGTCCCTCAAGGACAATCCCGGCGCGGCCGTCCGCTCGTATTTCCGGAAGGCCTATTTCGACGGACATCCGCTGGGGCGCGTGGCCGCAGACTCATCGCTCGGGAAGATCACCGCCCAGACGGTCAGGGGATTTTACGCCCGCCACTTCCGGCCCGACCGCGCCATCGCGGCGGTCGTCGGCGACATCGAGAGAGACAAGCTCGTCGCGCTCCTCGAGGCGACGCTCGGCCCTTGGGCCAACCCGGCCGGCGCCGCGCCCTCGGACGCCATCCCGCCGCTGCCCAGGCCGAAGGGAAAGACGCTCGTCCTCATCGACAAGCCGGACGCGACGCAGGCCTATTTCGTCCTCGGAGCGCCCGGCTACGCCATGGGCGACAAGGTCACGCCGCAGGCCACGGTCATGAACACGCTGTGGGGCGGACGCTTCACCTCCTGGCTCAACACCGAGCTCCGCATCAAGCGCGGCTTGACCTACGGCGCCTCGAGCAACTTCTTGACTTGGGCCCCGGGCGGCATTTTCCAGGCCAGCTCCTACACCAAGAACGACAAGCTCGCCGAGATGCTGGACATCGCCTTCGGGCTTCTGGCCAAGGGCGGCCGGGAGGGATTCGGTGCCGAGGAGGTCGAGAGCGGCCGCAATTACATCCAGGGCCAGTTCCCGCCGACGCTCGAGACCAACGCCAGCAAGGCCGGGGCATACGTCCGCCTGGCCTTCTACAGGCTCGGCTTCGATTATTACGACAAGTACCTGACGGCCATCGGTAAGGTCACGGCCGCGGAGGCCAAGGCCGCGGCCGCGGCGCTCCTGCCGCAGAACGACTACGTCCTCGTCGTCGTGGGCAAGGCCGCCGACATCCGGCCGCAGCTCGCGAAGTACGGGACCTGGCAGGAAAAGAAGATCACGGACCCGGGTTTCTGAGCGCGGCGGCGCGTTTGCGCAGTCAAGGGGCCCAGCGTAGAATGGAAGTCCGGAAGGACCGCATGCCCGTGAGGAGCCGAATCCGATGAAAAAGACGCTCGTCCTATCCCTGGGGTTCATCCTCTTCTGGCCGCTCCTCCTCGCCCCCGGCCAGGCGGAGAAAACCGCCCTCCGCTTCGGCCCGGCCGCGGGCACGGCCCTGACCTACGGCATCAACGGGCAGGTCAACGTCAGCGGCAAGGACTTTTTCGGCAAGGACCTGACCCTGGACGCCAGCGCCCAGGGCGACCTCCGGCTGGCCGTCGTGAGTCCGAGCCGCGACACGATCCTGGCCGGCCTGACGACCTCGGGCATCGAGGTCCGGGCCCAGCTTCCCAGCGAGACGCAGTCCCAGACCCTGCGGACGACGGAGGGCAAGTCCCTCGAGGTCGTCTTCAACCGCATGGGCAAGGTCATGGACATCCGCAACCCCGACGTCCTGGCCCAGCAGAACGTCCTGAATTTCTCCATCCCCCAGATTCTGCGCGACTACTTCCCGGCCTTCCCCGCCCAAC
>JBBISK010000116.1:0-7894 GCA_037441295.1 Candidatus Aminicenantota bacterium | reverse complement strand
CCGGGGGGCCGCTTCGGCTAGAATGGGGCCGGCATCCGAGATGGACCAAGGAGGCAGGCCATGAGATTTGGGGCACCGATAAACATCCTAGCCGCCGCGTTGACGCTCTGTCTGGGCGTCACGGTCTTCGGCGCGGAACGGCCGATCGGCGATTTCGTCCTCGGCGACCTCCGCGTGAAGCCGGGAGAGGCCGGCGCCGGTTTCCTCTCCGTGCCGGAAAAGGACGGCGTCGGGACCCGCATCCCGGTCACGGTCATCCACGGGGCCAAGCCCGGCAAGGTCCTGGCCCTGGTCGCCGGCCTCCACCCCGTCGAATACCCGCCCATCCTGGCCCTCTACAGGCTGAAGGGCTCGCTCGACCCGAAGACCATCAGCGGCACGGTCGTCATGGTCCACATCGCCAACGTGCCCGGCTTCCAGCGCCGCTCGATCTATTATGTCCCCGCGGATTGGAAGAACCTCAACCGGGTCTTCCCCGGTGACCCCAAGGGGACCCTGAGCCAGCGCATGGCCGCCGTCATCACCGAGGAGGTCGTCAAGCGGGCCGACATCCTCCTCGACATGCATTGCGGCGACGGCAATGAGGCCCTCATTCCCTACACTTACTGGATGATCAGCGGCAACAGGGCTTTCGACGAATCGACCCGCCGGCTGGCCCTGGCCTTCGGCCTCCCCTACATCATCATCGACGAAACCCGCGGCCATGACCTGGCCGACTCGAAGTACCTGGGCAATACGGCGATCCTCATGGGCAAACCGGCCATCACTACGGAAGCCGGGAACCTCGGCCGAACCGACGAGGAGTCCGTGTCTCGGAACGTCAGGGGGGTCCTGAGCGTCATGCGCTTCTACGGCATGATCCCCGGCACACCTGAGCCGGCCGCGGACCCGGTCTGGATCGACAAGTACGAGGTCGTCAATTCCAAATGGGACGGGCTGTTCTATCCCCGGCTCGAGATGGGCTACTACGTCAAGGCCGGGCAGGTCGTGGGCACGGTGACCGACTACCTCGGCGAGGTCAAAGAGGAGGTCAAAGCCCCCTTCACCGGGATTCTCCTCTACGTCATCCACACGCCGCCGTGCAACGCCGGCGAGCCCCTCTTCGAGGTCGGCCGGGTCAAGGAGGGCCCGCCGGTCCGATGATCCTCCGGGCCGCTATCTTCGACCTCGACGGCACGGTCGTCGAGAACGCCTACGACTGGGCGGCGATCCGGCGGGAGATCGGCGACGGCGGCCTGTCCATCCTGGCTTATCTCAACGGCCTCGAGGAGCCCGAGCGCTCGCGGAAATGGGCCATCCTCGAGCGCCGCGAGGCCGAGCAGACGGCCCGTTCTGTCCTCCGCCAGGGGATGCTCGAGCTCCTCGATTTCCTGAAGGGGAACGGGGTGCGGACGGCCCTCGTCACAAACAACTCACGACCAAACACCGCCTACCTCCTCGGCAAGTTCGGGCTCGCCTTCGACCGCGTCACGACCCGCGAGAGCGGACTTTGGAAGCCGTCGGGGGCGCCCTTCCGCGACGTCCTCGAAGTCTTCGGCACGGCGGCGGCGGAGTGCTGCGTCGTCGGCGACACCCGGTTCGACGTCCTCGCGGCGCTCGACGCCGGGATCTCCTCGATCTTCCTCCTGGGGGAGGACCCGGGCCTTTTCGAGGGCCTTCCGGTCGAGGTCTACCCGGGCATCCTCCCCCTCGTGAGGCGTCTCGAGAACCTCGTCTAGCCGCGATCATCAAAGTGCGTGATGGCTGAACAGGCCATCCTCGTGTGTCTCCTCCCCGGCCTTGAAACGAAATCCGGTCTTCCGTTGTATTACTACGGGGAGCAGTAAATATATTACATAATCCTGACTGCTCCCCGAGTACTAGCCGGGCGATAGAGAAATCTGAAGACAGTTATTTTCTACCCGGCTTAGTAAAGGATGAAGCGCAGGGGCCGAGAACGTTCCAAGGAGGGAAACGTGACTCACTCGAAAACCAGGAGAGTCGGGCTTCTCGGTTGCCTGATCGTCCTCGGGGCCCTGTCGCCGCGGCTGCGGGCCGACGGGCTCATCGTCCCGAACCCGCGGCCCGGGGAATCCATCCCGCCGCTCACGGTCAAGTTCCACAGGGTCACCGTGGAGGTCACGGACCAGGTGGCCCGGACGTCGGTCGACCAGGTCTTCGTCAACAACTTCGACCGGGACATCGAGGGAACCTATATCTTCCCCGTCCCGGAGGGCGCTTCGGTCAGCGACTTCGCCCTGTTCGTCGGCGGCCAGAGGGTCGCGGGCGAGGTCCTCGACAGCGCCCAGGCCCGGCGCGTGTACGAGGACATCGTGCGACGCCTGCGCGACCCCGGCCTCCTCGAATACGTCGGCCGCAACGCCTTCCGGGCCCGCGTCTACCCCATCCCGGCCCATGGCGAGAAGCGGGTCCAGATCTCTTACACCGAGGTTCTGAAGTCCGACGGCGGCCTCGTCAAGTATCTCTACCCTCTCAACACGGAGCGGTTCTCGCGCGACCCGCTGCTCTCGGTCAGCCTGACGGCGCGCATCGAGAGCCAGGTGCCGATCCTGAACGTCTATTCGCCCTCGCACCGCGTCTCCGTGCGGCGGACGAACGACCATGCGGCCACGGCCGGCTACGAAGAGACGAACGTCAGGCCGGACCGGGACTTCGTCCTCTATTACTCGCTCTCCAAGGATAACGTGGGCCTCTCGTTCCTGAATTGCCCGGAGGGCGACGGGGGCTATTTCCTGCTCCTCGCCTCGCCTCGCTATGCCGCCGAGGGGGAGCGGGTCATGGCCAAGGACGTCGTCCTCGTCCTCGACAGTTCGGGCAGCATGGCCGGGACGAAAATCCAACAGGTCAAGGGCGCGGCCGAGTTCATCGTCCGTCACCTAGGCCGGGAGGACCGGTTCTCGCTCATCGATTTCGACGACCAGGTCAGCCCGTTCTCGGAAACGCTCGTCCCGGCCGGAGGCGCCGAGGTCGAGAGGGCCGTCCGGTTCATCTACGGTGTCAAGGACGCGGGCGGCACGAATATCAACGACGCGCTGGTCAAGGCCATGGGCTTGGTGCCCGCGGGCGACCGGCCGGCTTATGTCCTCTTCCTGACCGACGGTCAGCCGACCGTCGGCACCACGGAGACGGCCGAGATCCTGAAGAACGTCGGGCGGGCGAACAAGGCCCGGGCTCGACTCGCCGTCTTCGGCGTCGGCAACGACGTCAACACCGAGCTCCTCGACCTTCTCTCGGGCGACAACCGCGGCACCTCCGTCTATGTCGGCGAGGACGAGCTCATCGGGGCGGCCATCTCCGGATTCTACGAGAGGATCTCCTCGCCTCTCCTGGCCGGGACCGCGCTGCGCTTCGAGGGCGTCGAGATGAATTCGGTCTACCCGCAGGCCCTGCCCGACCTCTTCAAGGGGTCGCAGGTCGCTGTCGTCGGCCGCTACAAGGGTTCCTGGCCCGTGACCGTCGTCCTGACGGGCAAGGTCGGGCAGGCGGAAAAGCGGTTCGTCCTCGAGTCCCGAAAGCTCGCCGGCGAAGGGTCGTCGAGCTTCCTGCCGCGGCTCTGGGCGACCCGGCGCATCGGCTATCTCCTCGGGGAGATCAGGCTGCGCGGCCCGAACGCCGAGCTCGTCGATGAGGTCGAGCGGCTCGGGCTCAGGTACGGCATCGTCACGCCCTATACCTCGTTCCTCGTCACTGAGAAGGAGCGGCTCGCTATGCCGGCCGCGGCGCCCGAGGCCCGGGACGCCATGTCCGCGCGCCAGGTGTCCGGCGGAGGCGCGGTCAGGGCGGCCAAGATCGGCCTGGGGTTCTTGTCCGCTCCCGCCGCCGCGACGGCCGTCTCGACGCAGATCCTCTATAAGGACGGCAAGACTTTCTATCTCAAGAACGGCGGCTGGGTCGACAGCGAATACCGGGATGGACTCCCGGTCCGGGAAGTCCGCTTCGATTCCGACGAATATTACCGGCTGGTCATGGAGGAGCCCGGCCTGGCGAAGTATCTCTCGGCCGCGAGAATCATAACAGTTGTCTATAAGCAGACGATCTACAAGATCGTCGAATAGTCCTCCTCAAAAATCCCCCTCCCCCTTCTTCCGGCTCGGAAGGGGGAGGGGGGCCTCTACCTTCCGCGCCGAAGCGGCTTGATTTATCCCCTTCGATTGGTGACAATGGAACGGAATTTTCCCCGTTCGAGAGGAACGAGATGGCCCAAGAGAAGCTGCTCCTGATCCCCGGCCCGAGCCCGGTCGTGCCGCGCATCCTCGACGCGCTGGCCCGGCCCACGGTCTCTCACGTCGGTCCGGAGATGGTCCGCGAGCTCCGCGGCGCCTGCGAGAACCTGAAGAAGATCGTCTTTTCCGAAAAGGGCGAGCCGTTCATCATCGCCGGGGCCGGAACGCTGTCGATGGAGATGGCCCTGCTCAACGTCGTCGGCCCGGACGAGCGCGTCCTCGTCCTCTCTCAGGGCTATTTCGGCCAGAGGATGGGCCAGGTCTGCGATGCCTTCGGGATCCGCCACGACGTCCTCGAGAGCGAGTGGGGGAAGGCCGTCCTCCCGGAGGAGCTGGCCTCCCAGCTCTCGGAGCGGCCCTATCAGGCTGTCGCCTGCACGCACGTCGATACCGCGACCGGGGCCTGCGCGCCGGTCGAGGCCTACGCCTGCGCCGTCAAGAAGGCCGGCGCGCTGTTCGTCGTCGACGGCGTCTGCGCCACGGGCGGCATCGCCGAGCGGATGGACGACTGGACGATCGACGTCGTCCTTACCGCCGCTCAGAAGTGCCTGGGGACGCCGCCCGGACTCTCCGTCCTCGTCCTCTCGGAGCGGGCCATGGACAAGCGCCGAAGCCTGGCCTCCGTCCCCGCCTACTATTCCGACCTCCTGCGCTGGCTTCCGGTCATGCACGACCCGACGAAGTACTTCTCGACGCCCTGCGTCAACGAGATCCGGGCCTTCTACGAAGGCACGCGCATCATCATGGAGGAGGGGCTGGAGGCGAGGTTCGCCCGTCACGACCTCTTCGCCCGGGCGATACGTGCCGGCCTCGCCGCGCTCGGCTTCGGCTTCTTCACCGACCCGAGATTCCTGGCCTCGACCCTTTCCGTCGTGACCTATCCCGAGGGAGTCGACGACAAGGCTTTCCGTTCGACCCTTTATGAGAACGGCGTCGTCGTGGCGGGGGGCCTGGCCCAGACGGCGGGCAGGGTTTTCCGCATGGGGCACATGGGCAACCTGACGGCGAAGCAAGTCCTCTTCGCCCTGGGCGCCGTCGAGAAGACCATCAAGACACTCGGCCGTGCCGTTACTCGCGGCGCCGGCGCCCAAGCCGCACGCGAGCTCCTTGGGTCATGACCGGAGGAGACGCCCGTCGATGAAGAGCAACGTCTATTTCATCCCCGCCATGGCCGAGGAACCCGCCGAGGAACTGGCCGCCAAAACGCGCAAGGTCTTCCTGGCCAGCGGCTTCCTGGACAAGCTCGACCAGGACGACTTCACCGCCCTCAAGATCCATTTCGGCGAGGTCCGGAACACCGGCCACGTCCGGCCCCAGTGGCTGACCGGCATCGCCTGGGACCTCCGGCAGAAGACGGCCCACGCCTTCCTCACCGACAGCAACACGCTCTACGTCGGCCACCGGTCGAACTCGGTCGACCACATCCGCCTCGCCTGGTCGCACGGCTTCGCCCCGCCGGTCCTCGACCTCCCGGTCGTCATCGCCGACGGGCTCATCGGCCACGATAAGTACGAGGCCAAAAGCACCGAGGCCCGCACCTCCGCTTCGAAGATCGCCTCGGCTATCCTCGACTCCGACGCCCTGGTCTGCCTGACCCACGTCACCGGACATGTCCAGACGGGGATGGGCGCGGCCCTCAAGAACATAGGCATGGGCTGCGCCTCGCGGGCCGGGAAGCTCGACCAGCACTCCTCGGTCCACCCCCGCGTCAACGCCAAGCAGTGCCGCAATTGCGGGGTCTGCCGCGACTTCTGCCCCGCCGACGCCATCGTCCAGGCCGAGGGCCACGTCGCGATCGACCCGGCGAAATGCATCGGCTGCGGCGAGTGTCTCGTCGTCTGCAAGCCGGGCGCCATCAAGATGAAGTGGGACGAGGACTCCCGCCGGCTCCAGGAGATGATGGCCGAGTACGCCCTGCGCGTCTTCCGCCACTTCAAGGGCAAGGCCGTCTTCCTCAACTTCCTGACCAAGATCACCAAGGACTGCGATTGCATGGCCAAGGACGACCCGCGCGTTGTCGAGGACATCGGCATCCTGGCCTCGCTCGACCCCGTCGCCGCCGACCAGGCGACGGCCGACCTCGTCGTCCGGCGCGGCGGCGGCAAGGACCCCTTTCGCAAAGGCTACGACATCGACTGGTCGATCCAGCTCAAGCACGGCGAGAAGATCGGGCTGGGGTCGACGGACTACGAGCTCGTCACGATCAGTTGAAGGGCCGGCTCAGGGCGGGAGTTGGCCCCATCGGCCCGCGAGCCGCGTAACGGCCGCCGCGGGTTCGTGGTTGTAATGACCGAAAGGAGGCAGATGACCATGGATCATGACTTTCGCGGATGCCGGCGTTCCTTGGCGTTCGTGATCATCCTGACTCTCGCGGCGCTGGGCTTCGGCCAGGCGCCCGAAAAGAAGGCCGCGTCGCAGGCAACCAAGGAACGCGGCCAGCTCCTAGCGGACATCGGACAAACCCGGGCCGAATTGGACCATGACCCGGCCCAGGCCAAGACGCGGCTCCGCCTTGCACGCCTCCTTTATCAGTCGGGGGATTTTGATCAATCCCGGACCGTCGTGCGATCGCTTCTTGAGGCCCCCGAGCCGGTCGCGGATGCCTTGTTCCTGGCCGCCGATCTGGACTACCTCTCCGGCCGGTACGAACGCGCTGAAACCACTCTTCAAAGCATATTGGCCCGAAGTCCTCAGGACATGCCGACCCAGGTCAAGGCCCAGGTTAAACTCATCTTCGTCTACTATCAGACGAACCGCTATCGGAAGGGGGCCGGTCTGTTCAGGGGCATGGAGAGCCAGATCAAGCTGCCGCTGCTCGACCTGATGCGGGCCTTCGGCGAGGAGCAACCCTACGCCGCGGCCTGGCCGTCCGGCGTCCGCCGGACGGCCGTCCCCTTTGTCGTCACCGACCCGCTTCCGGTCATCTCCGTCGAGATCCAGGGGCGGCGGATTGACGCGCTCATCGATACGGGCGCCGACATGTTCGTCCTGGACAACGAGATCGCCGCGGCCATGGGGATCAAGGTCCTTGCCTCCACGACCGGGACCTTCGCTGGCGGGAAGACGGCCGAGGTCGGGTTCGCCAAGGCCGATTCGCTCAAGATCGGAGAGGTGACGCTCAAATCAGTCCCGGTCTCGCTCCTTCCGACGCAGAGATTTTCCAAGGGGTTCGAGGGGGGGAAATACACGATCGGCGGGATCGTGAGCACGGGCCTCCTAAAACAATTCCTGCCGACGCTCGACTATCCGGAAAGCCGGCTCGTCCTGCGCCCGCGGGACGCCCAGGGGCTTGAGGAGTTCCGTCGCGAATTTCCGAGCCGCGAGGCCGCCGAAGTCCCGTTCGTTCTGGCCCTGAGCCATTTCATGATGGCCAGGGGCCGGCTCGACGACAAGGAGCCCCTGAACTTCTTCGTGGATTCCGGGCTTGCCAGCGCTGCCGCCTTTACCTGCCCCGCCGAGACCCTGAGGTTCGCAGGCATCCCCGTCCCCGAAACAAGGGTTGAGCCGGATAGCATCGGCGGCGGGGGCGGCGCGGGGTTCGCCACGGGGATATTTTCTATAAGAAAACTCGGGCTGGGGTCCCTTGTCCAGGTGGACAAGAAAGGCGAGTTCGGCGCCTTTCCACCGGCCGGCATGTGGATGCTGGGCTTCATCAACGACGGGATCATCAG
>JBBISK010000115.1:7650-7910 GCA_037441295.1 Candidatus Aminicenantota bacterium | reverse complement strand
TCGCCTATTATTGGGGGCGCTTTCCGACCGTGCAGGCCTACGTCCAAGTGATCATGGACCTCCTCCTCATCACGGCCCTCGTCTACGTCACGGGCGGCATGGCCAGCTCGGCGTATTTCCTGTACGTCTTCCCAATCATGGGGGCCGGGCTCGTCCTCTCGAACCGGGCCTCCTACCTGACGGCCGGCCTGGCCTCAATCCTCTTCGGCGGGCTGGTCGACGGCATGTACCTGGGCTTCATCCCCCAGGCGGCGGGCGGG
>JBBISK010000115.1:0-7640 GCA_037441295.1 Candidatus Aminicenantota bacterium | reverse complement strand
ACCCCCAATGCCTCCAGATAGCGAATGCGGCCGGGCGCCTCTTCCACCATCACCCGGACCAATCGCTGGTTGTTCAGGAATTCGCCCCCGATGAGCATGTCCCGCAGGTGCTCCTGCGGGCTGTCGCTGGGGTCGGTCCTCTACCTCATCTTCGTCCCCTGGAGCGCCTTCTTCCTCATTGCCATGCTGACGAACTCGCTCGCCGGCCGGCTGCGCAAGACACGGCTGGCCCTCCAGGAGGCCGAGCGGGCCCTCATCGTCCGCGAGCGGCTGTCCGAGGCCGGCCGCATCTCGGCGACGCTGGCCCACGAGATCCGAAACCCGCTGGCCGCCATCTCCGGCTCGGTCCAGGTCCTGAAGAAGGACCTGGACCTCAACCCGGAGCAGCGGGAGCTCATGAACATCGTCCTCAAGGAATCCGAACGGGTCTCCCATAGCCTGGGCGAGTTCCTCGACTTCGCCCTGCCGACGAAGCAGGTCTTTTCCGTGGTCTGCCTTCCCGAGGTCCTCGACGAGACCCTCAAGATCCTGCGGAGCGGCGGCGAGCTCAACGGCCGCATCCGGGTCGAGGGGAACTTCCTCGGCTCGGGGCTCAATTTTTACGGCAGCCCGGCCCAGTTCAAGCAGGTCTTCTGGAACATCGTCAAGAACGCCATCCGGGCCATGCCCGACGGAGGCGTCCTCAAGGTCGACTTCCTCGCCCGGGAGCGCGGCGAGGTCGAGCTCCGGTTCGCCGACACCGGCCGGGGCATGACGGAGGAGGCCAAGGAACACCTCTTCGAACCGTTCTACTCGGGCTTCGACGGCGGCCGCGGGCTCGGACTGGCCGTGGTCAAGAGGATCGTGGATGACTACGACGGACGGATCGACATCAGGTCGGAGCCCGGCCGGGGGACCGAAGTCGCGATCACCCTGCCCCTCCGGGAATGCCCGGCGAATTAAGGCCATGACCATGGACAACGTACTCATCATCGACGACGAACAGAGCCTTCTCGAGCTGCTCTCGGTCGTCTTCAAGAAGGAGGGTTACGGCGTCCGGACTGGGCTCTCGGCGGCCAAGGCCTTCGAGACCCTCGACAAGGAAGACATCGGCATCGTCGTCACGGACATCAAGATGCCCGAGACCGACGGCATGGAGGTTCTCCGCCGCGTCAGGGCCAAGCAGCCCGACGTCCCCGTCATCATGGTCACGGCCTACGGCAGCGTCACGCAGGCCGTCGAGGCCCTCAAGGCCGGCGCGCTCGACTACGTCGTCAAGCCCTTCGACGTCGAAGAGCTCAAGATCATCGTCCGGCGCGGCCTGGCCGAGCGCCAGCTCCGCGAGGAGAACCTCCGCCTCAAGCGTGACCTCAGGGAGCGCTACGGCTTCGAGAACATGATCGGCAAGAGCCGGGCCATGCAGGAGGTCTACATCCTCATCGAGAAGGTGGCGGGCACGGACTCGACCGTGCTCATCACGGGGGAGAGCGGAACGGGCAAGGAGATGGCGGCCCGGGCCATCCATTTCCAGAGCGGGCGTCACGACAACCAGTTCGTGTCCATCAACTGCGCCGCCCTGCCCGAAAACCTCCTCGAGAGCGAGCTCTTCGGGCACGCCCGGGGGTCGTTCACCGGCGCCGTGGCCGACAAGAAGGGCATGTTCGAAGTCGCCCAGAAAGGGACCCTCTTCCTCGACGAGGTGGCCGAGATGTCGCCCTGGACTCAGGTCAAACTCCTCCGGGCCCTCCAGGAGCGGACGGTCCGGCGGGTCGGCGGGACAGAAGAGATCCCGATTGACGTCCGCATCATCGCCGCGACCAACCAGGACATCAAGAAGAGGATCCAGGAAGGGAAATTCCGGGAGGACCTCTTCTACCGGCTGAACGTCATCTCCTTCGAAATGCCGCCCCTCCGCAAGCGGACCGAGGACATCCCCCTGCTCGTGACCCATTTCCTCCAGAAGTACTGCAACCGGCTTGGCAAGAAATCCAAGAGGTTCACTCCGGAGGTCATCGGGCTCCTCGAGGCCTACGGTTGGCCCGGCAATATCCGCGAACTCGAGAACGTCGTCGAGCGGATCGTGGCCATCGAGGACCGGGAGACGGTGACCGCGGGCTGCCTGCCCAAGGACATCCTCTCCCCGCAAAGGGCCAAGCGCGAGACCCAGTATTTCTTCGAGCCGGGCTTCAACCTGACCGTCCACCTGGACGACGTGGCCAAGAACTATGTCAGCCAGGCCCTGGCGGCCACGGGCGGCAGCATCCAGAAGGCGGCACCCCTCCTCGGCATCAGCTACCGGACGATGCGCTACCTCATCGGCAAATACAACTTGAATCGGGTCAGGAAAAACGGCGGGAAGGCCGAGTCCGAGGGAGATGACGGAAGCGGCAGAGAGTCAAAAAATGTCATTAATGGACAATAATAGGCTACTTTATTTAACTAATGAACACATGGCAATTTAGTTATGTTGTTATATATCAATAACATAACTGCGTGTTAGCCACTTGGCACGGTTATTGCTATAATACCAGCGTCAAGTCAACGAGCAAACCTTGACTGAGACAAAACAGCAAGGAACAAGGAGGTTCTAAAATGCTCAAGAAGATGAGAGGATTCACCCTCATCGAGCTGCTGATCGTCGTCGCGATCATCGGCATCCTGGCCGCTCTGCTCATCCCGAACGCCATGGAGGCCATCCAGAAGGCGAAGCAGAAGTCGTCCATGAAGGAAATCATGTCCATGTCGACCGCCTCGGCCGACTACATCACGGACCATGGCGACTGGTCGCTCATCGCCCAGGACGGCGCCCTGACGCAAGGCGGCGCCTTCCAGACCGCGGTCGCGACCTTCTATATGAAGATCGTGCCGCTCAATGACCCCTGGAACACCACCTACTTCGTCTACTGCGGCCAGACCGCGGTCCAGGGCGTTATGTCGGGCGCGCCCGCCGGCGACATCGGCTCGGACGACTTCACCATCCAGTCCTACGGCCGGAACAAGCAGCCGGGGCCCATCCAGGCCTCCGCTTACTCCACGGCCACCCCGGAAGCCGGCTTCTACAACGTCAGCAAGATGGCCGACTTCGACAACGACCTGGTCTGCTGGAACGGCAACTGGGTCGTTGGGCCGAGGACGTCCCTCGTCACCGCCGCCGGCAGCTGAGTAAGACCCTGATCCTTACGGTTCCTTTGGGGGCGGCGGCAACGCCGCCCCTCTTTTTTATCCCCCGGTTCGGGTCCGAACCGACCCTGCCGATCCCCACAGTGGTATAATGAGTCCCGATGACAGGCGCGTCGGATAAACTGCCCGGCCTCGGGAAGCTCGCCTCGTTCGAGCTTCCGGGCGGCGGCGTTCCCTACTACCGGGGCGGCGGCCCGGCCGCAGAACCCTCGTTGCTTGCCTTACTCGCCTTCACGGCCGCGGGGGGATCCGGCGAGAGAACGAAGGCCCTTTTGGGCTGGGCAACGGCACTTCAGAACTCCGACGGCTCCGTTAGCGTCAACGCCGTCGACCACGACCAGGGGCTATGGCTTACGGCGCCGGCGGCCGTCGTTTTCGAGCGCTACGGAATGGAACGGGCCCGGGACCGCGCCCTGGACTTCCTCGTTTCCGTTTCCTCAAAGACCGTCGCCAACGACCCCAACGTTCGCCAGGACAACACGATCGTCGGCTGGCCGTGGGTTCGGGACACGTTCGGCTGGGTGGAGCCGACGGCCTGGGCCGTCCTCGCCCTCGGCGTTTGCGGCCGGGGCGGCCATCCCCGTGCCGTCGAGGGGCGGAGGTTCCTGCTGGACCGGCAGATCCCCTCGGGCGGCTGGAATTACGGGAACCCAGGCGTCAACGACAGGGAACTCCTGCCTTTCTGGGACACCACGGGCCTGGCCCTCCTGGTCCTCCGCGGGCGAACGGACGTCTCCCTGGTCCGGCCGAGCCTGGAGTTCCTGGAGACGAACCAGGAGAAGATCCAGTCGCTCTGCGGACTGGCTTGGGCCGTGCTCGGGCTCGAGGCGTGGGGCCGCCCGGCGGCACGGCTTCGGCAACGGCTTGACGCGGCCATGGACCCCGCCTCCGATGACGGGCTCAACGCGGCCCATCTCGCCGCCGGTGTCATCGCCCTCTCCGGCGGAAAGGTCGTCGCCCAGTGAAACGGCGTGACTTCCTGACCGGCGCGGCCGTCATGGCCGGCGCCGCCGTCGCGGGCAAGCCGGCCGGCGGGACCGCCCAGCTCTCCGCCTCGCCGTGCCCGGTCACCCTCCTGCCGATGCCCGACTACGGCCGGGACATGGAAAAGGAGATCGCCCAGGTCATGACCTCGGACGGGCTCGTGCTCAAGGGCAAGCGCGTCCTCCTCAAGCCGAACTTTGTCGAGGCCCACCCGGAGCGCCCCATCAACACGAACCCGTCCGTCATCGCCTCGGTCGCCCACGCCTGCCTCCGGCTCGGGGCGTCCGAAGTGGCCGTCGGCGAGGCTTCGGGCCACCGCCGTGACCCCTGGTTCTCCGTCCTCAACCCCGCCCTTCGCACCGTCCTCGACAAGCGTGTCAAGTGCCTGGACCTCAACCACGGGGAGGCCGTGGCGACGCCCAACCGGGGCGGCTCGACCGGGCTGTCCAAGTTCTACCTGGCCAGAGCCGTGGCCGAAGCGGACGTCCTTATCTGCCTGCCCAAAATGAAGACCCACCACTGGATGGGCGTCACTCTCTGCCTCAAGAACCTCTTCGGCACGCTCCCGGGGATCTACTATGGCTGGCCCAAGAACCTGCTCCATTTCCGGGGGATCGAGAACTCCGTCCTCGACCTGGCCCGGACGGTCCGCGTCCACTACAACGTCATCGACGGCGTCGTCGGGATGGAGGGGGACGGGCCGATCATGGGCCGGGCGAAACCCGTCGGCGCTCTCGTCCTCAGCCCCTTTTCCCTGGCCGCCGACGCCACGGCCGCGCGGCTGATGGGTTTCGAGCCGCGGCGCGTCCTTTATCTCGTCATGGCGGGGCGGTTCCTGCCGGGGCTGAGGCCGGAGGACGTCGCGCTCCGGGGCGAGGACCCGCGGCGGTTCGCGACGCGGTTCGACTGCCTGGACGCCTTCAAGCCGATGCGGGGCGGCCCCTTCTTCTGAGGCGGCGCCGCCCGGCGATCGCGGCGGCGAGAAGGACGGCGACCGTGAGGGCGCTGGCCACGGCCCCGGCGACGAAGCTCGCGGGGAGGTACCTGAGGACGACCGTGTGCCTGCCGGCCGGCACCGCGACCCCCTTGGCAAAAAGGTTCGCTTCGAAGACCTTTGCCCTCTTTCCGTCGACCCAGGCTCCCCAGCCGCGGGAGTAATTCCCGGGGAAGACGGCAACGCCGGGCGAAGCCAGCTCCATCGAATACGCGCCCCGTCCCGCGGTCACCTTCTCGACCACGACCCTCGTCGCCGGCCGGGCTGCATCCGTCGGTGACTTCAAGACCTCTCTCTCCGTGAGCACCTTTTCACGGGGGTCGAAGCCGGCGCTCGTGAAGACGTCGAGCTTGTCCTTCGCCTCCCGGGCCGTCGCGGCGGCAAACACGGCGTAGGGGGCGGCCGGCTTGTCCGAGGTCTTTTCGATGAAGAACGGGAATCCCTCGACCTGAAGCCGGCGTGCGGAAGCGGCGTCGAACATCGGGCTGTCGCTCAGGAAATACCGGCAGCCCAGGGAATCCAGGACCTTGAGCTGGCCCTCGGCCGGAAGGGCCTTGACCGCGCGCACGAGCTCGACATAGCGTTTCGGATACGTGCCGTAGAAATCGAAGTCGAAGACGTAGCGGACGCCCTCGGCCATGGCCGTCAGGGGATAGAGGGATTCGCGATAATAGGCGAGGAACCGGACGTTGCTGCCGCTCTTCTCCCGGCGGTCAAGAAAATAGTCCGTGGCCCGGTCAACGATCAGAGGCGGCTTGAACTCCTCGAGAAGGGGCGGCCGGTCGTAGAACGAGGCCGGCACGGTGGGGTTGACGAACCTATTGTGGTGAGCCGGGTCGAGGACGGCCAGGGCCAGGAGCGCCCAGGCCGCGGCCTTGCGCGTCCTGGGCAGGGAGAGAAGCAGGAAGGCCGCGGCGCAGACGACGAGAAGGACGAGGCCTGTCTGCAGGGAGCGGCCGAGCTCCCGGAGGGCCCCGCCCTTTTCCATGATCATGAGCTGGTCGACGAGGGCGAGGACCTTGTCCCTGAACGCGAGATAGAGGATGAGGGCGAGCCCCGCCCCGGCCGCCAGTCCCCGGGTCGATCTCCGGCCCGGGGCCTTCCCGGCCATGGCATCATCGATCCCGGCCCCGGCCAGGATCGACAGGCAGAAGACCGAGCCGAGGAAGAACTTGACCGGGTAGCGGATGGACGAGAGGAAGGGCGTGAAGCGATAGAGGAAGAAGAAGGGCGAATAGCGGCCGCAGGCGAGGAGGAAGAAGACGCCGAACGCCGCGAGGAGGACCTTGCGCCTCCTGTCCCACGGCCTTCGCAGGGCGAAGAGAAAGAGGAGGAGCGCCCCGAAGCCCATGTAGAGACTGTAGTAAAGGGGAAAATGCCGGTCGAAGAGATGCCAGCCCCAGAAATCGTGATGGCCTGGCTCCCGGTCGTTGCCCAAGACGCCCGGGAAGGCCATGTTTGGGAGCTGGAGGAGCTCGAGCGGCCAGTCGATGGACTGGCTCTCCCGGCCGGTCTGGGCGAGCATCTCGAAGGACGGCGCCAGCTGGACCGCCGTGAGCAGGCAGGCCGCCGCGAGCGGCAGAAAGGCCGCGACCAGCCGCCTGCGCCCCTCGCCGGGCCTCATGAACGCCTGGGCCGCGGCGAGGATGACGGTGATGACGATGACCTCCGGCGAGCCGGCCAGGATGAGCAGGGCCCAGAGGACGGCGAGGCGAACGAAGCGGGAGCGGCCGGACGCGGTCCTCGGCCCGCGGTTGAGGAGGAGTAGCACCCAGGGCATCCAGGCCAGGGCGGCGATGTGGTTGTAGAACTCGAAAGAAGAGAGATACATGCCGCTGAACGCGAAAAGGCTCGCGCCGAGGAAGGAGGCCCTCTCGGACAGCGCGTAGGACCGGCAGAGGGCGTAAAGCCCGAGCCAGCCGAGGAGGACGTGGATGAGGTAATAGAGCTTGAATGCGGTGAACAGAGGCAGGACGAGATAGAGCAGGGTCGCCGGATAGAAAACCGCGTTCTTAGGGTTGGCCAGGAACGGCTGGCCCCCGCCGTAGGCGTCCGTCCAGAGGGCGAAATTGCCCTCCCGGAGCAGGGCGACCGTCAATTTCCGGGCGGGGACCTCGACGACGGTCGTGTCGCGCTCGAAAAAGACGCGCCCCGTGAAGAAAAACTCCCGGAACGTGAACAGGAACAGGACGAGGAAGAGTCCGAAGCAAAAGAGGTCCTTTCTCCTGTCCGGGACGGGGGCGATCCGATCCGTTCGCACTGACTTCTATCTATCAGAATCCGCGGATTTTCTCAATCTTTGATTTTCCCCCGAGCCTTTCATTATACTGGGAGGGCGAGCCATGGCAGAGAAGTCGAACGGGCCCGAGGCGATGCGCGGCCGGCGGCGCGGAGCGGTCGCCGCGGCCGCCGTTCTCGTCCTCGCGGCCGTTCCCATCCTGCTCGTTCCCATCCCCCCGTCGACCGACCTCCCCCAGCACCTGGCCCAGGTCCGGCTGTTCAA
>JBBISK010000114.1:0-7955 GCA_037441295.1 Candidatus Aminicenantota bacterium | reverse complement strand
TCGGGGGTCGGGAACACCTTGGAGCGGGCCGTGCCGAGCACGGTGCCGCCGCGCCGGGCCATCTCGTCGATCGTGTGGTGATCGAGCGGGCGCACGCGCCCCTCGAGCAGCCCCACGTAGCCCTCCTCGATGCCGACGAGCTCGAAGACGGCCAGGGACTTGTTCATCGAGGCCAGGGGGTTCTCGCCCTGGAGGACGTGGAGCCGGACCCGCCGCTGGTTGTACTCGACCGTGGTGAAGGCCTTGGACTTCCGCAGCGGGATCGTCGAGTTCTTATCGATGACGATCTCGTAGGCGTCGCTCTCGGTCTCGATGCCGAGGGCGAAGGGCGTGACGTCGAGGAGGAGGACGAGCCCCCGGACCTGGCCCTGCAGGATGCCGGACTGGACGGCCGCGCCCATGGCCACGATCTCGTCGGGGTTGATGTGCTCGGCCGGGCTCTTCCGGAAGAACTCCCCGATCCTCTTCTTGACGAGCGGCATGCGGGTCTGTCCGCCGACGAGGATGACGTCGTCGACCCGGTCGGGGTCGAGGTGGGCCTCGCCGAAGGCCTCCTCGATGAGCGGGATCGTCCGCTCGACGAGGTCGGTCGTCAGCCCCTCGAGCTCCTGGCGGGTCAGGAGCCGCCGGAGGTGCTTGGAGCTCGTCTGGTCCGAGCAGATGAACGGCAGGTTGATCTCGGTCTCCATGGTGAAGGACAGCTCGCGCTTGCCCCGCTCGGCGGCCTCCTTGATCCTCTGGAGGGCGAGCTTGTCGTGATGGAGGTCGATGCCGGTCTCCTTCTGGAAGCCCTCGACCAGCCACTCGATGATGCGCATGTCGAAATCCTCGCCGCCGAGGTAGGAGTCCCCGTCCGTGGCCAGGACATTGAAGACCCCGTCGCGGATCTCCATCAGAGTGATGTCGAAGGTGCCGCCGCCGAGGTCGAAGACCGCCGCGACGCCGTTCCTCTTGCCGTTCAGCCCGTAGGCCAGGCCCGCCGCCGTCGGCTCGTTGATGACGCGCTGGACGTTGAAGCCGCAGATGAGGGCGGCGTCCTTGGTCGCCTGCCGCTGATGGTCATTGAAATGGGCCGGCACGGTGATGACGGCGTCGGAGACCTTCTCGCCGAAATAGGACTCCGCGCAGCCCTTGAGGTAGGACAGGATCATCGCCGAGATCTCCTGCGGCGTCAGGTTCCTCGATTCGAGGGCGACGACGACGTCCCCGTTGGGGGCGGGGGCCAGCCGGTACGGCAAGCGGGCCCGGGCCTCGGCGATCTCGGGCGAGTCGTACTTGCGGCCGATGAGGCGCTTGACGGCAAAGATCGTGTTCTGGGGGTTGGTCAAAGCCTGGCGCATGGCCAGGGTCCCGATCAGGCGCTCCCCGGAGGACGTGAACGAGACGACGGACGGCGTCGTCGGCAGTCCCTCGAGGTTCGGGATGACGACGGGGCTGCCCCCGTCCAGGTAGGCGACGCAGGAATAGGTCGTGCCGAGGTCGATTCCGATGAGGTGGTCCATGCGCTCAGTCCTTTTTCTTGGGGATGACGACTCTGACCAGGGCGGGCCGGAGGAGCCTGCCGTTGAGCAGGTATCCCTTCTGCAGGACCTCGGTCACCCGGGGCTCCTCGACGTCCGCCGATTCCTCGACGGCCATGGCGTGGTGCAGGGTCGGGTCGAACTTCCCGTCCTTGATCTCGATCGGCTCGACGCCCCGCTTGAGGACGAGGTTCATCGACATCCGGTAGATGAGGTCGACCCCCTCCCGTAACGTCTTGCCATCCGCGTCCCCCGCGGAAGCCTGGAGGGCCCGTTCGAAGTTGTCCAGGACGCCCAGGAGCTCGAGCAGGACTTCGCCCAGGGCGTACTGGAAATAATCGTTCTTCTCGCGCTCGAGACGCTTACGAAGGTTCTCCGTGTCCGCGAGCTTCCGCACGTACTGGTCCTTGAGCTCCTCCATCTCCTTCTTGAGCTGTTTCGTCTCGGTCTCGCGCTTCTTGAGCTTCTCCTTCAGGTGCTTGACGGAGGCGGTCTCCTTCTCCGGAGCGGGCGTTTCGGCCGGGGCGGCCTTGTCCGGCCCGGGCGCGGCCGGCGGCTCCGCCCCCTCCCCTCCCGGCGCGCCGGCGGCGGGGATGTACTCGATCTCCTCGGCGGGCTTGCCTTTTTCGTCGTCTGTCATATCGAGACCTCTCTGCCGATGACGGTGATCGCCCGGCTCAGGTGGCTGGCGACGCGGTCGACGAGCGGAATGATGCGGTCGTAGGGGATGCGCTTGGGGCCGATGATGCCGAGGGAGCCGAGGACTTGGTGGCTCGTGCCGTAGTGGGACAGGACGAGGGAGCAGTCCTGGACGCCGGGGAACTCGATCTCGGCGCCGATCAGGACCTTGACCCGCTCGAGGCTGATGAAGTCGGCCAGGAGCCTGACCAGGGCCGCCTTCTCCTCGATGTTCTGGAAGAGCGCCTTCAGCCGGCCCATATCGAAGAGCTCGGCCTTGCCCAGCAGCCGGGAGCTCCCTTGGATGAAGATCCGGTTCTCGTCCTCCTCGCGGTTGATGACGACCTTGACCAGGTCCGTCAGCTTGTTGAGGACGTCCTCGTAGCGGTCTCGGGACTGGAGGAGGAGGTCGCGCACCGCGGTCAGGGTCCGGCCGGGAAAGTTCTGGTTGATGTACTGCGAGGCGCGGTCGAGCTCAGCCTGCGTCATGGCCATGTCGGATTCGAGCGTCTCGGTCAGGACCATCTGGAACGGAGTGACGAGGACGGCCATGATCCGCCTCGGCGAGATGCGCAGGAAGCGGACGTGCTCGAGCTGGACCCGGGAGACCTGAGGCGAGATGACGAAGCCGAGGTTGTCGGAATAGTCCGCAAGGAGGCGCGACGCCTGGGCCAGGAGCGAATCGAGGTCCGTCAGCCGGGCGGGGTACTCGTCCTGGAGGACGGGGAGGTCGCTCGGCCCCAGGGTCCGCCCGGAGAGGAGCCCGTTGACGTAGGAACGGAGCCCCTTGTCGGTCGGCACACGCCCGGCCGAGGTGTGCGGCTTCGACAGGAGACCGTGGTCCTCGAGCTTGGCCATGATGTTGCGGACCGTCGCCGACGAGCCCCGGAACTTCCGGTTCCCGGCGATCGCGCCCGAGCTTACCGGCCGGCCGCTCCGCAGGTAGTCCTCGACGATGAGGTTCAGGACCTCCCGGTCCTTCTCGCGCAAGGCAAACTTGGACATCTTCGCCATCTTTTTTTATAGCACTAACGATCCCCGGTTGTCAACTGACTGGGAGTTAAGAGCGGTCCCCGGGAAGGATCATAATTCCAGCATATCCAACAACTTGGCTATAGTCTCCTGTCCTCTCCCCCGAAGTCTGGTAGCGCACGAGCTCGGCCCGCGCCGCGCCCAGACCGACGGCCGCGACGATGGCCGCCGCGGTCGGCTGGAAGCCGCACATCGTGATGCGCCTGTCGCGGACCGTTTCGAAGAGCCCCCGGGCGTCGAGCTCGAGGACCTTGCGGATGGCCAGGGCATCCTGCGACTCGGCCGTCTTCTGGCTCACGTAGTGGCTCATGTCCGTGCTGGCCACGATGAGCACTTCGCGGCCGAAGGCCCGGACCGCGTCGGCGAGGGCGAGGCCGAAGGCCTCGAGTTCATCGTAAGCCGCCTCGTACGAGACGCTGACGGGGACGATCGCGACCTCCGGCTTGAAGTACTGGAGGAACGGGAGCTCGACCTCGAGGGAGTGCTCCCCGAGATGGGAGCGCGCGTCGTCCGAAGCGAGGGGCGAGCGCTCCAGGATGAGGTCGGCCAGACCGCTCTCGACCGCCGATTCGCCGAGCGGCGTCTGCCAGCTCCCTTCCCTCTGGACGGCGAGGAGCGAGCCGATCTCCCGATGGGCCGGGCCGAGGATGACGGCCGTGCCCGGCACCTCGACCGAGGAGAAGACGGCGCCCGCGACCGGCCCGGAGTATTCGTAGCCGGCGTGGGGGACAACGACGGCCACGGCTTTCCGCTTGGCCGCGCCGCGGTCCGTCATCGACCCGATCGTCTCGAGGAGCGCCGCCCTCCCCCCCGGATAGAAGCTCCCGGCGACGTAGGGTTTTCTTTTCATCTTCAGAGGGCCTGACGCTCTTCGCGGAAGCGGATGCCGGCCCCGGCCAGCTCGTCGAGGATCGGGTTGTAGATGTCCGGCGTCACGGGCACGATGACGCCCGTCTCCCGGATCCGCCCCTCGAGGATCATGCGGGCGCCGATGGCCGCCGGCAGCCCGACCGTCCGCGACATCGAGGAATCGCCGTGGGGGATGCCGAAGTCGATAAGGGAGGAAGTGATCTTCTCCCTCCGGCCGTCCCGCCCCTCGACCGCGAACTCGTGCTGGAGGATGACCATATCCCTCTCCCCCGGGGCATAGGCGAGGCGCTCGACCATCCGCGCCGCCAGGACGTCGAGGACCGAGCCCCTGGCCAGGGGGATCGGCTCGTCTGCGAAAAGGCCGAGCCAATCGAGGCTGGTCATGACGTCCGAGGCGGGCTCGAGGCCCAGCCGCCGGGCGACCGCGGCCTTGACATCCCCCCCCGCCGGGGCCTGGGCCAGCTCGGCGAGGAGCCCGCGGTATATCTGCCCCTTCCATTCCCTCTGCGGCGCGTCCTCGAGCAGCCCGAGCTCGCCCATCCGCATCAGCGTCCGGCACCAGCCCGCGTAGCGCAGGGTCCCCCTGAGGACATCCACGGCCTCGGGGATGCCATAGATGTCGCGGTAGGAGACGGAGTCGCGGTTCGGATAGCCCTCGAACGACCCGAGCCCAGGGATGGAGATCGTATCAGGGGCCGCGAACAGCCGCGCCGCGGGGATGACGACGACCTCGCCGTGCCTGAGGAACTTGGCCTGGTTCTTCGAGGCCAGCAGGACGCCCTTCGGGCTCCAGGAGAACTTGTAGCCGAAGGGGTTGGTGTTGGCCTCCGGCGCCGGCAGGCCGCCGCAGTAGGACGTGAAGCCGACGACGCGCCCGCCCTCGGCGTGGACCTCGCGGATGACCCTCATGGCCTCCATGTGGTCGATGCCCGGGTCGAGGCCGAGCTCGTTGAGGATGACGACGCCCCGCTCCCGGGCCTTGCCGTCGAGCTCCCTCATGGCGGGGCTCACATAGGATGCGGTTACAACGCTCCGGCCGGCCTCGATGGCGGCCGCGGCGATGACGGGATGGAACGTATACGGGACCATGCTGACGACGATATCGGCCCGGCCGACCTCGGCGGCCAAGGCCGCTCGGTCCTCGACGGAGAGGGCCCTGGCCTCGCCGCGCGGATGGCCGGCGACGAGCTTTCTGGCCCGGTCGACCTCGACATCGGCCACGGTCACCTCGTAATCGGGCCGGTCGAGAAGGTACTTGACGAGGGGACCGGCGACCAGTCCCGCGCCGCAGACGAGAACTTTTCTCATGGCGTCCTCCCCGAAGACTTCAGGCGACGTAGCGCCCCAGGTAGGCGTAGTCGGGGGTCAGCTCGCCCCGGTAGAGGATAACGGCCCGGCGGACGACGTCCGGGAGGCCGCAGTCGGCGAATGCCCCGCCGAAATCGGCCCTGGCGATGGCCGGGACATGCTCCTTGAGGCCCGAGCTGAAGTACGTCGACGACTCGAGCGGCAGCTCGGCCGGCAGGTTGTAGACGGCCAGGACGACGGGCCCCCGCCCCTCGACGCCATAGACCGCCTTGTCCTGGACGGGGTCGTAGACATAGACGGGGTTTTCCGAGTCCGTCGCCTCGACCGTGCTCTCGATCGAGCCGTTGATGTCGCACGTGATGTCGCCGACGACCCTGAGGCGGGGCCGGGCGGGGTTGCCGTAGAGCTCCTTGAGGAAGGACTTGGTCACGAACTTGGGATACTGGGGGGTCCAGTAGATGCCGTTGACGAGGGCCGTCAGGTAAGGGACCATGCGGTCGGCCACGGGCCGGTAGCGGTCGGGGTTCCTGTAATAATCCTGGAGGTCGAACGGCCGGCCGGGGTCGACGGGCTCGACCAGGTCCTCCTCCTTGAAGACGACCTTGAAGAGGGTGCGAGGCGAGGCGGCGCGGCGCCCGAAGAGTCCGGGCAGGTCGCACGGCCGGACGGTCTCGGTCGGCAGGATGTCGAAGATCTCCTGGGCCCCGTCGGAGACGTGGCCGTAGCCGAAGAAGCCGACGACGAAGGGGTCGAGGCCGCCCGGGAGCCCCTCCCGGACGATCTTCCAGGCGACGCGGCCGACGGCCTCCTTGACGTCGACGAGGCTCTTGTACTGGTGCGTCGGATGGAGCAGCGTGAACGGGTTCTGCACGCCCTCGGCGGCCAGCCGCCGGCCGAGCGCCCAGAGCGTGTCGACCATGCCGGCGTGGCCGGCGTAGTTGCCGAAGAACAGGACCCGGCGGCCCTTGTCGTCGACCATCTTCTCGTAATCGATGATGGAACAGCCCATCTCCATCATCCTCTTCAGCATCGGCATGTTCTGGCTCTGCCCCTTGGCCGTGTGGGAGAAGAAGACGTAGGCCCTGCCCTTCTCCAACCGCTCGACGGGGATCTCCTTGAGAGCCAGGACGATGGGGCATGGGGAGAGGTCCTCACGGACCGGGATGCCCGAGAGCCGGTAGTCGTCGTCGGCAAAGACGCGGATCTTGGACGGCTGGATGACGAACTCGATGGCGTGCCTCTCGGCGAGCTCGCGGGCGTGCGACGGGATGAGGGGCACGCGCTTTTCCCACTTGTTGATGTCTTCCCGCCGGATGCCGATCTTGGTGTTCATGATGGCGCCTTGAATAACGAGATGAGTTCAATGAAGGGGTATTATTCCACAACGGCAGGGGGGGGTCAACCCAGCCCGGAGGCCGGGTCGGAACGAAGCCCCCGCCGTTCGGGAGTCAGGGCCCCGGGCAGGCTCCTCCCCTTCTCTGAGGCCCGTTCGATTGAGACGGCAGGGGGGTCAGGAGCGTCTTTTCCCAGGGGGAGACGAGGAAAACGGTTGACTCCGGCGGCCCGAGTTTCCATAATGGCGCTGATGATCCGGTTCCGTAACACCCTCGGCGGCGCCCTCGAGGAGTTCCGCCCCCTCCGTCCGGGCGAGGTCGGGCTCTACACCTGCGGGCCGACGGTCTACGACTACCCGCACATCGGCAACTGGCGGGCCTACGTTTTCGAGGACCTCCTCAAGCGCTTCCTGCTCTTCAGCGGCTACCGCGTGACCCACGTTATGAACCTCACCGACGTCGACGATAAGACGATCCGCGATTCAAAGGCCCATACCGTGGACGAGCTCAAGGGCTACACGGAAAAATACATCGCCGCCTACATGGCCGAACGGGACCTCCTGAACATCCTGTCGGCGGACCATTACCCCCGGGCCACGGAGCATGTCCCGGAGATGGTCGCCCTCATCCGGACGCTCCTCGGGAAGGGCTTCGCCTACGAGAAGGACGGCTCCGCCTATTTCGCCATCGACAAGTTCCCGGCCTACGGCCGGCTGTCCAGGATCTCCCTCGAGGACCGGCGGCCGGGCGGCCGCGGCGACGCCGACGAGTACGGCAAGGAAAGTGTCCACGATTTCGCCCTTTGGAAGGCGGCTAAGGAGAACGAGCCGTTCTGGGACACGGAGGTCGGACGGGGCCGTCCAGGCTGGCACGTCGAATGCTCGGCCATGAGCAAGAAATACCTGGGCCCGACCTTCGACATCCACTGCGGCGGCGTCGACAACATCTTTCCCCATCACGAGAACGAGATCGCCCAGTCCGAGGCGGCCAACGGCGTCAAATTCGTGGACTACTGGCTCCATTGCCATCATCTCGTCGTCGACGGCGAGAAGATGTCCAAGTCCAAGGGGAATTTCTACGTCCTCGGCGACATCCTGGCCCGGGGCTACGACCCGCGGGAAGTCCGCTTCCTCCTCCTCTCCACGCATTACCGGAAGATGCTCAACTTCACCTTCGAGGCCCTCGACCAGGCGCGGGCGGGTCGCAACCGGAT
>JBBISK010000113.1:2186-7980 GCA_037441295.1 Candidatus Aminicenantota bacterium | reverse complement strand
GGGGGAACCGGGACAGGTTCCCGGGGCCGGGGGATAAGGACGGCCTTGGTGCCGCTTCACGAGGGGACGCACGCGGACGGGACCTGTACGGAAAGCCATGATGCTCTACCCAACGGCCGGGCGATTCTGATATGATGAGGGCACGGAGGAGGGCGGCGCGACGATGAAAGCCTTCAAGCTCGGCGTCGATAGCTACAGCCTGAAGCCGCTCGGCCTCTCCCCCTTCGAGCTCCTCGAGTGGGCCATCATCAACGGCGCCGACGGCGTCCAGTTCTCGGAGGGGGGATTCCCGGAGTCGAAGGCGCCCGACAAGCCCCAGCTCGAGGACCTGCGGAGCTATGCCGCGGAGAACGGGCTTTATGTCGAATGGGGAGGCGGGGAGCACGTCCCGCTCGACCTGGCGACGGGGAAGAAGAAGGACATCCTCGCCGTCAACCGGAGGGCCGCGACCGAGGCCGCCCTCATCGGCGCGACGAGCGTCCGGTCGTGCTCCGGCGGCCTGATGCGCTGGAAGAAAGACTCGCCGCCGACCGGGGAGCTCCTCCGCCTATCGGCCGCGGCGCTCCGCGAGGCGCGGCCGATGCTCCGCGACCACGGCGTGACCCTGGCCGTCGAGACCCACTTCGAGTTCACCTCGTTCGAGCTCCTGCGCCTCTTCGAGATGTCCGGCGCCGCCCCGGGCGGAGAGGTCGGCGTCTGCCTCGACACGATGAACCTTCTCGTCATGCTCGAGGACCCCGAGAGCGCCGCGGCGCGGCTCCTGCCCTGGGTCGTGACGACCCATATCAAAGACGGCGGCCTGCTCGTCACGGAGGACGGGCTCGTCGCCTTCACGGCCGAAGCCGGAAGCGGGATCGTGGACCTCCCCGTCGTCATCGGCGGGCTCAGCTCCCTGCCGCAGCCGGTCAACCTCTCCCTCGAGGACCACGGCGGGGATTTTTTCATCCCCGTCTACGACGCCGAATTCCTGGCCCGCTTCCCGGACCTCTCCGTGGGCGAGTTGGCGAAGTTGCTGCGGATCGCCGCCCGGACCCGGGCCGCGAAGGACGCGGGACGGATGGCCATTCTCGACCGGGCCCGCTGGCCCGAGGTCTGCGAGCGGCGGGTCAAGCACGGCCTGCGGGCCGTCCGCCGCATCGTCGAAAAGGGGACGGCCTAGGGCCATGGCGCGCCACGAGAGGTTCCACTTCCGGAGCGCCGGGGAGCTCCTGGACAAGGCCGGAGAGCTCGGCCTCGACATCCCTTTGGAGGAGGACGTCTCGATCCTTCTCGAGCCGGCGACGCTGGCCGGCCGGACCGTGCCCAACCGCCTGGCCGTCCTGCCGATGGAGGCCGCCGACTCGGACGCCGAGGGCGCGCCAACTGCGGCCACCGTCCGCCGCTACGAGCGCTACGCCGCGGGCGGCAGCGGCACGATCTGGGTCGAAGCCACGGCCGTTCGGCCTGACGGGCGCTCGAACCCGCGCCAGCTCATGCTCACCGATGAGACGGAGGATGCCTTCAAGTCCCTCGCCGGCCGGATGCGGGAGGCCGCGGCCGCAGTCCTGGGGCGGGCCCACGAGCCGCTCCTCGTCCTCCAGCTCACCCACTCCGGGCGCTTCGCCAAGCCGGAGGGCACCCCGGCGCCGGTCATCGCGCACCACAGCCCCGTCCTCGACCCCATCCACGGCCTCCCTGGCGACTATCCTCTCGTGACCGACGAAGCGCTGGCCGCGATCCAGGACGACTTCGCCGACGCCGCCGACAAGGCCGCCGCGGCCGGGTTCGACGGGGTCGACATCAAGGCCTGCCACGGCTACCTCGTTTCCGAGCTTCTGGCCGCCTTCACCAGGACCGGCAGCCGGTACGGCGGGCCGTTCGAGAATCGGGTCCGCTTCCTCATCGAGACGGTGCGGCGCATCCGGCGGGATGTGCCGCGGCTGCTCGTGACCTGCCGCCTGAGCGCCGCCGACATGGTCCCCTTCCCCCACGGCTTCGGCATGGACCCCGACCGGCCGCGGGCCCCCGACCTCAAGGAGCCGAAGGAGCTCCTCCGGCGCCTGTCCAGGGAGGGCGTTCGTTTCCTGGCGCTCTCGCTCGGAGTCCCGGCTTGGCGGCCGCATTTCGGCCGGCCGTTCGACAGGCCTCTGCCCGGAACGCCTGTCCCGGATGAGCACCCACTCGAGGGCGTCGCTCGGCATCTCCGAGTCGCCTCAGATCTCCAACGCGCAGTCCCGGGCACGGCCGTGGTCGGCACCGGCTACACGTGGCTCAGGCGTTTCTTCCCGAACGTCGGCGCGGCCATGGTCGCGGGAGGCCACGCGGCTGTCATCGGGCAGGGCCGGGGCGCTCTCGCCTACCCGGACTTCCCGAAGGACCTGGCGGCCAAAGGACGGCTCGACCCGCGAAAGGTCTGCACGACCTGCTCCGCCTGCTCCCGCCTCCTGCGCGGGCAGAGGCCCGTCGGCTGCGTCGTCCGCGACCCGGCGTTCAAGGAGGCGCTCAAGGCCCTGGGCGCCAAAGGACGGACGCGGAAATGACCAGCGGACGGGTCCGGCTCGGCGGCGTCTCCTTCCCCCTCCATTCCGTGAACACCCTCATCATCGGCAGCGGCGCGGCCGGGCTCAACGCGGCCGTCCGCCTCCACGACGAGGGGCAGCCGGACGTCGCCGTCCTCACGGACCGCTTCGGCGGCGGCGCCTCGCGCAACTCCGGCTCGGACAAGCAAACCTATTACAAGCTGTCGCTCGCGGGGGAGCGGCCGGATTCGGCGTTCGAAATGGCCCGGGACCTGGCCGCGGGCGGCGGCATGCACGGCGACATCGCCCTTTGCGAGGCCGTCGGCTCGGCCGAAGCGTTCTTCCGGCTCGTCGCGCTCGGCGTGCCGTTCCCGCGGGACGAGTACGGGGCCTTCGTCGGATACAGGACCGACAACGACCCGCGCCAGCGGGCTACGTCGGCCGGTCCGCTGACCTCGCGCCTGATGTTCGAGGCCCTGGCCGGCGAGGTCCGCCGGCGCCGCATCCCGGTCCTCGACGGCCACCGGGCGATCGCCCTGCTCACCGGGGGCCGGGCCCCGCATCGAAGGGCCGTCGGGGCGATCGCCCTCGACAAGCGGAGCGCCGCCGGGCGGAGCCTGGGCTTTGTCCTCCTCAACGCCATCAACGTCGTCCTGGCCACGGGCGGCCCCGGCGGGATGTACGAGCACTCCGTCTATCCCGCCGGCCAGAACGGCGCGCACGGCCTGGCTTTCGCCGCGGGCGCCACCGCCCATAACCTCACCGAATCCCAGTACGGGCTGGCCTCGGTCAAGTTCCGCTGGAACCTTTCGGGGACCTACCAGCAGGCCGTCCCGCGCTACGTCTCGACCGCCCCGGACGGATCCGGCGAGCGCGAGTTCCTTAATGACCGCTTCCCGGACATGGAGAAGCTGGCCACGGCCGTCTTCCTCAAAGGCTACGAATGGCCGTTCGACCCGGCGCGGGCCGTCGACGCGGGCTCGTCGCTCATCGACATCCTTGTCCACGAGGAAACGGTCGTTCGCGGCCGGCGCGTCTTTCTCGATTACCGCCGCGACCCGAGGGGCGGCGGGAAGCTCGCGCCGTTCGACCCCGGCCGGCTCACCGGCGAGGCGCGCGCCTACCTCGAGCGGTCGGGCGCGCTCCTCCCGACCCCGATCGCCCGCCTGCGCAGGATGAACCGGCCGGCGGTCGAGCTCTTCAAGCGCCACGGCATCGACCTCGGCCGCGAGCCGCTAGAGGTCGCCGTCTGCGCCCAGCACAACAACGGCGGCTTCAAGGCCGGGATGTGGTGGGAATCGAACCTCCGCCACCTCTTCCCCGTCGGCGAGGCCTGCGGCACGCACGGCGTCCGGCGTCCGGGCGGCGCGGCCCTGAACGCCGGGCAGGTCGGCAGCGCCCGGGCGGCGCGCTTCATCGCCGCCAAGTACCACGCGAAGCCGCCGTCGGCCGCCGGCTTTCTCCGGCTGGCCGGGCCCGCGGTCCGCAGGGAGTTCGAGTTCGCCCGGGGCCTTGTCGGGAGGACGGCCGGGAGCGGGAACCTCCTCCGCGAGGCCCTGGCCGAGATCCGCCGGCGGATGTCGGCCTGCGGCGCCCACGTCCGGCCGCAGGACGACGTCGCGCGCGAGACGCCGCGGGCCTGGGCCCTTCTCGAGCGGCTTCGCCGCGACCTCCGCGTCCCCTCTGCCCGGGCTTTGCCGGCGGCCTTCGAGGTCCTGGACCTGGCCATGACCCACGCCGTCTTCCTCGAGGCCATCCGCGAATACCTCGAGCGCGGCGGGAAGAGCCGCGGCTCCTATCTCGTGCCGGACCCTAACGGGCGGCTCCCCTGCCCCGGCCTGAACGGCCGCTGGGCCTTCTCGCTCGCCGCGCCGGGCGACTTCACGAGCGGCAAGATCCTCGAGGTCGGGCTCGACGGCGAGGGCAAGCCGGTCAAGAAGTGGGTCGACGTCCGGCCGGTGCCCACGGCCGAGGGCTGGTTCGAGACGGTCTGGGACGGCTATCTTGCGGACGGCAATATCCGGGAGGAGGAGTGAGCGTGGCCAAGAAGAGCGCATCGAAGAGGCCGGTCGCTATGGTCACAGGCGCCGGCCGGGGCATCGGGCGGGCCATCGTCCTCGAGCTCGCCAGCGGAGGCTTCGACGTGGCCGGGCTCGATATCCTCTACGACCCGGCGGACAGGAAGAAGGGGCTGTTTGAGGTCGGGGCCGGGGTCGAGCGCTTGGGCCGGCGCTTCCTGCCTGTGGCATGCGACGTCGCCGCGGTCGCCGGGCACGATAAGGCGGTGGAGAGCGTGTTCAAGGCGTTCGGCCGCGTCGACGTCCTCGTCAACAACGCCGGGGTCGCGCCCGAGAGGCGGCTGGACATCCTGGAGACGACGCCGGCGAGCTACGACCGGGTCATGGGCGTCAACGCCCGCGGCGCATTTTTCCTGACCCAGAACGTGGCCCGGCGCATGGCCGCCCGGACCGCCGGCGGGAGCGGGGTGCCGCCGTCGGTCATCTTCATCACCTCGGTCAGCGCAGCCGTCTCCTCCCCGTCACGGCCGGAATACTGCATGTCCAAGGCGGCACTCAGTATGGCGGCGACGCTCTTCGCCGACGCCCTCGCGCCCTACGGCATCTCCGTCTTCGAGGTCCGGCCGGGCATCATCGCCACGGACATGACCGCGCCGGTCAGGGCCAAGTACGACCGGATGATCGCCCGGGGCCTCGTTCCCCAGGGCCGCTGGGGGCGGCCCGAGGACGTCGCCCTGGCCGTGGCCGCCCTGGCCGGCGGCGACTTCGCCTACTCGACCGGCGTCTCGATCGAGGTCAGCGGCGGCATGAACATCCGGCGGCTCTAATCAGCGCCGTGCTTAGGGGGATATAAGGGCGGAGGCCAAGGCCGCCCGAAAGCCCCCGTTTGGAGGGGGGCCCATAGGCATTGCCGATGGGGGAACCGGGACAGGTTCCCGGGGCCGGGGGATAAGGGTGGCCTTGGCCTCCGCCCATCCATTCCCGAGTTTACAGGCAGAGCGCTTTCTGCTATCCTGACGGCTTACGGAGGGCACGATGGCCGCATCCAAGGGCTCGCAAAGCCGCATCTTCTGGGGACTCGTCTTCATCGTCGTCGGCGTCCTGTTCCTGCTCGACCGGGTCGGGGAGATCGACGTCGGCCACATCTTCAGCCGCTACTGGCCGGCGATCTTCATCCTCGTCGGCGTCTCGATGCTCATCGCCAACGACTTCAAGAGCACGGGCCCGGCCGTCTTCTTCATCCTGTTCGGCGCCTTTTTCCTGCTCATGGACATGAGG
>JBBISK010000113.1:560-2176 GCA_037441295.1 Candidatus Aminicenantota bacterium | reverse complement strand
CTGGCCCCTCGTCATCATAGGGCTCGGGGTCTGGATCCTGGTCAGGCCGGCCCGGGCCGGGGATAAAAAAAAAATCCCTGAGCTGACCGCGGACGAGCTCCGCGTCTCCCAGGTCCTCTCGTCCACGGCGAGGCGCATCGAGAGTTCGAGCTTCAAGGGCGGGTCGGTCGAGGTCGTCTTCGGGTCGGCCGAGATCGACCTCTCGGCCGCCGGGCTCGAGGGCGGCCAGGCCGCGCTATCCCTTTCCGCCGTGCTCGGCGCGATCGAGCTCCGGGTCCGGCCGGAATGGCAGGTCGTCATCGAGGGCACGCCCATCCTCGGTTCCATCGAGCAGAAGAGGTCCCAGTCGCCCGTCGTCGAGAAAAAGGGGACGCTACGCGTCAATGCCGCGGTCGTCCTCGGCTCCATCCATATCAAGGATTGAGGCAAGAGGAAGGTTGTCATGAAGAAAGGTATGTTCTGGACCCTGGCCGTGGTCATCACCCTGGCCTCGGCGGTCTATCAGCGGATGACCGGGCCGAGCTATCCGGCGCGGGCCAAGGCCGTCATCGAGGGCCGCGAGCTGCGCTTCCGCCTGCCCCGGACCGCCGAGACCACGGCCAACGCGGCCGTCGAGCTCAAGGTTCCGGCCCCGGCCGAGGGCTACCTCGAGTACACACGCTACAAGGCGAATGAGCCCTGGACGCGCGAGCCGCTCGCGCGGCGGGGCGAAACTCTCGTCGGCTTCCTGCCGAAGCAGCCCTCCGCCGGGAAGCTGGCCTACCGGGTCCATCTCGTGTCCGGGGGGAAGGACACGGAGCTCGGCGGGGACACGCCGGTCGTCCTCCGCTTCAAGAACCGGGTGCCGCTCGGGCTCCTCATCGTCCACGTCATCGTCATGTTCGCCGGGATGCTCGCCGGCACGGCGGCCGGGATCGCCGCCCTGGATAAAAAGCGCAACCCCCGGCGGTTCGTCCTGTGGGCGGCGGGGCTCATCTTCCTGGGCGGCTTCATCCTTGGGCCTTTCGTCCAGAAGTTCGCCTTCGGCACGTTCTGGAGCGGCTTCCCGGCCGGCGCCGACCTGACGGACAACAAGACGGTCTTCATGTTCCTGTTCTGGATCGTGGCCCTGGCCGCGGGGCGCAAGGGGCGGCCGGCGCGGCTGGCCGTGCTGGTCGCGTCCGTGGTCACTCTCGTCATCTTCCTCATCCCCCACAGCCTGTTCGGGTCTGAGATCGATTACACGAAGTTGAAATAAGGAGGGGACGCATGAAAAAGATGGGGATCGTGATCCTCGCGGCTGTGGCCCTGGCGGCCGGGTTGGCGCCGGCGCAGTCGAAGAACCCGTCGGCGAAGGACATCCCGGCCAATGTCCTGGAGATCTTTAAGAAGAGCTGCGCGGGATGCCATTCGGGCCTGCTGGCGCCGAAGGGCCTCAAGCTCGTCCCAGGCAAGTTCGCGTCCGCCATCGACGCCAAGAGCAAGAAGAGGCTGGGCGAGAAGTACGAGCTGAAGGACGGCGATGTGATAAAGATAGTGTCGACGAAGTAGAAGCATTAGCATATAACGATTTAAGACACAACATTAAAGGCAATTTTTTTGATAGATTATTGACTTCGAAAAGAATCAGTTAACAT
>JBBISK010000113.1:0-550 GCA_037441295.1 Candidatus Aminicenantota bacterium | reverse complement strand
CAAGGAACTTCCGGCCCTCAAGATCATCGACACGGTCAACCCGGAGTCGAGCTACCTCCTGATGAAGATCGAGGGCACGAGCAGCATCAAGGGCAAGAGGATGCCCGCCGGGGGGGTCCTCGCGGACGCCGACCTCCAGACCCTCAAGGCCTGGATCCTGGGACTCAAGGCCAAATAGCCGGGCCCCCGCCGCCGGGCCTCATTTGAGCTGGAACCGGACGGTCACGGTAAAGACGATGGGGGCCGGTTTCCCGTCCTTGAGGTAAGGCTCGTAAGCCCACTGTTTGACGGCATCGATGGCCGCCTTGTTGAGCAGGGGGATCGACCTCAGGACCATAACGTCCTGGACGTGGCCCGCCGTGTCCGTCTTCAAGCTCAGGATGACGACGCCCTCGACACCCGCCTTCTTGGCGTCCTCAGGGTACACGGGCTCCACGGAGTGAAGGAGCCTGGGAGGCTTGATGTCACCCACGGCTTTGACGGCGCCTTGGGCGAACTTCTCGAGGTCTTTCTCCTTATCGCCCGTCTTCAGTGCGAACCGCACGGTCAC
>JBBISK010000112.1:7256-7993 GCA_037441295.1 Candidatus Aminicenantota bacterium | reverse complement strand
GTTTAGCCCGGGAAGCCCGTGCTCCGAGGGCAGTTCCAGGGGGAACCGCCAAAACTTGTTTGAGCTTGGCGTAGCGCACGCCAAGCGAGTTGTTTTGGCGCCGAGGAGCGCGGGGTTGACACAGTGTCGAAAACCGCGGTCTGGAGTGAAGGCCGCCCCCGAGGCCACTTAGGCCGGACGGGGACGCACACGGACAGGACCCGTACGACCACTAAGTGGGACCGTCCCCTACGGGTACAGTCCCCGGTTCCGGGGGTCGGCTTGACATTTCCTCCGGCCGCCGTTAAGGTAGAGCTACTTTAGGGATGGAAAAGGGAAGGCGTCCATGAACGACAGGAACAACCGTCCGGACGTTCCGGACCCGGCCGCCGCGGGCGGACGAATCGACTTCGAGGAAGTCCGGAAGGTCATCGCCCTCCTCGAGGAGAAGAACCTCTCCGCCTTCGAGCTCGAGACCGAGGGTTTCAAGATCAAGATCAGCCGCAACGTGTCGGCGCCGGCCGCGCCCGCGGCCGCCGTTGCCGCGTCCGCGGCCACGGTCCCGCCCGCCCCAGGCGACGCGGCCGGGGCCCCTGCCTCCGTCGAGGTCGACAAGTCCCTGCACATGATCACCTCCCCCATGGTCGGGACCTTCTACCGCGCCCCCGCGCCAGGGGCGGAACCGTTCGTCAAAGTTGGCGACCGCGTGCGCAAGGGTCAGATAGTCTGTATCATTGAAGCGATGAAACTTATGAACG
>JBBISK010000112.1:0-7246 GCA_037441295.1 Candidatus Aminicenantota bacterium | reverse complement strand
ACGTTCTACCGCGCCCCCGACCCGACCGCCCCGCCCTTCGCCGACGTCGGGGACCCCGTCAAGAAGGGCCAAACGCTCTGCATCGTCGAGGCCATGAAGCTCATGAACGAGATCGAGTGCGACGTCGACGGCACGGTCGTCGAGGTCTTCCCCGAGAACGGCAAGCCGGTCGAGTTCGGCCAAAAGCTGTTCGCCATCCGGCCGGCGAGCTGAGGCCCATGATCTCCAAGATCCTCGTCGCCAACCGCGGGGAGATCGCCCTCCGCGTCGTCCGCTCGGCCCGGGAGCTCGGCCTCAAGACGGTCGCCGTCTTCTCCGAGGCCGACCGTCAGTCCCTCCACGCCCTGCTCGCGGACGAGCGGGTCTGCATCGGCCCGGCCCGGGCCTCGGAGAGCTATCTCAACATCGCCAACATCCTCAGCGCGGCCGAGGTCACCGGGGCCGACGCCATCCACCCCGGCTACGGCTTTCTAGCTGAGAACGCCAAGTTCGCCGAGATCTGCGAGGCCCAGGGGATCACCTTCATCGGCCCGCCGCCGTCCATCATCCGGCTCATGGGGGACAAGGACAAGGCCCGTCAGACGATGAAGAAGGCCGGCCTGCCCATCCTCCCCGGCAGCGACCAGACCATCGACGACGTCGCCGAGGCCAAGAAGGTCGCGGCGAAGATCGGCTTCCCCGTCATCATCAAGGCCGCGGCCGGCGGCGGCGGCAAGGGGATGCGGATCTGCCGGACGTCGTCCCAGCTCGAGGAGCAGTTCCCGATCGCCATGGGCGAGGCCAAGGCGGCCTTCGGCGACCCCTCCCTCTACGTCGAGAAGTTCCTCTCCGGGGCGCGCCACATCGAGATCCAGGTCATCGGCGACAAGAAGGGCAAGGTCATCGCCTTCGGCGAGCGCGAGTGCTCCGTCCAGCGGAAGTACCAGAAGCTCATCGAGGAAACGCCCTCGCCGGGGATCGACGAGAAGACGCGCCGCCGGATGATCAAGGAGGTCGAGGACGCGGCCGCCGAGGTCGGCTACCAAAGCCTGGGGACGTTCGAGTTCCTCGTCGACGAGAAGGGCCACTTCTATTTCATGGAGGCGAACGCCCGCGTCCAGGTCGAGCACCCGATCACGGAGATGGTCTACGGCATCAACCTCATCAAGGCCCAGGTCCGCGTCGCCGCGGGCGAGAAGGTCAACTTCCCGTACGCCCTGGAGATGCGGGGCCACGCCATCGAATGCCGCATCAACGCCGAGGACCCGGAGACGTTCGTCCCCTCCCCCGGGAGGATCGACTTCCTGGTCCTGCCGGGCGGCGAGGGCATCCGGGTCGATTCCGCGGCCTATGGCGGCTGGGTCATCCCGCCGGACTACGATTCCCTCATAGCCAAGATCATCGCCTACGCTCCGACCCGAGAGCTGGCCGTCCGGAAGATGTTGGCCACCCTGGAGACGACGACGGTCGTCGGCGTCAAGACCAACATCCCGCTCCACATCCGCGTCCTCTCCGACACGGACTTCCGCAACGGGAAGACCACCACCCAGTTCATGGAAGAGTTCCTGGCCAAGAAGCCGGAAGAGGAAGCGCCCTGACGGCCGCCGGGCTCAGCCCGGACGCCGGTAGATGAGGACGGTGAATTCCCCGCCGTTGTCCCTGGTCACGTCCTCGTTGACCCCCAGGTAGAGGCGCCCCTTGGTCGGCGCGGCGAGGCCGCTCTCGGCCCCGATGAAGACGTATTCCGCGACCTCGTCGCGGACCTCCTCGCCCGTGTCCTCGTCCCGGCGGACCGCGATGAGCTGCGCGATCTTCCCAATGAGGGCGCCGAGGTTCTGGTTCGGCACGGGCTGCTGGACGGTCATGAGGTCGAGTCCGGCCGGGCCGCAGTTGGCGGAGGGGTTGCCCTTCTGGAGGCTGATCTCCCCGCTCGCTTTGAAGTAGAATTCCTGCCCCGGAAGGACATCGAGCCCCGTGTCGACCCAGCCGGCGGCGGCCGGGACCGCCATCTTTTTGACGAGCTCGAAGCCGGGCGGGACCTGGGCGCCGGCCGAGGCGCAGAGGAGCGCTCCGAGGAGGAGCCCCGGGAGGAGCCGCGGCCGGCTAGCCATGGAGGCGCCCTTCCCCGTCCCGGGCCGTCTCGAGCCCGAGGACGTCGATCATGGCTTGGTGGATGCGGCCGTTCGAGGCCAGGGTGTCCGCGGTCTCGAGGCGGTGCTCGCCGCCGTCGAGGCCGGTCACCCGCCCCCCCGCCTCCCGGACGATGAGCACCCCGGCCGCGACGTCCCAGGGCTTGAGCTTCAGCTCCCAGAAGCCGTCGAAGCGCCCGCAGGCGACGTAGCAGAGGTCCATGGCCGCCGAGCCGCAGCGCCGGACGGCCTGGGCGCGGACCAGGAAACGGGCCCAGTGTTCGATGTTGTTGACGGGGCTCGTCCGGATGTCGTAGGGGAAGCCGGTGGCGAGCAGGCTCCGGCCGAGGTCGTCGACCTCCGAGACCCGGATCGGGCGGCCGTTGAGGGAGGCTCCCTCCTCCGCCCGGGCGGCGAACATCTCGTCGCGCATGGGGTCGTAGACGAGGCCGAGGACAAGCCGGCCCTCCTCCTCGAGGGCCGCCGAGACGCTGAAGACCGGGAAGGTGTGGGCGAAGTTCGTCGTGCCGTCCAGGGGGTCGACGACCCAGCGGAAGCCGGACCGGCCCCGTCTGGCCAGGCCCTCCTCCGCCAGAATGCCGTGGTCGGGGAAGGCGGCGGCGAGGCGGCCGGCCAGGATCTCCTGGGCGGCCAGGTCGCACTCCGTGACCAGGTCGACGGCTCCCTTATAGGAGGCCTCGGGCCGGCGGTCGAGGTTGGCCTTGAGAAAAGCGCCCGCCTCGCGAACGGCGGCCTCGGCGACCGATTGGAATCCGGCCGGGCTCGTCATGGCCCCCCTATCTTATCAACTCGCCCCTCAAAATCAAGGAGGGACGGCCGCCCAGGGGGAACACCTCTATTAAAGAGGGACAGTCCCTCCGGGGGGACAGTCCCTAATTTTCAAACTCTTTTTGCGGCCTCCCGTAGTATAATATATCGATTCGTGAGCGGACTCGTATAATGGAAGGCGACGAACTATGACCGAAAAGAAAAGCTTCTTCCGCCGCCGCAAGGGGACCCTGATCTTCATGGCGGTCGTCCTCGTCATCCTGGCCGTCATCATCCTCAACCTGCGGTCCCAGAGGGAAAAGACCGTCAAGGTGACCGTGGACAAGGTCCAGCGCCAGGACCTGACGGCGAAGGTCTCGGCTTCGGGCGAGGTCAAGCCCAAGAAGAACATCAACATCAGCGCCCAGGTGCCCGGCCGGATCATCAAGATCGGGGTCGTGGAGGGCCAGGAGGTCAAGTCCGGCGACTTCCTCCTCAAGCTGGACTCGACCCAGTACGAGGCCAACGCCGACCGCGACCGGAACTTCATCCAGGCCTCCAAGGCCGACCTCATCCAGGCCGACGCGCGCCTGGCCCGCGACAAGAGCGCCTACGACCGTCAGAAGAAGCTCTACGAGGACCAGCTCATCTCGAAGGACGCCCTCGAATCCGTCAAGCTCCAGTACGACGTCGACGTGGCCCAGGTCAACGCCATCCGCTTCCAGATCAAGCAGGCCGAGGCCAACCTGAAGAGCACGATGGACAACCTCAACAAGACGGTCTTCAACGCCCCGATCGCCGGCATCATCACCAGCCTCAAGGTCGAGGAGGGCGAGACGGCCATCATCGGCACGATGAACAACCCGGGCACGGTCCTCATGACCCTGGCCGACCTCTCGATCATGGAGGTCGAGGTCCAGGTCGATGAGACCGACGTCATCGGCGTCAAGCTAGGCCAGGAGGCGAACGTCCGCGTCGACGCCTATCCCGACACCGTCTTCAAGGGCAAGGTCACGGAGATCGGCAGCTCGGCCCTTCAGAAGGTCACGGGCGGCACCTCGACCCAGGAGGCCAAGGACTTCAAGGTCGTCGTCACCCTCGAGAACCCCGCCCAGCGCCTCAAGCCGGGGCTCTCGGCCTCCGCCGACATCATCACCGCGACGAGGAAGAACGTCCTCGCCGTCCCCATCTCCTCCCTCGTCCTCCGCGACAAGCCGGCCGCCCCGGGCGACAAGTCCGGCGCCAAGAAGGAAGAGGAGGGCGTCTACGTCGTCGAGAACAGCCGCGTCAAGTTCCAGCCCGTGGAGAAGGGCATCACCGGCGACATGAACCTCGAGATCACCTCCGGGCTCAAGGAGAACCAGGAGATCGTCTCCGGGCCCTACGCCTCGCTGCGCGAGCTCAAGGACGGCATCCTGATCAAGACCGAACTCAAGAAGGAAACGAAGACGACATGAGCCGCCCGGCCGAAACCCTGATCTTCGTCGAGGACCTCTGGAAGGTCTACCAGCTCGACGAGCTGGAGGTCGAGGCCCTCCGCGGCGTCTCGTTCACCATCGAGCGCGGGGAATTCTTGGCCATCATGGGCCCGTCCGGGTCGGGCAAGTCGACTCTCATGAACCTCCTCGGCTGCCTGGACACGCCGACGCGCGGGACCTACGAGCTCAACGGCAAGCTCGTCAGCGCCATGTCCGAAGACGAGCTGGCCCACATCCGGAACCGCGAGATCGGCTTCGTCTTCCAGGTCTTCAACCTCCTCCCCCGCGCCTCGGCCTTCCGGAACGTCGAGCTGCCGCTCGTCTACAGCGGGGTCAAGAAGCACGTCCGCGAGGAGAAGACCCGGCAGGCCCTGGAGCGGGTCGAGATGAAGGCCCGCATGACCCACCGGCCGGCCGAGCTCTCGGGCGGCGAGAGGCAGCGGGTGGCCATCGCCCGCGCGCTGGTCAACGAGCCGTCCCTCCTCCTCGCCGACGAGCCGACCGGGAACCTCGACACCCGGACGGGCCGCGAGATCCTCAACCTGTTCCATAAGATCCACGGCCAGGGGAACACGATCATCATGGTCACCCACGACCACGAGGTCGCCGGACAGGCCCAGCGCATCATCCACATCCGGGACGGCGAGATCGAACGGGACGAACGGAAGGAGGTTTGAGCCATGAGTTTCTTTGAACGCCTAACGGGGGTCTTCTCACGGCCCAAGCAGACCTTCGCCGCCGTCGCGGAGAAACCCGTCTGGGTCGACGTCCTCGTCGTCATCCTCATCGCCCTCGCCGCCTATGCCGTCGTCATCACGCCTTATATGCAGCACGAGCAGGCCCAGATGATCCGGGAGAGCGCGAAGCTCAAGGAGCGGATGGGCGAAGCGCGCTTCAACGAGTACGTCCAGGGCCTGGAGGCCCCGCCGACGGCCTGGGGTGTCATCCGGACCGTGGGCGGCGCGCCGGTGATGTTCCTCATCGCCATCCTCATCCAGGGGTTGCTCCTCATGGCCCTGGGCCGGCTCGGCTCGACTCAGGGGAGCTTCCGGCAGGTCTTCGCCGCTCTCGTCCACGCCAACGTCATCCACGCCCTGGCCGGGAACGGCGTGCGCCTGGTCCTGACCCTGGTCCGAAAGTCCGTCATGCAGGTCTCGACCGGGCTGCCGCTCCTATTCCCGAAGATGGACGTCACGTCGACGCCCTACATCGTCCTCAGCCAGGTCGACCTCTTCCAGCTCTGGGTCTTCGGCGTCCTGGCCTTCGGCCTGGCGGCGGCCTTCAAGATCAGCCTGAAGAAGGCGCTGGTCCTCTCCTACACCGTCTGGTTCCTGAAGGCCGTCCTCAACATCGGCCTCGCCCTCTTCGGCATGAGCTTCCTCCGTTAAATCAAGAGGGCTGCTCCCTCAGCCGCGCTCCGATTGACTTCTCGTTTCTCGCCTTATAGATTATGACCATGGCGGAACCCTCCCGGCGCGGCAACCTCTCGCAGACCCCCTTCGCCCGGCTCCTGGCCGAGATCTGGAAGGACGGGCTGACGGGCGTCCTCGCCGTCCGCACGCCGGCCGGCGCGCGGCGCTTCACCTTCGAGGCCGGGGCCCTTGCCGTCGACCGGGACGGCGTTCCGGACGAGGACTTCCTCCGGTCGCTCCTCACCTCCGGGACCGCCGACCTCATCAGCCTGGGCCGCGTCGAGGACCACGCCCAGCGGAACGGACTGTCCGTCGTCCGGACCATCGTCGAGACCGGGCTCCTGCCGCCGGCGCGGTTGTGGGTCCTCCTCGAGGGATATGTCCGGGAGACGGCCTGCGGCCTCTTCGACCTCGACGAGGCCGAATTCGAGTTCGCGCCGGGCCCGGCGCCCGCCGGCCAGGCCTATGTCCGGAACATGTCCGTGCCCGCTCTCGTCCTGGAGGGCGTCCGGAGGATGACGAACGAGGGCCTCTTCGCCCGCTATTTGCCGGCCGAGCCGGAGACCGTCCAGAGCCTCGATCCGTCCATCCTCGACGGCCTGCGGCTGGCGCCCCACGAGGCTTATCTCCTCGACCTTCTCGCCACGCCCCGGTCCCTGGCCGACCTCCTGGCCGCGAGCGAGCTCGGCGAGCGAGAGACCCGGCGGCTCCTGTTCGTCTTTCTCACCCTGGGGCTGGCCGGCAGCCGCGCCCCGAAGCCCAAGACGGGCCGGCTCCCCGCCGAGATGTCCCTGGCCGACATGGACAAGGTCCTCGGCGTTTTCAACGCGAAGTGCGCCTACATCTTCAGGTATATCTCCAAGGAGATCGGCCCGGTCGCCCTGAGCGTCATCGGCAACTCCCTGGAGGACATCCGCGGCCGCCTGGACCCGGTCTTCCAGGGCCTCGAGCTCAAGGCGGACGGACGGATCGAGCTCCGGACCTTCCTCAAGACGAGCATGAACCTCATCGGCGAGGACAGCCGCCGGAGCCTCCTCCGGAGCATGGACGAAATCCTCGTCGCCGAGGTCCTGGCCGTCAAGCGGACGCTGGGCTCGGCGCACGAATCGGCCCTGGTCAAGAGCCTGGAGCGGATCGGGGAGCCGTCGTGAGGCGGAAGCAGCTCCTCTCGGTCCTCGCCCTGGCCACACTCCTCGGGATCTGGCTTCTGATCAAAATTGCGTCCTGACATCCCGGCCCTCGTCATCGTCCTCGGCCCGACCGCCGTCGGCAAGAGCCGCGCCGCCCTCGGCCTGGCCCTGAGGTTCGGCGGCGAGATCATCAACGCCGATTCCGCCCAGGTCTACAAGGGCTTCGACATCGGCACGGACAAGCCGCCGGCCGAGGACCGGTGGGCCGTCCCCCACCACCTCATCGATACGGTCGAGCCTGACGTCCAGTTCACAGCCGCCGATTTCGTCCGCGAGGCCCTGGCCGCGGC
>JBBISK010000111.1:4352-7997 GCA_037441295.1 Candidatus Aminicenantota bacterium | reverse complement strand
TGTATTCCGGGTTCCACCAGTCGCGGACGACGTAGAAGCCGTCGCCCGAGGGCAGGTAATTCCAGTCGCGGGCATAAACGCCCCAGGCGTTCCGGGTCTGGGAGGGGCCGATCCAGCAGCCGCTGTCCTGCGTCCCGCCCATGACGTTGTACGGCTGCTCGTTGTCGACCGAGACGTCGTAGAACTGCTGGGCGCTGATGGTCGATTTCTGCATCCAGTGCTTGCCCCCATCCCAGGTCTCGCTGGCCCCGCCATCGTTGCCGCTCAGGATGTGATTGCCGTTCTCGGGGTCGACCCAGACGGCGCGGTGGTCGACGTGCGTCTTGTAGGCCCCCTGGTCCCACGCGGCGACCTTGAACGTCTTCCCGGCGTCGTTGGAGAAGGTGACGTTCGTGTCGGCGCAGTAGACATTCTGGTCGTTCGTCTGGTCGACGGCGATGCGCCCGTAATAGCCGGCCTCCGTCTGGTTGACCTGGGCGCTGCCGCCCGAGACCTTGTACTCCGTCATCCTCTTCCAGCTCTCGCCCTGGTCGTCGGACCGGTAGATGATGCCGGCCTTCTTGACCGTGTCCTGGTTCCGCAGCGCCTCCCCGCAGAGGATCTCGAGGGCGTGACGGTTGAGGACCTGGTAGCGCCCCTTGGCCTCGGTCGAATCGGGCTTGGGCGTTTCGGCCTTGAGCAGCGCTTCGACGGCCTTGACGTTGGCCATCAGGGTCTCGTTCTTCGGCCAGAGCTTCCGGGCCGCGGCGTTGAGCTTGGCGATGTCTGCCCCCGCCTTGGTCAGGAAGTCCTTGTCCTTGACGAGCTCGGTGAGCTTCTTGGCCAGGTCGGCCTCCGTGTCGGCCGCGGGCGCGGAGAACTTGGCCAGCTTGGCCAGCTCCGGGTTGACCTTGAATGTCTTGAAACGGTTGAGGTACCAGGCGTCGCTGAAGACCTGGCCGGCCCGGAAGTCGGCCACGCCGTCGCGCAGGTCGAAGCCGAGGTCGACCTCCTCGTCGATGCGGGCGTAGACGATGGCCGGGTTCTTCTCGTAGCTCGCGAGGCCCGTCCGGCCGACGCTGAGGCCGACCGGCAGCCCGTTCACGAGCTCCTTCCAGGTCTTGCCGCCGTCGGTCGTCTTGTAGATGAAATTCCCCGGCTGGCGGTCGATGAAGGTCCAGGCCCGGCGGTAGGTCTTGTAGGCCGCGGCCAGGACGACGTCGGAGTTCCGCGGGTCGATGACGAAATCGGCGACGCCGCGGTCCTTGACCGGGAAGACGTTGGTCCAGGTCTTGCCGCCATCCGTCGTCTTGAACAGCCCGCGCTCGCAGTCCATCGCATTGTCATAGAGCTTGCCCTCGGCGGCGACGTAGACGACGTCGGGGTTCTTCGGGTCGACGGCGACCTTGGGGATGAAGAAGCTTCTCTCTAATCCGGCCTTGGTCCAGGTCTTGCCCGCATCCGTGGACTTCCACAGCCCGTTGCCGTGGGTGCTCGCCCGGGCATGCATCGGCTCGCCCGTGCCGAGGTAGAGGACCTTGGGGTCGGACGGGGCGATGGCCATGTATCCCATGCTCAGGGTGCCGTACTTGTCGAAAGCGGGCTCGAAGTGGATGCCGGCGTCCTCGGTCTTCCAGAGGCCGCCGCTGGCCGTCAGGACGTAGTAGGTGATGAACTGCCCCCGGGGGACGGCGAACTCCGAGATGCGGCCGGAGAAATTGACGGGTCCGATCCAGCGCCAGGAGAACAGGTTCAGGTCGTCGGCGGTGATCGGCAGCGGCGCCGGCGCGGGCGCGGCCTTGTCCTTCGCGGCCGGGGCGGGAATCTGGGCCGCCGGGGCGACTGTCATTGAGAGGAGCAGCGCCAGGAAGACGGCACCAGGGACGAGGTTTCGGCGGATACGGGACATGTGACCTCCTTGGTCGGAAAAGATCGAGACATCCTATATAGCACAGAGGGTCGGCCGAACAAAAGGGGTCGGCCGGGAGCCGGCAGGGAACGGCCTTCGGTCGGGTGGACGGCCCGCGGGAGACGGCCCGCGTCCGGGCTAGTCCTCGACCTTTTCGACGACGATGGTCAAGTGCGAGGCCAGGGCGGCCACGGCGCCGACCGCGGCCAGGACCGGGGCGACGACCGCGCCGACGACGCCGACCGTCAGCGGGATCTCCAGGAAGGTCTTGCCCTCCGCGTCCTTGAGGATGATGCGACGGGCGTTGCCCTCGTGGATGATCTCCTTGATCTTGTCGACGATCTCGCCGCCGTTGACGCAGAACTCCTCCGTCCTCGTCTTCTTCTCGCTTTTCTTGTCGTCCATCTTCTCCCTCCTATGGGGAAATACGTCAGAGGCCGGGAAAGAGTTTTCGGAGCAGGGCCAGCGACTCCGGAAAGAGGTCGGACATCGGAACGGATTCCCAGCGCGCCCAGACGATCCGCCACCCCGGACCCGGAGAGCGAGCCAGCCGCACCTCGAAGCGATAGCATTCCCCGGCGACGCGGACGAGCCTGCGGAAGACCTCGGCCGCGCCCGAGGAGAAGAAGGCCTCCGCTTCGACCGAAGCCTGCCCATCGGGACCGGCCGGCGTGACGCGCGCGCCGAGGAGGTGGATGACGATGCCCGTGCGGCGGAAGTAATCGCCGAGGAGGGCCCCGGTCGCCGGCTTGTCGCGGCCCTCGAAATCCGAATAGTCTTCGGCCAGGCGGGACATGACTCCGGCGAGGTCCTTCTTCTCGGCCAGGGCCACGGTGTCCTTCAGAAACGCCTTGATGCGGGCTTCTTCCGAGGACGGCCCGCAGAAAAGGGCCAGGCCTGCCGCGGCCAGGACGCCGAGGCCCATGGCCTTTCTCGATGCCCAGGTCTTTCTCACGCCCGGCTCCCCTTCTCGCTCCGCCCGGACTCCGGCGCCAGGATTCATCCGGCTCCGCCGCCCCCGCCGCCGCCTCCCCCGCCCCCGCCGCCGCTGAAGCCTCCTCCTCCGCCCGATGAGTAATGGGCGGCCGAGGTGCTGGCTTGGCTGACGGTCATGGCCATGTGCTCGATGCTGCTAACCATGGCCGTCAGGTTGCCGGCCGTCGAGAGGAAGCCGGCCTGGCTGGCCCCCGCGTACCAGGCCGGGACGACGGCCCGCCGGTCCTTGAGGATGACCGGGAGCGACTTGAGGATCTTCTTGGCGTTGCCGAAGAGGATGCCGAAAACCAGATATTGCTCCCAGAGCCTCAGGGCCTCGGGCGGCAGCTCCCGGAACTCCGAGAAATCGTCCAGGAAGTGTTTGAGCGCCTTCCACAACGCGTTCTCCCGGGCCCAGGACGGCGTCCGCCGCTTCAGGGTCGGGATGAGCGCCGCGGCCAGGATGATGAGGCCCGGGCACAAGGTCAGGATGGCCACCGGCCAAGTCGCGGCGAGGAAGACGTTCCTGGCCCGCACGCTCTCGGGCTCGAGAAAGCCCAGAGGCTTTGTCGCTTCCTTGACCCCCTTGGCCCATTCTTGGTACCACTTCTGGAACTCCTGGGCTTCTTTCCTCAGATAGTCCTTGAGGTTGTCGAGGGTGAAGGAAGAGCCCTTGAGGACGCCCGGCTCGCCGAGCTTGCCAAAGAGCATCTCGAGGAGGTCCCTCTCGTGGTCCTTGAGCTCGGGGGCGGCCCCGAATTCCCTGAGGAGTGTCAGGCGGG
>JBBISK010000111.1:0-4342 GCA_037441295.1 Candidatus Aminicenantota bacterium | reverse complement strand
TATCGGGGTGCCGACGCGTCCCCAGGATGGAATGCTTCTCCACGGTCAGGTCCTCCATGTTCAGCCAGCCCTTGCGGGCCAGGTCGAAGATGGTGGCCGTGAACGCCGCGGGTGTGATCCCCCGCCCCTCCCGCATGAGGACCTGGACGAACGCGGGAGGCAGGTCCGAAGGCGGCTCCCGCCAGTATTCGGGCAGGCCCTCGATCCGATAGTCCTTGCCGACGCGCGACCAGGTCTGGGAGTAGAAGAGGAGGAAGATCAGGGGCCCGACGACCTGCCAGACGCTCCAGGCCCCGAAGAGCTTCACCAGCAGCCGCCGGCGCTTTTCCCGCTCCTCGGCCCGGCGCTCGTCCTCGGCCCTGGCCGCCTTCACCCGCTCGATCGTCTGCCGGACGAAGCCGGCCTCCTCCTGCTTGACCGAAGCCAGGCTCGCGCCCGTCGCCGGGACACCCGAGACGAGCCCGGCGGGCCAGACGACGCGGACCTCGACGAACTGGTGCGAGGGGACGTCGACCGCGGAGAAGCGGGCCGTCCGCGCGTCCACGACCTCGGCCCAGCCGCTGAGGGGGCCGTGCCCCCAGACGTTGAGGTCCGCGGCCCGCGCCAACGGCTCCGGGAGCCGGACCTCGATCGCGACCTTCCTCGTCGGACGATCCCAGCCGTCGCCGATGACCTGCCAATAGAGCTCGGTCACCTCGGGATAGCTGAGGATGCCGCCGCCGATGCGATATTGGATGTGGAAGGTCCGGCGCTCATTCCTGGCCGAAAAATGCCATTTGGCTTGGAAGACGCCGCCGCCCGTGCCCGTCTCGCTCTTGAGCAGGACTCCCCTCTCGTCGCTGACGGAGAATCCGGACAGGGTGGCGGCATAGGACCGGCCCTTGCGGCTGACGACGAGCGGGATCCTTAGGTCGGCCCAGGAGAAACTTCCCTGGAACTCGTAGGTCCGGAATTCGTCGACCCGGAAACCGCCAGCCCTGTCCACGGCGATCTCCACCCGGACCTCGGGGAAATAGTAGTTCTTGGCCGGAGCCGCCGCGGCCGAGGCGCCCGCCCAGAAGAGCGAGAAGATGAGGAGAAGGGCCGTCCTTTTCATGGGCTTATCCCCGTTCGAGATAGAATTCGACGACCGGGACCTCGACATCCGGCTTGGCCATGGGCAGCTTCAGGGTCAGCGTACTCTTTGGCCACTCCTCACGGGTCCCGGCGAAGAAGCCGGCCTCGCCGCCTCTCTCGGTGAAGGCGACCTCGGAGGCATCGTTGAGGAGATGGGCGTAGGCGACGCGTCCGGCCAGGCCGTCCAGATGGAGGACGCCGGCCGGCCATTCGAGCACGTGGAGATAGAGGCGTTGCCGCCCGGGATGGTACGTCAGCAGGGTCCCGGAAGGGGCGACGAAGCCCTCCGGGGCCTGAGTGCAGCCGTGAATGGACCGGCCGTGAAGCGCCATCCACTCCCCGATCGCCCCGAGCCGGTCGAGGACCCGGGGGTCGAGCGTGCCGCGGCCCGTCGGCCCGACGTTGAGGAGGAAATTGCCTCCCTTGCCGACCGTTTCGATGAGCATGACGATGAGCTGGCGCGCCGATTTCCAGGTCGCCTCGTCCCGGTGGTAGCCCCACGAGCCGGAGAACGTCTGGCAGGTCTCCCAAGGCACTCGCCGGCCGCCCGACTCGACCCAGCGCCGCGGCAGGAACTGCTCGGGCGTCCGGAAGTCCCAGCCGCCCGGGACGTCGAGGAGGTCGAGCCGGTCGTTGACGAGGATCTCCGGCTGGAGCTCCCGGACCATGCGAATGAGCTCCTCCGACCGCCATTCCCGCCGCCCCTTGCCCTCCGGGCCGGGGAACGAATAATCGAAGAACAGGACATCGACCCGGCCGAACTCCGTCAGCAACTCCCGGACCTGGCTGAAGAGATAGTCGACGTACTTCCCGAGGTTTCGTCCCTTGGCCTCGGCCACGAACCGCGGGTCGTCCCGCATCGGGTGGAAGGCGTCGACCGTGTAATCCGGGTGGTGCCAGTCGAGCAGCGAATAGTAGAGCCCGACGCGCAGGCCCTCAGCCCGCATGGCGTCGACCAGCGGCCGCAAGAGGTCCCGGCCGGCCGGCGTCCGCGTCGCCTTGTAATCCGTAAGCTGGGAATCCCAGAGGCAGAACCCATCGTGGTGCTTGGCCGTGACGACCGCGTACTTCATGCCGGCGGCCCGGGCCGCCCTGGCCCATGAGGCCGGGTCGTAGAGGTCGGGGTCGAAGCGGTCGAAATACCTCCCGTCTGCTTCGCGTAGGCGTCGTCAGAGAGCTTCTCGCGACTTTTCACCCACTCGTGGCGCGCCGGCAGGGCGTAGAGCCCCCAGTGGATGAAGAGCCCGAAACGGGCTTCGGTCCACCATTCGTTCCTCATCGGGGCTCCTCCGGAAAGATGCGGGCTCGTTCTTTTTTAGCTCAGGGAGGGAGGAAAAGCAAGCCCGGGCGGTCAGTCGCGCCGCTTGGCTTTCCCGTAGAGGTGTTCCATCAGGGTCAGCCGGACCTCGGGGTCCATGCCGACGAACTCGAGGCCCGTCTCGTAGACGTCCTTGCCGAAGAGCTCCTTGACCCAGCGGACGCGGGCCTCGGCCGCGATGCGCGACCGGGACCGTGTCAGCGCGACCTCAATGCGGACCCGGGAGTCGACCGCGAGCGGGGCGTCGGTCAGGATGCGGATGCCGCCGACGGAGATGTCCCTGGTCAGCGAATAATACGTCATCGGAGGCGCCTCGCCGGCCGCGCCGATCGGGGTCAGGATGACCTTGTTCTCCTGGCGGGTCCGGGGCTCGCGGCGCCGTTCCTGGGTGGGCTTCATCTCGGCTTCCTTTTGTTCGGTCGGGCGGACAGGGGGAAAATTGACTCCGCCGCTTTGACTTTCCCCCCGGACGGGCTTAGGATGAGGCCAGCCCGTCAGCACGGAGGATGGCCATGCCCGAAAGGACTCTCCCCCAGCTTTTTGAAGACAGCGTCGGCGCCCACCCGAACAATGTCCTGATGTGGGAAAAAAAGGAAGGGCGCTATCAGGGGACGACCTATCTCGAGGCCCGGACGCTCGTCCACAGGGTCGCGGCCGGGTTGAGGGCCCTGAGCCTCGGCCGGGGCGACCGGGCCGCCCTGATCGCCGAAGGCCGCAACGACTGGCTCGTCAGCGAGCTTGGGGTCCTGTACAACGGGGCGGTGAACGTGCCGATCTCGGTCAAGATCGACGAGCTCTCGGACCTCAAGTTCCGGCTGGCCCATTCCGGCAGCAAGATCGTCATCGTCTCGAGGTCACAGGCCGGGAAGGTCCGTCAGATCAAGGCCGACCTTCCCGAGCTCAAGACGACCGTCCTGCTGGACGAGATGCCGTCCTATGAGCGCGACGAGGTCCTGGCCAGCGAGATCTTCAAGATGGGGGACGCCCGGCTCGGGGCCAACCGGAGCGAGTTCGAGGAGGCCTGGCGCTCCATCAAGGAAAACGACTACGCCAACATCTGTTACACGTCGGGGACCACGGCCGACCCCAAGGGCATCATCCTGACCCACCTCAACTACGTGGCCAACACCGACCAGTCCAGGGGCTTGGTGGACTGCCCCGAGCATTACGTTTCTCTTCTCTACCTTCCCTGGGACCACGCCTTCGCCCACACGGCCGGGGTCTACAGCCTGATAAGGAGCGGGGCGGCGCTGGCCTCCGCCGAGGTCGGCCGGACCTCGATGGAGAGCCTGAAGAACGTCCCCTTGAACATCAAGGAGGTCCGGCCCCATTTCCTCTTCAGCGTCCCGGCCATCGCCAGGACTTTCCGGAAGGGCATCGAAAAAGGCGTGCGGGATAAGGGTCCCGCGGCGGAAAAGCTCTTCCGGAAGGGGCTGAAGCTCGCCTACGCTTACAACGCGGAGGGCTGGAACAGGGGCCGGGGCTTCCGGAAGCTGAAAAAGCCCCTCTATCTTTTCTACGACCAGCTGGTCTTCAAGAAGATCAGGCGGAATTTCGGCGGCCGGCTCGAGTTCTTCGTCGGCGGCGGCGCCCTCCTCGACATCGAGCTCCAGCGCTTCTTTTATGCCCTCGGGATCCCCATGTTCCAGGGTTACGGCCTGACCGAGGCGGCCCCGGTCATCTCCGCCAACAGCAAGAAGGCCCACAAGCTGGGCTCCTCCGGCAAGGTCGCCCCCGGCCTGGAGCTTAAGATCTGCGACGAGACGGGCGCTCCGCTTCCCGCGGGAGAGAAGGGCGAGATCGTCGTCCGGGGCGAAAACGTCATGGCGGGCTATTGGAAGAACGAAAAGGCGACCAGGGAGGTCCTGCGCGGGGGCTGGCTCTACACCGGGGATATCGGATACCTCG
>JBBISK010000110.1:0-8020 GCA_037441295.1 Candidatus Aminicenantota bacterium | reverse complement strand
GGGTCTTGAGGTCCCGCTCGGTCATCGGCAGCTCGGTCAGCCGCGGGTCGTCGGCCTTGGCGATGAGCTCCGGGGCCTGGTCATGGCCCTCGACGTTGGCCGGGAGGAGGACCTGGGTCCGGGTCTTCTTCATGTAGTCGACGTACTTGCGGAAGACGCCGCCGCCCGGGTAGTCAACCTCAAGCATGTCGCAACGAAAGTTCTTGTAATAGGCCTTGGCGACGACCTTGAAGATGACCGCGCCCTGGAAGTGCTCGACGGACTTGCTGCCGACGGTCAGGGGCTCGTCGTATTCCTTGTAGATGAAGTCGCCGACCTCGTACCGGCAGTTCGGGTTGTACTTCTTGACATCCTGCAGCCGCTGGCTGGCCGTCTTCTCGAAGGCCAGCTTCCCGGTCAGGGCATTGACGGAGAGGGGATGGGACGTCCCCTCGAGCTCCCGCTCGACAAGGGCGACGTCTTCCGGCGTCACTGTGATCAGGGTGTTCGTTTCGCTGCTCATTTCTTGTCTTTTTTCCCCATCAACAGGTTCAGGATGACCTTCTGGACGTGGAGCCGGTTCTCGGCCTGGTCGTAGACGATGGAGTTCAGCGAGTCGATGACCTCGTCGGTGACCTCCTCGCCCCGGTGGGCGGGCAGGCAGTGCATGAAGACGGCGTCGGCCTTGGCCTGGGACATGAGCCGGCCGTTGACCTGGAACGGGGCGAAGATCCTGGCCCGCTCCGCCTTCTCCGCCTCCTGGCCCATGGAGGCCCAGACGTCGGTGTAGACGGCGTCCGCGCCGCGCACGGCCTCCTCGGGGCTCGTCGTCAGGACGGCCTCGAACCCCGTCCCCTTCCCGTCCTCCCGGGCCGCCCGGACGACCTCCGGCTTCGGCTCGTAGCCCGCGGGCGTTCCCACGGCCATCTTCGTGCCGGCCCTGGCCGCGGCCAGGAGGAGGCTGTGGCAGACGTTGTTGCCGTCGCCGACGTAGGCGAGTTTCAGGCCGGCCAGTCCGCCCTTGTGCTCACGCAGGGTGAAGAAGTCGGACATGCCCTGGCAGGGGTGGGAGAGGTCGGTCAGAGCGTTGATGACCGGGATGCGCGTGCTGCTTGCCAGGTCGACGGCGATCTGGTGCCCGAAGGTCCGGATCATGATGCCGTCGACCCAGCGCTCGAGGTTCTTGCCGATGTCGACGGCGCTCTCGCGACTCCCCATCTGGATGTCCGACGGGGCGAGGTAGATGGCCTCGCCGCCGAGCTGGAGCATGCCGGCCTCGAAGGTCATCCGCGTCCGCAGCGACGGCTTCTGGAAGATCATGGCCAGGATCCGGCCCTCGAGGTCCTTGCGGTGCTTGTGCGAGTGCTTCTTCATCTCGGCCGCCAGGTCGAGGACCTGGCTGAACTCGTACAGGCTGAGGTCGCGGACCGACAAGAAATCTTTTTCCATCGCGGCTTCTCCTATGCGTCGGCGACGATGCGGGTCCCCGAGCGGTTGAGCAGGGCGGCCTTGAGGTGGGTGTCCTTAGTGATGAGGACCTCCCGCCCGCCGGCCTCGATGTACTCGACGGCGGCCCGGATCTTGGGCCCCATGGAGCCCGGCGGGAACTGCCCGTCCGCCAGGTGCTTCTTGGCTTCCTCGACCGTAAGGACGGCGGCCTCCTTCTGGCCGGGCTTGCCGAAATCGATGTAGACGCGCTCGATGGCGGTCAGGATGATGAACAGGTCGGCGCCGACCTCGCGCGCCAGCAGGCTGGCGGCGTAGTCCTTGTCGATGACGGCCTCGACGCCCTCGAAGAACCCCCGGCTGTTGATGACGACGGGGATGCCGCCACCCCCGGCGGCGACGACGACCCGGCCGGCGTGGACGAGGTCCCGGATGACACCCTTCGGGACGACGTCGATGGGCCTGGGGGAGGGGACGACCTTGCGGTAGCCGCGGCCGGCGTCCTCGACCATGGCCCATTTCTTCTCGCGGGCCAGCATCTGGGCCCGATACTTGGAATAGAAGGGGCCGACGGGCTTGGTCGGCTTGGCGAAGGCCGGGTCGTTCGGGTCCACGACGACCTGGGTGACGAGCGAGGCCACCTCCTTGTCGAGGGACTGGCGCCGGAGCTCGTTGGTGATGGCCCGCTCGAGCATGAAGCCCATGCTGCCCTCGGTCATGGCGTCGCAGACGTCGAGCGTGTAGGGCGGGATCTTGGTCACGGCCTCCTCCATCTGGATGAGGAGGTTGCCGACCTGCGGCCCGTTGCCGTGGACGACGATGAGCTCGTAGCCCTTGCGGACGATATGGACCATGAGCTCGGCCGCCTTCCGGGCATTGCGCATCTGCTCGTCCTGCAAACCCCGCTGGTTGTCGGGGAGCAGCGCGTTGCCTCCGAAGGCGATGAGGGCGACCTTGGGCTTCATCGGGGGCTCAGAACTTCTTGAGGACGTCCTTCAGCGTGGGGGTGCCGATCTCCTCGAGCTCGTAGCCGACGCGGAGGATCGGCTTTCGGACCTTGATGACCCGGGTGATGTCGATGGGGGTCGCGCTGACGACGAGGTCGCAGTCGATGGCCTCGATCGTCTCGGCCAGCTCGCGGGTCTGCTTCTCGCCGTAGCCCATGGCCGGCAGGACGTCGTCGAGGTGGCTGTACTTCTCGAAGGTCTTCTTGATCGAGCCGACGGCGAAGGGCCGCGGGTCGACGATCTGGGCCGCGCCGTACTTGCGGGCCGCGACGATGCCGGCGCCGTACTTCATGCCGCCGTGGGTCAGGGTCGGGCCGTCCTCGATGACGAGGACGCGCTTGCCGGTGATCCGGCCGCCGTCCTTGACGATGGTCGGGGAGTTGGCGCGGATGATCGTCGCCTTGGGGTTGACCTTCTTGGCGTTGGCCAGCACCGTCTCGATGCCTTCCGGGGGCGCCGTGTCCATCTTGTTGATGACGATGACCTTGGCCCGACGGAAGTTGACCGCGCCCGGGTAATAGGAGAGCTCATGGCCGGCTCGGTGGGGGTCGGCGACGACGATCTCGAGATCCGACCTGTAGAAGGAGAAGTCGTTGTTGCCGCCGTCCCAGAGGATGACATCGGCCTCCTTCTCGGCCTGGCGGAGGATGGCGCCGTAGTCGACGCCGGCGTAGACGATGATCCCCCTGTCGATGTGGGGCTCGTACTCCTCGCGCTCCTCGATCGTGCACTCGTGCTTGTCGAGGTCGGCGTAAGTGGCGAAGCGCTGGACCTTTTGCTTGACGAGGTCGCCGTAGGGCATGGGATGGCGGATGGCGGCCACGCGCCGGCCCTTCTCCTTGAGGATCGTGGCGACCTTGCGGCTCGTCTGGCTCTTGCCCGAGCCGGTGCGGACGGCGCAGACGGAGACGACGGGCCTGCGGCTCTTGATCATCGTGTCGGCCGGGCCGAGGAGGACGAAGTTGGCCCCGGCGGCCAGGACCTGGGAGGCCTTTTGCATGACATATTCATGGGCGAGGTCGCTGTAGGCGAGGTGGACATCGTCGACCTTGTGGGCGGCGATGAGCTTGTCGAGCTCGGCCTCGGCCTCGATGGGAATGCCCCTGGGATAGAGCTTCCCGGCCAGCGCGGCGGGGTACTTGCGGCCCTCGATGTCCGGGATCTGGGTGGCGGTGAAGGCCACGACCCGGTAGTCGGGGTTGTCGCGGAAGTAGGTGTTGAAGTTGTGGAAGTCGCGCCCGGCGGCCCCCATGATGATGACTTTCTTCAAGGCGCTCTCCTTTCAAAAAAAAGAAAACTTCTCCTTCCGACGTTCTGCCATATTCAATTGTCAAGAAGGAGGGAGCAAGTATATTACAACTAAAGGGTTTATGCAACCCGCAGGGGGAGGCGACCGTCTCAGGGAGAATGGGCCGGTCGCCTTAGGGTCAGGACCACAGGGACTGTCCCCGCGAGGGGATTGTCCCTCTTTCCCTAGCCGCGTTTGACCGGCGGGCCTTTTTTCCCCTGCGGCTGGATCTTCTTGCGGGGTTCCTGCGGACGGGGCCGGGGCGGCAGCGGCCGCTGCGCCGGCCTCCAGGCGGGTTTCTGGCGGCGATTGATCGGATGGGGCATGGGGACCTCCGTTCAGGCTAAGTCGAGGATATCGGCGGTCCGGGCCGCCGGGTCGAGGAGGGCGACCGTCGCCCGCCCCAGGAGCCAGCCCCCGGCCTCGCCGGGATTGACGACGAGGATGCCGTCCCTCCGTTCCGAAAGGGGCTTGTGCGTGTGTCCAAAGACGAGGACGTCGCAGGGGATCGAGGCCAGGTACCCGGCCACCGGGCCGTCCAGGTGGCTGACGACGAACCTCACCCCGCCGTGGCTGAAGGCGAAGGGGGCGTCCCGGATCTCACCCAGGCCCTGGAAGGTCCGGGCCAGGCCGGCCCGCTCGCCGTCGCAGTTGCCGACGACGGCCCGGACCGGGCAGCGGAGGTTGCGGAGCTCCTCGGCGGCGAAGGGGGCGACGAAGTCCCCTGCGTGGACGACGAGGTCGCAGCTGGCGTCGTTGAACAGGCTGACGGCCCGGCGGACCATGACCAGGTTGTCGTGGGAATCCGAGAGGAGGCCGATCACGCCGGGAATCCTTTCAACAGGGGCCGGAGGGATTATACCTTTTTTCCCGCAGTATTGACAGTCCGGGTCGATTTCCTTAAGATATAACAGCTTTATACGGCGAAGTTTAGGCGCGTAGCTCAGTGGGAGAGCGCTTCCCTGACACGGAAGAGGCCGTGGGTTCAATTCCCTCCGCGCCTACCAGTGTTCCACACGGTCAGGATTCAAGAGACCCCGAGGGGGGCCGTCTTTGAAGCGCCCGCCCTTGTGAACCATCGCAGTTGGTGAGCATGAAACGACAGATCAAGATCAGGATCGAGGATTCGTTCTACCCGGCCGACCAGGGAGCCTGCGTCTGGGACCTTTTGCCGCGGACCGGCAAGCCCGGCCGCCCGGTCGCGGCCCGGGTCAACGGAGTCCTCTGCGACCTCCGGGCGCCGATCGACACGGACGCCGAGGTCTCGCTCCTCGGCCCGGGGTCGTCCGAGGCCCTCGAGGTCGTCCGCCACAGCGCCTCCCACCTCCTCGCCCACGCCGTCCTCGAGCTCTATCCCGAGACGAAGACGGGCATCGGGCCGGCCGTGGAGAACGGCTTCTATTACGACTTCCTGCGCGACGAGCCTTTCACCCCCGAGGACCTGGAGAAGATCGAAAGGAAGATGAAGGAGCTGGCCAGGGCGGACATCCCCGTCGAGCGGCTGGTCATGTCCAAGGAAGAGGCCGTCAAGCTCTTCGAGGAGATGAGCCAGCCCCTCAAGGTCGAGCTCATCCGGGAGAAGGGCGACGCCCTGGTCACCTGCTACCGGCAAGGCCGCTTCGTCGACTTCTGCCTCGGCCCGCACGTCCCCTCGACCGGTGTCCTCGAGAACGTCAAGCTCCTGTCGGTCTCGGGCGCATACTGGAAGGGCGACGAAAAGGGCCGGCAGCTCCAGCGGATCTACGGCACCGTCTTCTTCACCAAGAAGGAGCTCGACGAGCACCTGGCGCTCCTCGAGGAGGCCAAGGCCCGCGACCACCGCAAGCTCGGCCCGGAGCTCGACCTCTTCAGCTTCGCCGACGAGCTCGGCGGCGGCCTGACCCTCTGGCACCCCAAGGGCGCCCGGGTCCGGGCCGTCATCGAGCAGTACTGGCGCGAGCGGCACTGGGCCGGCGGTTACGACATCCTCTACACGCCCCACATCGGGCGGGAGACCCTCTGGCAGATCTCGGGACACCTCGGGTTCTACAAGGACAGCATGTACTCGCCGATGGAGATCGACGAGCAGAACTACTACATCAAGCCGATGAACTGCCCGTTCCACATCCTCGTCTACAAGTCGCGCGGCCGGTCCTACCGCGAGCTGCCCCTGCGCTGGGCCGAGCTCGGCACCGTCTACCGCTACGAGCGGAGCGGCGTCCTCCACGGCCTGCTCCGCGTCCGGGGCTTCACCCAGGACGACGCCCACATCATCTGCACGCCGGAGCAGATCGACGGCGAGATCCTCCGGGTCCTGGACTTCTCCCTCAGCCTGCTCGCCGCCTTCGGCTTCACGGACAACAAGATCGAGCTCTCGGTCCGCGACCCCAAGAACCCGGGGAAGTACGCCGGCAGCGAGGCCATGTGGCGGCAGGCCGAGGCCTCGCTCGTCAAGGCCCTCGAGGCCCGGAACCTGGCCTACGCGCGGATGGAGGGCGAGGCCGTCTTCTACGGCCCCAAGATCGACATCAAGATCAAGGACGCCCTCGGACGCTTCTGGCAGTGCACGACGATCCAGTTCGACTTCAACATGTCCGAGCGGTTCGACATGACCTACACCGGCGAGGACGGGCAGCCCCACCGGCCGTACATGGTCCACCGGGCACTGCTCGGCTCGCTCGAGCGGTTCTTCGGCGTCCTCATCGAGCACTACAAGGGGAGCTTCCCCGTCTGGCTGGCCCCCGTGCAGGTCGTCGTCCTGCCCATCGCCGACCGCCACGAGCCCTACGCCCGGGAGCTCGAGGCGATGCTCCGGGCCCGCGGCCTGCGGGCGTCGGTCGACGGGAGCCGCGAGAAGATCGGCAAGAAGATCCGCGAGGCGGAGGTCCAGAAGATCCCGCTCCTGCTCGTCGTCGGGGACAAGGAGGTCGAGCGCCGGACGGCCTCGCTCCGCGTCCACGGCCAGGGCGACAAGGGCGAGGTCGAGGTCGCCCGCTTCATCGATCAGGTCGCGGGCCTGGACGCCCGCAAAGATCTCACCGTGAGTTTCTAAGGAGGACCCACATTTTCAAGCGACACTCCTTCCACCCTGTCACCCCCAAGGCCAAGGCCCACCGGACGAACGAGATGATCCCGGCGAAGGAAGTCCGCGTCATCGACGAGGACAAGAGCCAGCTGGGCGTCCTGCCGACCGCCCAGGCCATCCACATGGCCCGGGAGCGCGGCCTCGACCTCGTCGAGATCGCGCCCGCCGCCCAGCCGCCCGTCTGCCGGATCATGGACTACGGCAAGTTCCTCTACGAGGAGCACAAGCGGGAGCACCAGGCCAAGAAGCACCAGAAGCAGATCCAGATCAAGGAGATCAAGTTCCGGCCCAAGATCAGCGTCCACGACTACGACTTCAAGACGAAGCACATCCGGCGGTTCATCGAGGAAGGCAACAAGGTCAAGGTGACGGTCATGCTCCGCGGCCGCGAGAAACAGAAGCCGGAGCTCGGCCACCAGGTCCTCGACAGGGTCTTCACCGACATGAAGGATATCGCGGCGCGAGACGGCGAAGCGCGGAAGCAGGATTGGGCCGTCTCCGCCCTGCTGGTCCCCACGAAGCAAGGAGGAAAGGATGCCAAAGCTAAAAACCCACAAGGGAGCCCAAAAGAGATTCAAGGTCACGGCGAAGAAAAAGGTCCTGCACAGCAAGGCCAATAAGAGCCACATCCTGACGAAGAAGGCTTCCAAGAGGAAGAGGCTCCTCGGCAAGAAGGCCGTGGCCAGCCCGGCCGACCGCAAGGCCGTCAAGACGATGCTGCCGTACGAGTTCTGAGACCGGGCCGAACCGAGAAGGAGTCAACCATGCCACGCGTCAAACGAAGCACCAAGAGGAGGGACCGGCGGCGGAAGACCCTGGCCCTGGCCAAGGGATACTGGGGCGCCAAGAGCCGGAACTACCGCACGGCCAAGGAGGCTGTCGAGAAGTCCCTGCTCTACGCCTACCGCGACCGGCGGGCCAAGAAGCGGACCTTTCGCGCCCTCTGGATCGTCCGGATCACCGCGGCGGCCGAGGCCAACGGCACGACCTACAGCCGCTTCATCAAGGGCCTGAAAACGCTCGGCGTCGGCCTCGACCGCAAGGTCCTGGCCGACCTGGCCGTGAACGCCCCTCAGACGTTCTCCTTCCTGGCCGAGAAGACCAAGAACGCCGCGGCCTGAGCGGGGTGGGACATGGCCACCCTCAAGGACAGGATCGAGGGCCTGAAGAGAGAATTCGAGACCGCGGCCGGCCGGGTCACGGATGCCAAGGCCCTCGAGGACCTGAAGAACAAAT
>JBBISK010000109.1:2415-8030 GCA_037441295.1 Candidatus Aminicenantota bacterium | reverse complement strand
AACGACTTCGCCGTCCAGAAGTTCTCCATGGTCGGCATGTCGCTCAAGGAATTCCGGGAGCAGATGAAGCGAAAGGACCTGACCCTGACCGAGGTCCAGCTCCTCCGCGACCGGTGCAAGTCATGCGACCTCATCGGGGCGACGGTCGAGACCTCGGAGACAGTCAAGTTCGGCAGCCAGTCCATCAAGAACACCGAGGTCCGGGGCGTGACCCACCTCGACCACGAGATCGGCTCGGTCCTCGAGCTCGAGAGCGGCCGCCACATCCAGCTCCAGGACGAGACGAACTCGCGGCCCGTGTGCATCATCGGGAGCGACGTCGTGGAAAACCTCTTCCCGTCGCTTGACCCCATCGGCCGCTGGATCAAGGTCGGCAGCCAGAATTTCCAGGTCATCGGCACCGGCAAGAAGGTCGGCAAGCTCCTCGGCTTCAGCCAGGACAACTACGCCCGCATCCCCATCACGACCTTCGAGAAGATCTACGGCTCGCGCCGTTCGGTCAGCATCAACATCCACACGAGCTCCCAGGAGCAGATGTTCCGGGCCGAGGAGGAGGTCCGGACGATCCTCCGGTCCTGGCGGAAGCGCTCCTACAAGGACCCCGACGACTTCGCCATCGCCACCTCCGAAACCTTCATCCAGTTCTACAAGACGGCGACCTCTGGCATCTACTTCGCCATGATCGCCATCTCCTCGATCGCCCTGATCGTCGGCGGCATCGTCATCATGAACATCATGTTCGTCTCCGTCTCGGAGAGGACCAAAGAGATCGGCGTCCGCATGGCCGTCAGCGCCCGCCGACGCGACATCCTCTTCCAGTTCCTCATCGAGTCGTCGGTCATCTCGGCCGTCGGCGGGATCGTCGGCATCGTCCTCGGCTTCTCCGTGGCCAAGATCGTCTCGGCCACGACCTCCATGCCCTCGAGCGTCGACCCGGCCTCGATCATCGTGGCCATCGTCATGTCCTGGACGCTGGGCCTGTTCTTCGGCATCTATCCCGCCAACCGGGCGGCCAAGCTCGACCCGGTCGAGGCATTGAGGGCGGAACAATGAGAGTCCAGATCGTCCGCGAGATCTTCGGCATGGCCATCGACTCCCTGCGGACCCACAAGCTCCGCTCCTTCCTGACCGTCCTCGGCATCATCATCGGCGTCATGACCGTCATCGGCATGGTCTCGGTCATCCAAGGGCTCAACAAGTCGTTCATCGGGCAGCTCCAGTCCGTCGGCTCCGACATCATCATGGTCATGAAGTACGAGCCGGCCCAGATGGGCCGGATGAGCGAGGAGATGCGGACACGCAAGGACCTGACACTCGACGACGCCAAGGCTGTTCAGAAAGAGGCGAGCCTGGTCAAGGCCGTCGCCATCTCCGTCATGGTCAGCGTCTTCCAGCCGGTCGAGATCAAGTTCATGAACAACAAGGTCGACACGGCCCAGGTCGTCGGCATGAACGAGTCCTGGCCGACGGTCATGTCCGTCTACCTGCCCAGGCAGGGCCGCTTCATCACCGAGGCCGAGGTCAACCACAGCGCCCGGGTCTGCCTTCTCGGCTCCGAGCTCGCCGACAACCTCTTCCCGAATCTCAACCCGCTCGGCAAGGAGATCCGCGTCGGCAACGAGGCCTTCACCGTGGTCGGGGTCCTCAACAAGCGCGGGCAGATGTTCGGCCAGAGCCGGGACAACTTCGTCGGCCTGCCGCTGACGACGCTGATGAAGTATTTCGCCTACGAGAAGGACCGGCTCGAGATCATCGCCGTCCCCCGCACGCCCGGGACGCTCGACGCGACCATCCAGCAGATCAGCGAGGTCCTCCGGACGCGACGCAAGGTCCCTTACGGCAAGCCCAACGATTTCGCGGTCATGACGACCGATACGCTCATCAGCCTCTACAAGCAGATCACGGGCGCGGCCTTCCTCGTCATGATCGTCATCTCCTCGATCGGCCTGCTCGTCGGCGGCATCGGCGTCATGAACATCATGCTCGTCTCGGTCAAGGAGCGGACTCGGGAGATCGGCATCCGCAAGGCCATCGGGGCCCGCTCCGGCGACATCCTCAAGCAGTTCCTGATCGAGGCGGTCGTCCTGACCGGGCTCGGCGGCCTGATCGGCGTCCTCATCGGCTTCGGCATCGCCCTCGTCGTCCGGGCGGCGACGCCGCTGCCGGCGGCCGTGTCGATGTGGTCGGTCGGCATCGGCCTGTTCTTCGGCATCTTTCCGGCCCAGAAGGCGGCGAAGATGGACCCGATCGTCTCGCTGCGGTACGAGTGAGCCGCGGGCGGGTTCCCCTTTTTTGTGAACGGCGGGGAGGTCTGCGGACGGAGGCCGCGAGGGGGACGGGAGTCCGGCCTATCGCTCCGTGACAGGCGGACGGCGACGCAGGAATTCCTCGATGGCCGCCCGGGCCGGCGCCGAGGGTTGGGCGCCGGGGCGGGTGACCGAGATGGCCGCGGCGGCCGAGGCGAACCTGAGGGCCTCCCCGACCGGCCGCTTCTCGGCCAAGGCCACGGCCAGGGCGCCATTGAAGACGTCGCCGGCCGCCGTCGTGTCCACGGCCCGGACCGGGAAGGCGGGAACGAACCCCTCGAAATCATTCCCGGCCGCGTAACACCCTTTTTCGCCGAGGGTGACGACGACGAAGCGCGGGCCTCGCGCTCTCAGGGCCGCGGCGGCCTCGGCGGCACCATCTTCGCCGGCGACCCGGATCCCCGCAAGTTGCTCGGCCTCGCTCTCGTTCGGAGTGAGGACAGCGACGCGACGGAGGAGGTCATCGTCCAAGGGGCTGGCCGGGGCCGGGTTGAGGATGACCGGGACGCCCCGCTCCGAAGCCATCGCCGCGGCCGCCCGGACCGTTTCGAGCGGCGTTTCGAGCTGGAGGAGGAGGACGTCGGCGCCGTCGAAGGCCTCCTCCGCCCGCCGGACGTCGTCGGGAGAGAGGAGGGCGTTGGCCCCCGAGGCGACGGAGATGCTGTTCTCGCCGTCGGCGGCGACGTTGATCAGGGCGACGCCGGATGGGGCCCGGCCGTCGCGGGCGACGAAGCGGACGTCGATGCCGTCGGCCTCGAAGCCGCGCACGGCCCGCTCGCCAAAGACGTCGTCGCCGACCCGGGCGACGAGCCTGACCCGGCCGCCGGCCCGGGCGGCGGCCACGGCCTGGTTCGCGCCCTTACCGCCGGCGGCCATGGAGAACTCCCCGCCGAGGACCGTTTCGCCCGGGCGCGGGACGCGGGCGACGCGGATGACCATGTCGGTGTTCGAGCTGCCGACGACGAGGACGGTCCTCATCCGAGCCCGGCCTCGTTAACCTGGAGCCATGCCCTTGCCGCCTCGACGGCCGCCGAGAGCTTATCCCGCTCCGGCGTCACGAGCTCGACAAGCGAAGGCCCTCCCCCGCCCTTGACGGGGAGCAGGGCGCCGATGACCGGGATGGCCGCGCGCAGGTCGACCTCGAGCGAATCGGAGCGGGCCAGGATGATGTGCCCCTGGCTCTCGCCCGCGGCGCCGTAGACGACGGTGAAGCGCCCGCTGCGAATGACGTTGAGGGCGAGGAAGCGGGCCTCTTCGGGGCTCCGGTCGCTGAGGACTGCGGCGATGAGCGGGCCGCGGGCCTGCGCGATGACCTCCCGGGCGTCGAAGACGGCCAGCCGCTCCTCGAGCTTCCGGCTCCGCTTCTTCAGGGCCTTGAAGTCGCCGGCGAGCCGGGCGACCTGGCCCGGCGCGTCCTTCGGCAGGCAGGAGAAGGACCCGGCGACGGCGCGCAGGCCGCGGTCCTTGATGCGGTAGTCGCCGAGGGCCCGGTTGCCGCAGAGGAAGTCGAAACGCAGGTTCCCCCGGATCTTCTCCGCGCCCAGGACCTTGACGAGGCCCACCTCGCCAGTGCGCCGGCAGTGCGTTCCGCCGCAGGCGGAGTAATCGAAGCCCGCGACCTCGACGACACGGAGGAGGCCGTGCTTCTTCGGCGGCCGGCGGAGGGGCACGGCGTCGATGCGCTCCTCGGGCACGAAATAGGTCTTGACCTCCCTATCCTCCCAGACGACGGCGTTCGCCCTGTCCTCGACCCGGTCGAGGTCGGAATCGGCGATGGCCCCGAGCCCGATCTCGAGCGTCGAGACCTCCGGCCCGAGGTGGAACGACTGCGTCTCGCCCCGGACGATCTCGAAGAAGGCCTGGGACAGGATGTGCTGGCCGGTGTGCTGCTGCATGTGGTCGAAGCGCGTCGGCCGGTCGACCCGGCCGCGGAGGCGCCCGGATGCGACGTCCGCGGCGAGGACGTGGAGGATGACGCCGTCGAGGTCGAGGACCTTGAGGACCTCGGCCCCGCCGAGCGTGCCCTTGTCCCACGGCTGGCCGCCTGACTCCGGATAGAAGGCGGTCGCGTCGAGGACGACGGCCGGGGAGCCCTCGTGGGTCGTCTTCTCCATGACCTCGGCCTCGAACTCGACGAGGTAGGGGTCGTCGTAATAGAGACGGAGGGTCGGAGATGTCATCGGCTTCTCTTCAGGCTCATCCATCGTTGCCTCCAGGAAGGGGTCAGGTCTACTTTCTGACAGAAAAAGTGTCAGAAAGTAGACCTGACCCCTTCTTTAACTTAAGCTCCGGCGAGGCCGAGGACCCGGGCCGTCGTCTTGAAATGTGTTTTGGCGACCTTGCCGAGGATATCCGGGCCCTTGGCCCGGACGAGGGCGACGGCCGCGGCCTCGACCGCGGCCGAGGCGCCCTTGGGCAGCGCGGCCCCGACCTCGCGACCGAGCGCGCCGAGCCGCTCCAGGAACTCGGCCCGGGCCAGGATGGAGGCGGCGGCGACGGCCGGGTCCTCCTCGGCCCGGGGCATCTGGACGAGCTCGATCTCCCGGCCCTTCTTGAGGAGGGCGTTGCGGACGAACCTCTCGTCGCCGAACTGGTCCGTGACGGCCTTCCCCGCCGGCACCCGCTCGAGGACGTTCTCGATGGCCCGGGCGTGCGCCCAAGCCAGCAGCCGGTTGAGGTTGCGGAGCTTGTCGTAGAGCTCGTTGTACTTCTCCGGGCCGACGGCGACGACGGAGTGGACGTAGCCCTGTTTCAGCGTCCGGGCGATCTCCCGGCAGCGGGCGTCCGAGGTCCGCTTCGAGTCCTTGACGCCGAGAGCGCGCAGCGCGTCCTCCTGCCCCTCGGGCATGAAGAAGGCGGCCACGACGAGCGGGCCGAAGAAATCCCCCTTGCCCGATTCGTCCGAGCCGATGCGGCCGGGCTCGGCGGCGAAAAGCGATCCGTCGGCCATGTCCGCGCCTCCTCCGCCCCTCCCCGCCTACTTTCCTCCGTGGATGATCTTCCCGTTGAAGACCGTCATGCGGACCATGGCCTTCCCGATCTCCTCGGGCCGGACCTTGAAGATGTCCCGGTCCAGGACGACGAGGTCGGCCAGCTTCCCCGCCTCGACCGTGCCCTTCTCGGACTCGGCGAACTGGGCGTAGGCGCCGTCCATGGTGTAGGCCCTGACGGCGTCCTCCACCGAGATCTTCTGCTCGGGGACCCAGCCGTCCGGGTGCTTTCCGTCCAGGGTCCGGCGGGTGACCGCGGCGTAGATGCCGGCCACGGCGTCGAGCGGCGCCACGGTCCAGTCGGACCCGAAGGCGAGCT
>JBBISK010000109.1:0-2405 GCA_037441295.1 Candidatus Aminicenantota bacterium | reverse complement strand
CGGAAGGCGTAGGTCGTCCGGGCCCGCTCCGGTCCGATCTTCTTCTCGGCCCAGCAGCCGTCGTCGATGGCGTGGTAGGGCTGGACGGAGGCGACGAGGCCGAGGCGGCCGAAGCGGGCGATGTCGGCCGGCCGGAGGTGTTGGGCGTGCTCGACGCGCCAGCGCCGGTCGCGGGGGCCGTCGGCGGCCATGACCCGCTCGAAGATGTCGAGGAGGAGGCTGTTGGCCCGGTCGCCGATGGCGTGGACCGCGACCTGAAGCCCCGCCTTGTCGGCCTCGAGGATGCGCTTCTCCATGATGCCCTCGGGGAACATCTGCTCGTTGAGGAGGCCGAAGGCCTTCGGGTCGTCGGCGTAGGGCTCGAAGAAATAGGCCGTGGCCGAGCCGAGCGAGCCGTCGACGAAGCCCTTGAGGCCGGCGATCTTCAGGAACGGGCCGCCGAAGGGCGACTTGACCCTCAGCCGGGCCAGGAGGTCGACCTGGGTGATGGGGATGTAGACGTTGATCCGGGCCGTGAGCGAGTTCCGCCGGGCCAGCTCTTCATAGACCTCGAAGGCCGAGGCGTCGGCCATTTCGTTGAGCGAGGTGATGCCGTGCGCCGCGGCCTCCGCGAGCGAGGCCTCGGCCGCCCGGAGCTTCTGGTCGAAGGAGGGGCCGGGGACCTTCGCGTAGACGAGGTCCATGGCCGCGTCCTTGAGGATGCCGGTCGGCTCTCCCGTCCGCGGGTCCTTGACGATTTCTCCGCCCGGTGGGACCGGCGTCTCCCGCGTGATCCCGGCGAGCTTCAGGGCCAGGGAGTTGGCGAGGACCATGTGCCCGTCGAAGCGGTTGACGCAGACGGGGTTGGCCGGCGTCGCGGCGTCGATCCAGTCCCGGCGGGGCAGCTCCGGCGGGGCGAAGCGTTCGTGGTCCCAGTCGCCGTTGAGGACCCATTCGCCGGGCGCGAGCGTGCGGGCCTTGGCCTCGATGCGGGCGGCGAACTCCTCGCGGCTCGCGGCGTCGCGGAGCCGGACGCTGCTCAGGGTGAAGCCGCCGGCCAGGAAATGGGTGTGGCTGTCGATGAACCCCGGCAGGACGAGCCCGCCCCCGAGGTCGACGACGGCCGTGCCCTCCCCGGCCAGGGCCCGGCACTCGGCCTCCGTGCCGACGCGGAAGATCCTCTCCCCGCGGACGGCCACGGCCTCCGCCCAGGGCCGCCGCGCGTCTCCCGTCCAGACGGTCGCGTGGGTCAGAACGAGGTCGACCATGTTGCCTCCTGGAGTCCGGGAGCAGCCCGGGACGAGTCCCAGGGCCGCGAAGACGAGCCCGGCGAGCGCCCGGACCGCGCGCCGTCGGATGTTCCGTTCATGCATGAGCTTCTCCGAAGAAGTTCATATATAAAGGAATTCCGGGGCGAAATCAATCGGCCCGGCCTCCGGTTGGCGCCCCTTCGCGGATGTGTTAGAATATCCCGCTTGTCGGGATCGAGTTCCCGGCTCATCCTGGAGGAACAATGATCGACGCGACGCAGATCCGCAAGGGCATGATGATCATCATGGACGGCACCCTGTACCGGGTCATGGAGATGCAGCTCATCACCCCCGGCCGGTGGAAGGCCATGGTCCAGACGAAGCTCCGGAACATCCAGACGGGTTCCCAGACCGAGCACCGCTTCCGGTCCGAGGAGCGGCTCGAGCAGGCCCACCTCAACGAGGTCGAGATGGAATTCCTCTACAAGGAAGGCGAGGAGTACCATTTCATGAACCTCGAGAACTATGAGCAGCTGGCGCTCCCGGCCGAGGCCATCGGCGACGGCGTCAAGTACCTCCTGGCGAACATGGTCATCAAGATCCAGATGTACGACGGGAAGCCCGTCGGCGTCGACCTCCCGAACTCCGTCGACCTCAAGGTCGTCAGCACCGAGCCGCGCCTCCAGGGGGCGACCAAGACGGCCCTCTACAAGCCCGCGACGCTCGAGACCGGGGCAGTCATCCACGTCCCGGAATTCATCAAGGAAGGGGACGTCATCCGCGTCGACACGCGGGACTACACGTACCTCGAGCGGGTCAAGACGCGCTAGCGCGCCCTAGAAATTCTGGCGGTAGACGCCGACGTTGCCGTAGGCGTCCTTGACCCGGACCGTGATCATGTTCTCCGCCCCGGCCGGGATCCTGACCGAGAATTTATAGCTCTCGCTCCGCGAATCCGCGATGCCGTCGACGGGGAAGACGACCCGCCACTCGCCCGGCCGGACGAGATACTTGACCTCGAGGATGTTGGAGAAGGCGTCTTCCGCCTGGAAGGCGACGTCGAGCGAAGCGCCGTTCCTCGCCGCGGTGAAGTTCTTGACCACCGGCAGGGAGTTGTCGATGACGAGCGGCGGCCCGACCCGCTCCCCCGTGAGCTCGAGCCCGGCCGGGTTCGAG
>JBBISK010000108.1:0-8050 GCA_037441295.1 Candidatus Aminicenantota bacterium | reverse complement strand
CCAGGGCCTGGTCGGGTGAGAGCTGGCTGTCGTTCTCGACGCCGTCCGTGACGAGGAGGAGGGCCCGTTTCTCGTTCCGGCCGCGGTTGGCGAACTCGGGGGAAACGGCCACGGCGTCGTTGAGGGCCGTCTGCCCGTAGGCCTGGACCTTCTCGAGCTCCTTCAGGAAGAGCGTCCTGTCGGTCGCGAAGGGGGCGGCGACCTCGACCTGCCCGTCGGCGAAGATGAGGAGCGAGACCTCGTCGCGGGCGGAGAGGACGTCCGTGACCAGGTTCTTCAGCCCGACCTTGGCCTCCTCGAGCTTGTCCTGCTTGTCTTGTGCGCGGTAGGCGCGCTGGGCATGCTGCCGCTGACGTCGAGGAGAACGGCCAGGCTGAGGGGCGCGTCGAAATCGTGCTTGAAGTAGGTGACGGTCCGCTTCTCGTTGTTCTCGTAGACCGTGAAGTCCTTCTGCGCGAGGTCGTTGATGTAGCGGTGCTCGCCCTTGTCCTGAACGGTGACGGCGATGGTGATGGCCGTGACGGTGACGTCGACCCGGATGTCCTCGGCCTTCTTCTTCGGGACCTGGGCCAGGGCCGGGGCGGCCGCCGCGGCCAGCAAGAGGGCGGCGACGACGGCTCTCATTCTCATGGTGGATCCGGCGCTCACAGCCTGTCCAGCAGGGCCTTGAACCGCGGCAGGGCCCGCAGCGGGTCGAGGTTGCTGTCGTGCTCGAACCAGCCGCGCTGGGTCAGCCCGCGGTCCACGGCCCGCTCCAGGACGTTGAGCGCCTTCTCGGTTTCGCCGGCGAGGGAGAAGATGCAGCCCACATTGTAGAGGACCATGGGCTCGTCGGGCTCGTGGGCGATGGCGGCCCGGGCCCACTCGAGGCTCCGCTCGCGGTCGCCGAGGATGAGGAGGGCGTTGGCCCCCATATAGCGGGCCCTGGTGTCGTCCGGGTGGAGCTTCAGGGCCTCCTCCGCCTTGTGCAGGCCGCGCCGATGGGCGGCCAGGGCCTTCTCCGTCCAGCCGAGGTCGGAGTAGATCTGGGCGACGAGGGTCGGGCACTGGTAATCCTCGGGCCTCAGGGCCTCCGCCTCCTCGTAGAGCCGGGCCGCCTTCTTCGGGTCGCCGCTGGCGAAGGCGTGCCGGGCGTAAAAGTACCTGGCTTCGAACAGTCCCGGGTCGAGGTGGATGGCCTTCTCGAAGGCCGCGGCGGCCTCCTCGGCCCGGCCGGCCGTCGACATGGCCACGCCCCATGAGGCCTGGGCTTCGGCCAGTTCGGGGTCGATCTCGAGGGCCTTCCGGCTGGCCGCCTCGGCCTGCCGGATGTTCTCGGGGACGCGGGCGACGTAGAGGTAAAAATAGCAATAACAGTCGGCGGCCCCGGCCCAGGCCCGGGCATACGCCGGGTCGATCTCGAGGGCCCGCTGGAACATCTCCAGGGCCAGCTCGACGCCGCGCCGCCGGTACTGGTAGTAGAACTTCCGGCCGCGGAGGTAATGGTCGTAAGCCTGGACGTCGGAGGTCGACGGCTGGCCGAGGGCCTCGTTCTCGTCCCGGCTGAGGGTGACCTTGAGCGCCTCGGCGATGCTGCGGGCGATCTCCTCCTGGATGGAGAAAACGTCGGCCAGCTTGCGGTCGAACGTCCCGGACCAGAGGGCGAAGCCGCTGGCGCCGTCGATGAGCTCGGCCGTGACCCGCAGGCGGTCCCCGGCCTTGCGCACGCTCCCCTCGAGGAGGGCCCGGACCCGGAGGCGCCGGGCGATTTCCCGGCTGTCGAGGGAGGTGCCCTTGAAGCGGAAGGACGAGGTCCGCGAGGCCAGCCGGATGCCGGCGACGCGGGCCAGGGCGGCGATGATCTCGGCCGCGACGCCCTCGCAAAAGTATTCCTGGTCCCGCTCCATGCTCAGGTCGACGAACGGCAGCACGGCCACCGACGCGTCCGAGGCCCGGGCCGTGATCTCGTCGAGGTGGCGGAGACTCTCGAGGGACCTGCGGAGCTCGAGGGTCGAGGCGAACCTCCGGGCCGGGTCTTTCTCGAGGCACTGGGCGGTGATCCGGTCGAACTCGGGCGGGATCTCGGGGTGGTGAGCGGACGGCGGGTCGGGCTCGTCCTTGAGGATCGAGCTCACGAGGGCCGACGTCGTGTCCCCGGCGAAGGGGCGGCGGCCCGTGGCCATCTCGTAGAGGATGACGCCGAAGGAGAAGACGTCGGAGCTCCGGTCGACCGGCCGCCCCTGGGCCTGCTCGGGCGACATGTAGGGGAGGGTCCCCTCGACCAGGCTCGGCCCCGAGAAGGTCGCCGTGTCGCCCGCCGCCTTCCGGACGGGCGGGCCCTGAACCTCGGCGATGCCGAAGTCGAGGATCTTCGTCCGGCCGTCGCCGGTGACGATGATGTTCCGGGGCTTGAGGTCGCGGTGGACGATGCCCCCCTCGTGGGCCGCGGCCAGCGCGTCGGCCACCGGCAGGGCGAAATCGAGGAGGCGTTCGAGCGTCATTCCCTTCTCGGGGATGACGGCGTCGAGGGTCCGGCCGCGGACGAATTCCATGGCCAGGAAATGGACGTCGCCGGCCTCCTCGACGGCGTAGGCCGTGACGATGTTAGGATGGTTGAGGGCGGCCAGGGCGCGCGCCTCCTGCTCCAGGCGCGACAGCCCCTCGGGGGAGGAAGCGATCCGCTCGGGCAGGAGCTTGACCGCGACCTCGCGGTTGAGGCGCATGTCGAGGGCCCGCCAGACGGTCCCGCCGCCGCCCTGGCCGACCTGCTCGAGCAGCCGGTAATGGAGGAGAAGGTCGCCCGTCCGGATCATGGTTCCGCTCCGCGCATGAGATAGGTTTTGTCGCCGGGCCGCTCCGGACGAGGAAATTCCCTCTTCGTTTTCACGTCTATGGTTCCCTCTTATTCATACGCGCGTCGTGGGTCCGGGGTTTCCTCCCCCTTATTCTAACATCCCCGGCGCGCCGGGACCAGGGACGATGAACCGGCTTGACATCCGGGGCGGCTGGTCTATATTAAAGCCAGGGTCCATTCAAGGTCAGGAAGGAAACGCAACATGAAGCTCAGAGCCTTGGCGGCGGTCGTGTTCCTCCTCTCCGCCGGGGCGGCCTGCGCCCCGGGTCCGGAGCAGGCCCCCGGGGGCGGCGCGGCGGGACGAACTTTCGAGGCCCGCATGCAACGGGGCCGGGATCTCCTGGCCCGCAAGGACTACGGGCGGGCGGCGGCGGAGTTCCAGGCGGCGGTCACCCTCAAGCCCGATTCGGCCCAGCCCTACGACGAGCTCGGGGTGTGCTACTTCCACGAGCAGGAATATGACCAGGCCGTGGAGACGTTCGAAAAGTCGGTCGAGCTCGACCCCGCGAACGCGACCGCATTCAACAACCTGGCCGGGGCCTATTCGATGAGGCTCCAGTTCCTGGCCGCCGAGGGCGCGTACAAGAAGGCCCTGGCCCTCTCTCCCGACCTGATCTCGGCGAACTACAGCCTGGGCATCCTCCTCACTAACCTGGGGAAGGGCAAGGAGGGGGCGGCCTACCTCGCCCGCGGCATCGCCCTCGACCCCGACTTCCTGGAGAAGCACCAGGAGCTCATCGCCTCGTACAGCTCCCTGTCCTTCGACATGAGGGAAGCGTACTTCACCTACGCCGCGGTCTACGCGGCGGCGGGGAACGTGGAAAAGACGGTGGCGTACCTCGCTCGGGCCAAGGAGGCCGGCTTCACCGACTGGCAGAGGATCAACCGGGATAAGGAATTCGAGAAGGTCCGCGACGACCCGAAGGTCAAGAAGTTCCTCTCAGGCCAGGCGGGGGATCGGACGACGCGGCCATAAGCCGCTCCTTACCGGCGTCTTGCCAAGGACGGCCTGCGGGGCTTAGAATGAAGGCGCTGGGCCCATGGAAGCTTCGCGAATCCCCGACGCCGGGGTGGAAGAGATCATCCGGGACCTCTCGTCCCATCTCGACTCGACCCTGACCGCGTTCGGCTACCCGCGCCATGGGTCGGACCGGGACGACCTTCTCCAGGAGATCCGCATCCGCGTCTGGAAATCCCTGCGGGACAACGAGCATCACATCCAGTATTTCAACGCCTACCTCAGGAAGATCGTCTATTCAGTTTTTATCAACGAGATCAACCGGGTCCAAAGAGAGAACGAGCTTCTGCAGAAGAGCGGGGCGCGCCTGAACGCCGCCGACGGCGGCGGCCGCAACGCCAACGATGACGCCCTTAAGGATATCCTGGCGGCCTCGATCGATGACCTGAAGGAATCGAAGCAGCAGGTCCTCAAGCTCCGCCTCGAGGGTTTCACCCTGAACGAGATCGCCCGCCTCAATCAGTGGCAGTACCGGAAGACCTGCAGCATCTTCTACCGCGGGCTCAAGGATCTGAAGCGCAGGTTGGGGGAAAGGGGGGTCCGCTATGAAGATTGACCTGGCCGAGCTCTCCAAGGCCTATCAGGACCGCCTCCAGGCCTCAGGGCCGGCTTCAGGCGCGGCCTGCCCGCCACTCGAACGGCTGGCCCGTTGCGCCCTGGACGAGATGCCGGACGGCGAGAGGGCGGAGATCGTCCGTCATGCCGCGGACTGCCCTGCCTGCGCGGCGGCGTTGAAGCGCCTCCTTTCCCTTGCCGAGGATACGGACAAGGCCGCCGCGGCGGTCGCCGCGAAGTTCGAACGCCGGCGGCCGTGGCCGCCCCGGCCTCGAGAAGCGTTTTGGGCGCGTTTCGGCCTGAGGCAGGCCGTGGCGGTCATGACCGTGGTCGTGGCCGTCGCCGCCCTGGCGGTGTTCGTCCCGAAGCTTCGCGTCCGTACCGGCATGCGGGGCGGCCCCGAGGCCGGGATCGCCTTGATCTCCCCGGGCCAAGGCGGGACGCCGCGGGATGGCCTCGTCTTCAAGTGGCAGGGCTTGGCCGGCGCGGACGCCTATACCGTCGAGGTGTTCGACAGTTCTCTCCGGCTGGTCTGGCGGAGCGGCCGGCTGACCGCGACGGAGGTCCGCATCCCCGACGAGGACGCCCGGCGGCTGGTTCCGGGCGACGCGTATTATTGGATGGTGAAGACGGCGGGGCCGGGGGCGCCGCCGGTGGGATCGAAGCTGGCCGAGTTCTCCGTTCTCAAGTAACCCGTCAGAATCCGCCCGTCAGCGTATAAGAGGCCCAGTAGTAAGGGTGGGAGTATTTCGAGCCGGCCATCCGCCTCTTGGCGGCCCGAAGGGACTCGGCCTTGCCCGCGCCGCGGAAATACGAGTCGTAAAAATAGCCCATGAAGACCGCTCCGGCTCTGTCATGGACAGGCCACAGGGTGGAGATGACGGACTTGGCCCCCATATAGAAGAAGACCCGCGGCAGGCCGAGGATGCCCTCGCTCCGCACGATCGTCCCCCTGCCGGTCTGGCAGGCGGACAGGACGACGAGGTCGGCGTTGGTCCTCATGCGGTACATTTCAGAGACTTCGAGGAAACCGTCCTCCTCGCCTTCGCCGCTCGGAGAGAGGACGAGCGAGGAACGGAGAGGGTAGCGCTCGTCCGAGAGGGCGTGGCAGGCCAGGTGGATCAGCCGATACGCCCCGAGGTCCAGGCGCTTGAAAGCCGTCTCGGTCGCCTCCGCCCCGAAGCGGGCGTCGACCGCCGACGGCGGCAGCCGCTTGGCTAACCCCTCGACCTCGGCCCGGGCGTAGGGGATTGGCCCGATGGTGAACCCGTTCCTTCGGTAAAGGTCATTCAGCACGGAGGCGGCGGTGACGATGTCCGGCGTGTCCGGGCGGCGTCCCGGTGTCCCGTATTCCGAGACGCCGAAGGCCAGGGCTTCCTTCGGGTAGGGTCCCTTGGGCGCGCGCATTATGTAGAAGAGGGAAGAGGCCGAGGGCGAATAGGAGACGGCGTAACGGTCGTTGAGATAGGCGCGGGGGGAGGAACCGGACCCCCCGACGGCCAGCGTTTCGAACGGCAGGCGGAACAGGATGCCGTCAGGGACGATGATGAGGCGGTCGACATCGCCGGAGACCCGGCCGAGCGCCGGCTCGAGCAGCTCCGAATAGAGGCGGCGGGCGGCGGGGAAGCCCTTCTCGGGCGGCATGGCCGGGTCCTCGAGAAAACCGAGGTAGCCGGCGAGCGAGTCCTCGATGGCGCGGCTCGACGGGAGCGCGACGAGGTAGAAAGCGTTCCTGGTCACGCACATCAGGAGCGACCGCTCGTCGCCCAGGACGTATTCGATGAGGGCCGTCCGGTCGGGAAGGACGGAGCTCTGCAGGACGTCCAGGGGAACGGAAGGGGCCGGGGCGAGTGAGGGGCCGTCCTGGACCCGCTTTTCGAAGGCGGCGGCGTCAAGCATGTCGTCGATACGCCTGACCCGCGATTGCAGGTCCGCGGTCGTCGCCCGGTCGAGGCCCCGCGCCTCCCGCGTCAGCCTCCCGAGGAGTCCCATCCGTTCGGCGGCCAGGATCTCTTCTTGACGGGACACCGGCGCCGGCGCGACTGCATCGCTCTGCCGGCCCCGCCGCTCCAGTTGCTCCAGGAAGGACCGGGCCCGGAAGCTCTCCGCGGTGCGGAAGATCTCGTGCTCGAAGACGGCCAGTCGTCCGCCTTGCGAGAGACGGAAGTAGAGGTTGATGAGGGCCTGGAACGGCTCGCGGCCCCGGCTCATGAATTCGGCCCGTTCGGCGTCGTTGGCGATGGCCGAGCCCCGGCCGGCGACGATCCGGATGGCATCGTTATAGAACGCGACGGCCTGGTCGTCCTGGCCGTTGAGCTCTGCGCAGCGGCCGAGCCCGTAGGAGGCCCGGAACTGCCGGAGGTCATCGTGGCTCCGCTTCGAGGCGTCCAACGCCTCCCGGAAGTAGCGCTCGGCCTCGGCGGCCTGGCCGGCCGCGAGCGAAATGACCGCCATGTTCAGCATGGTCATCCCCGACAAGGCCGAGGCCCGGTCCTTTCTAAGGGCCTCGAGGGCCGGGGCGAGCGCAGCCTTGGCTTCGTCGAGCCGGCCAAGGTCAGCGGAGATGGAGGCGATGCCGTTCAGGACCTGAAGATCGACGTCCGTTTTGCCCGTCCTCTTCTCGAGGTCCAGGTACGACGCGAAGCATTTCAGGGCCTCGTCGTAATACTCCGGCCACTGGCAGCTCCGGGCGAGGGCCAGGAAGGTTTGGCCGAGGTTTACCGTCATGGGGGACCCGAACCGGGCCGAGGTCGACGGCCCGAGAAGCTTCATCGCTTCGGAAAGGTATTCATGGGCCTTCGTGTAGTCGCCCAGGGAAATATAGACGCCCGCGATATTATTCAAAGACCTAATGCTATCCTCCCCCGGCTTCAGGTTTCGCACATAGAGCCAGGCTTTCTGATAGCAGCTCAAAGCATGGGAAAACGCCCCGTTCATGAATTCGTAGATGCCGATGTTATTCATGGTCCGGGATGCTTCTACCTTGTAATCGAGCAAGCATGCTAAGTCTGACGCTTCAGAGTTCAGGTCCCGATATCGCCTCGGAATCGGGGGAGTCCTTAGGTAGCTCACGCTCCATGATTCCAGGACCTTGATCTCGTAGTCTCTTCGATTTATCGACTTGGATGTCTGCCGGGCCTCGGCGAACTTGTTGTTCGAGCCCTCCAGATTTCCCGCCTTTCTCAATGCCACGGCTCGAGCACAGCAGTCCTGGACAGCCATCTCCGATTCGATGGCCGCCATCTCCTGCCTCAAGTTCAGGGCGGCCTCCTCGTTCTGGCCGAGATACCAGTAAAGCAAGGCGAGACGTCGCTCAATGTCCATCTTGTCACGCTCGGGGACGCCGGGCCGGTCGAGACACCCCCGAAGATAGGAGATTGCCTCATCGTATTCGCCTGCTTTGAGCAGGGCATCGCTCTTTGCGAGCCAAGGCGCTTCTTTGCCCAGCGGCTCGGGCGCGCCGTGAAGGGCCGCGAGCAAAGCCAGGAGAGCCAGCAAGCCGAGGATGCGGCCTGATCGCGCGAATCTAGAAAGCATGGACCGTACGCCTCTGTCCCTGGCCGTCGTGGGCTGGGAGTAAGATTATCAGATTCCGGCCCGGCGTTCAAAAGGTCGACATGGATCACCGGGGCAGGAGAGAACTT
>JBBISK010000107.1:6681-8109 GCA_037441295.1 Candidatus Aminicenantota bacterium | reverse complement strand
CCCCTGGCCCCCCTGGAGCACCCCCCCGGGAGGCGCCGGAAAGGGCCCCCGCGACCGTTTTTCAGCCGATTTCGTTGACAATCCCGCGGGGCTGCTGTTATCATTTGGCCTTCCCTGAGGAAAAGCAGGAAGTCATGATCGACCGCTATACGCGCCCGGAGATGGGCGCCATCTGGACCGACGAGAACCGCTACCGGAAATGGCTCGACGTCGAGCTCGCCGTCTGCGACGCCTGGGCCCGCCTGGGCAAGATCCCCCGGCCCTCCCTCCTCGAGATCAAGTCGAAGGCCGGGTTCTCGGTCGCCCGCATCGACGAGATCGAGAAGGTCGTCAAGCACGACATCATCGCCTTCCTGACCTCGGTCGCGGAGAAGGTCGGCCCCGATTCGCGCTATATCCACCTCGGCCTGACCTCCTACGACATCGTCGACACGGCCCTCTCCCTGCTCATCCGCGAGTCCCTGCTCAAGGTCCGGGCCGGCCTCACGGACCTCCTCCGCCTGCTCAAGAGGCAGGCCCTCAAGTACAAGAAGACCCCCTGCATCGGCCGGACCCACGGCATCCACGCCGAGCCGGTGACCTTCGGCTTCAAGATCCTCGTCTGGTACGCGGAGGTCCGGCGGCACCTTCGCCGGCTGGACGAGGCCATCGACGTCATCTCGGTCGGCCGCATCTCGGGGTCCGTCGGGACCTACATCCACCTCGATATGCGGGTCGAGACGACGGCCCTCCGCAAGCTCAAGCTCCGACCGGCCCTGGCCTCGAACCAGGTCCTCCAGCGGGACCGTCACGCCCAGGTCCTCCAGGCCCTGGCCCTGCTCGCGACCTCGGTCGAGAAGATCGCCGTCGAACTCCGCCACCTCCAGCGGACCGAGGTCGGCGAGGTCGAGGAGCCGTTCACCAAGGGCCAGAAGGGCTCGTCCTCGATGCCGCACAAGAAGAACCCCGTCCGCTGCGAGCGGATCTCCGGCCTGGCCCGCCTCGTCCGGGCCAACGCCCAGGTCGGGCTGGAGGACATGCTCCTCTGGCACGAGCGGGACATCTCGCATTCCTCGGCCGAGCGGGTCGTCTTCCCCGACTCGTTCATCCTGACCGACTTCCTGCTGGCCGAGGCCGCGGACATCGTCGGCCACTGGGCCGTCCACCCCGAGCGGATGCGGGCCAACATCGACGCCACGCGCGGCCTGATCTTCTCCCAGAGCGTCCTCCTCGCCCTGACCAAGAAGGGCCTGACGCGGGAGGACGCCTACCAGGTCGTCCAACGGAACAGCCTCAGGGCCTGGAACGAGGGGCTGGATTTCCGCAAGCTCGCCGCCGCCGACCCCGACGTGGCCAAGGCCCTCTCGCCCGCCGAGGTTGCCGCGTGTTTCTCCCTCGATCCGTACCTCGCCAAGATCGACGACATCTTTGAAAGGGTTTTCGCCGATG
>JBBISK010000107.1:2567-6670 GCA_037441295.1 Candidatus Aminicenantota bacterium | reverse complement strand
CGGCCTCGACCCGCAAGGCCAGACGGTCAAGAACGCCCTCCACACGATGGGCTACGCCGCCGTGAAGGACGTCCGGCAGGGCAAGGTCTTCGAGCTCGAGCTCGACCGCATGCCGAAGAAGGAGGCCGAGGCCCTCGTCGCCGAGATCGCCCACAGGGTCCTGGCCAACCCCATCATCGAAAAATACACCTGGGAGTTCATCAAGTCGCCCGCGGGGAAATGACCATGAGATTCGGCGTCGTCCAGTTCCCGGGCTCCAACTGCGACTACGACACGCTCTACGCCCTCAAGTCCGTCGTCAAGCAGGACACGGTCCTCCTCTGGCACAAGGACCACGCCCTCAAGGGCGTCGACTGCGTCGTCCTGCCGGGCGGCTTCGCCTACGGCGACTACCTCCGCGCCGGCGCCATCGCCCGCTTCTCCCCTCTCATGCGGGAGGTTAAGGCCTTCGCCCGCAAGGGCGGGCTCGTCCTGGGCATCTGCAACGGGTTCCAGGTCCTGCTCGAGCTCGGCCTGCTGCCGGGGGCCATGCTCCGGAACAAGGACCTTAAGTTCCTCTGCCGGCACGTCCACATCCGCGTTGAGAACCCCGGGACGCCCTTCACCGGGGCCGCCCGCGAGGGCCAGGTCCTGCGCATCCCCATCGCCCACTTCGACGGCAACTACTACGCCCCGCCGCGGACGCTGGCCGACCTCGAGCGGCACCGTCAGGTCGTCTTCCGCTACTGCGACGCCTCCGGCCGGGTCACGGCGGCGGCCGACGTCAACGGCTCGCTCAACAACATCGCCGGCCTGACGAATAAGGCGGGAAACGTCCTCGGCCTGATGCCCCATCCCGAGCGGGCGTCCGAGACCCTGCTCGGGAGCGAGGACGGCCGTGTCATCTTCGACTCCATCGTCGCGGGCTTCGCCGCCCGACGCGCCCCCAAGCCGGCATCAGGCCGCGCATCCCGCCGGCCGAAGGCCCCCCATGGTCGATAAGAAGATCTTGGACCAGCACAACCTGACGGAAGAGGAGTACAGGGCCATCGTCGGCTTCGTCGGCCGCGAGCCGAACCTGACCGAGCTCGGCATCTTCTCGGTCATGTGGTCCGAGCACTGCGGCTACAAGAGCTCCAAGGTCCACCTGAAGAAGCTGCCGACGGCCGGCAAGCAGGTCGTCCAGGGGCCCGGGGAGAACGCCGGCGTCCTGGACATCGGCGACGGCCAGGTCATCGTCTTCAAGATCGAATCCCACAACCACCCCTCCTACATCGAGCCCTACCAGGGCGCGGCCACGGGCGTCGGCGGCATCCTCCGCGACATCTTCACCATGGGCGCCCGCCCCATCGCCGTCCTCGACTCCCTGCGCTTCGGCCCGCCGTCGGACCCGAAGAACCGCTCGGTCATGGAAGGCGTCGTTTCCGGCATCGCCGGCTACGGCAACTCCATCGGCGTCCCGACCGTCGGCGGCGAGATCTACTTTGACGAATGCTACGCCGCCAACCCGCTCGTCAACGTCTTTTGCCTGGGTTTGGCGGACAAGGAGAAGATCTTCTAAGCCAAGGCCGAGGGCGTCGGGAACGCCGTGCTCTACGTCGGTTCCAAGACGGGCCGGGACGGTATCCACGGGGCGACCATGGCCTCGGCCGAGTTCGGCAAGGAGACCGAGCACAAGCGGCCCAACGTCCAGGTCGGCGACCCGTTCAAGGAGAAGCTCCTGGTCGAGGCCTGCCTCGAGGTCATGTCGCGCGACCTCATCCTCGGCATCCAGGACATGGGCGCGGCCGGCCTGACCTGTTCGACGACGGAGATGGCGGCCAAGGGAGGGGTCGGCATCGAGATCGACCTCGACCTCGTGCCCCAGCGGGAAGCCGGGATGACCCCCTACGAGATCATGCTCTCCGAGTCCCAGGAGCGCATGCTCCTCGTCACGACCAAGGAGAACGTCAAGAAGGTCCAGGAGGTCTTCGCCAAGTGGGACCTCGACGCCCCGATCATCGGGCACGTCACCGAGGGCGGCCAGGTCCGCGTCCGGTCCAAGGGCGAAGTCGTCGTCGACGTCCCCGTCGACGCCGTCGTCAACCTCTGCCCCGCCTACCGCCGGGCCAGCCGCCCGCCGGTGCCGGCCCCGGGCCACGCCCGGCTCCCCCTACTGCCCGTCCCGGCCGATTTCGACGACATCTTCCTGCGCGTCCTGGCCTCTCCGACGATCGCGGACAAGGAGTGGGTCTTCCGCCAGTACGACCACATGGTCCAGGTCAACACAGCCGTCCTGCCGGGGGCCGACGCGGCCGTCCTGAGGATCAAGGGCTCGAAGAAGGCCCTGGCCATAACCCTCGACGGCAACGCCCTTTACACCCTGCTCGACCCGAGGACCGGCGGCGCCGTCGCCGTGGCCGAGGCCTGCCGAAACCTGGCCTGCGTCGGGGCCCGGCCGATCGGCGTCACGAACTGCCTGAACTTCGGCAATCCCGAGAAGCCGGAGGTCATGTGGCAGTTCGAGCAGGTCATCGACGGCCTGGCCGAGGCCTGCCGGGCCTTCGAGATCCCCGTCACCGGAGGCAACGTCAGCTTCTACAACGATACCGAGGGCGCCTCCGTCCATCCGACGCCCGTCCTGGGCATCGTCGGCATCATCGAGGACGTACGGAAGACGGTCGGGCCCGGCTTCAAGGACCCCGGCGACACGATCCTCCTCGTCGGCGAGAACGGCGAGGAGCTCGGCGGGTCGGAGTACCTGCGCATCGTCCACCGTCTCAAGGCGGGGCTCCCGCCCCGTCTGGACCTCGCGGCCGAGAGGCGCGTCCAGAGATTCTGCCTCCAGGCCATCGAGGCCGGGCTCGTCGCCTCGGCCCACGACCTGTCGGAGGGAGGCCTGGCCGTGGCCATGGCCGAGTGCTCGTTCCACGCCCGCGGCCAGATGGGCTGCCTCGTCGAACTCGAGGACCCCGTTCGCCCGGACGCCCTGGCCTTCGGCGAGACCCAGTCCCGCATCCTCATCAGCGCCCGCAGGACCGACCTCGACAAGCTCCTGGGCCTGGCCAGGGCGGCGGGGGTCAGGCTCGCGGCCATCGGCCGCACCGGCGGGCAGGACATCGTCCTCCGCAACCAGGGCCGCGACCTCATCCGTGTTCCTGTCGAGGACGCTTTCCGGAGCTGGAAGGACAGCCTCCCGGCCGCCTTCCGCGTCCGCCGCTAGGGAGGGCCATGGACCAGGTGACGTTCCGCAGCCCGAGAAAACGAGGCCGGGTCGCCGTCTTCCTCTCCGGCCGCGGCTCCAATTTCATGGCCATCCGCGAGGCCGCCCGCACCGGCGCCATCGACGCCGACATCGGCCTCGTCCTCTCCAATAAGGCGGACGCGCCCGGGCTGCTCCAGGCCAAGGAGTGGGGGCTCGAGACGGTTTTCCTCGACCCCAAGCTCTTCGACTCGCGCGAGGACTACGACCGGGCCGCCGCCCGGGAGGTCGACGACCGGAGGATCGACCTCATCTGCCTGGCCGGCTACATGAAGGTCCTGACGCCGCAGTTCTGCGACGGCTACAGGCACCGCGTCGTCAACATCCACCCGGCCCTCCTGCCCGCCTTCCCCGGCCTCCACGTCCAGCAGAAGGCCATCGACTGGGGCGTCCGCGTCTCCGGCTGCACGGTCCACTTCGTCGCGGCGGAGGTCGACATGGGCCCGATCATCCTCCAGGCCGCCGTGCCCGTCCTCCAGGACGATACGGAGGAGACGCTGGCCGCGCGCATCCTGGTCGAGGAGCACAGGATCTACCCGGAATCCGTCCGGCTCTACTTCGAGGGCCGGCTCGAGGTCCGGGGCCGCCGCGTCTTCATCCTTTGATCCTCGGCCCATCATAACTTTAGCGGGGCGGCGCCGAGATCACCCTTATCCCCCGGCCCCCGGGAACCTGTCCCGGTTCCCCCGTCGGGATTCCCGCCGGGTCCCCCTCCAAACGGGGGCTTTCGGGCGACGTCGACGCCGCCCCCGTGACGGGTCAAGATGCCCCCAAGACATCGGCGTTCTCTGACGGCTCTTGCACGACTTGACCCCTCGCTACGCGCCTGTAATAATGGTTATCGATTCCGTCGAGACAGGAGGGGGACAATGAGAATCGCCAT
>JBBISK010000107.1:0-2473 GCA_037441295.1 Candidatus Aminicenantota bacterium | reverse complement strand
TTGTTGCGAATCCTGGGGGATCGCCAGAGCGAATGAGAATCGCCATCCTCGGCTCTGGGGGGGTCGGCCAGGACCTGGGCCTCGGCTTCGTCGGCCTCGGCCATGACGTCAAGATGGGAAGCCGGAACCCGGGCAAGGACGAGATCAAGGCGTGGCTCGGCCGGGCGGGAAAAAAGGCCACGGCCGGGACGTTCGGCGAGGCGGCTGCGTTCGGCGAGATGGCCGTCCTGGCGACGCACTGGGCGGGCACGGAGAACGCCGTCCGGCTGGCCGGGCCGGAGAACCTCGCCGGCAAGGTCGTCATCGACGCCACCAACCCGTTGCGCTTCCGGCCGAACGCTCCGCCCGACCTGGCCGTGCCCGTCGGCGATTCGGCCGCCGAGCAGGTTCAGCGCTGGCTGCCCAAGTCCAGTGTCGTCAAGGCCTTCAACACGGTCAATCACTCCCACATGGTCAAGCCGTCCTTCCCGGGCGGACCTCCCGACATGTTCATCTGCGGGAACGACGAGGCCGCCCGGAATCTCGTCGCGGCGGTCTGCCGCGATTTCGGCTGGGGGGTCATCGACATGGGCGGGCTCGAGGCGGCGCGGCTCATCGAGCCGCTGGCCCTGATCTACATCCGGAACGCCATCCGGACCGAAAACTGGAACTACGCTTTCAAGCTGCTCAAGAAATAGCCCTCACGCCAAGACCTTCGGCGGCACGGCGCGCGGCCTCTCGCCGAAGACGCGGGCGTAGAGCTCCGGGTAGGCGTCCTTGCCGCCGAGGAGGAGGCAGGCGAGCGGCATGCGGCGGCGGGCCAGGCGCGACATCTCCGCCGCGACCTGGCGGATCTCCCACTGGGCGGAGGCGTCCTCGCGCAGCCGCGAAATATGGTAGAGCTCCCGGACGTTCAGCTTGAGGAGAGCCCGGCGGCGGTGGGCGTTGGTCAGGACATAGTCGGCGGCCGGGCCGGCCGTTTTCCGCAGGACGGCGTGGGCCTCGTCCGTCCGCGCGATCATCTCCAGGAACTCCCGCTCGGCCCCGATCTCCCGGACGGAGGGGGGGACGGTCACGCCGAGGGAGGGGTCGTAGCGCTGCCGGGTCAGGGTGGCCATGCGGTGGCGCTTGAGCTGGGCGAAGCAGGACGCGGAGACGACGAGGTCGAAGACGAGGTCGGCATGCTCGAATTCCCGGAGCGGGAAATCGTAGAACTCCATGCGGCGGAAGGCGGCGCGGACGAACTCCTTCCGCCGCGCCGGGCCCGCCGCCTTCACGCGCTCGAGGCACGCGGCATGGGATGACCCGGACACGGAATGGAGGAGGGCGGCCAGGACACGGTCGTCGCCGTCCGGCGTGAAGCCGGCCAGGGCGACGCCGGCGCGCCCGCCCCTCCCCCGCCGAGCCCGCCTCGCTTCCGGCAGCGCGGCCGCGGCCCGCTCGAGCTCGGCCGAGGCCCGCGCGTCGAATTCAGAGGCCTCCGTGAAGAGGATGATGGACGGCGCGGCCTCCTTGGCCAGGGCGGACAGCCGGGCGTTGAGCTCCCGGACCTCTTCGCTCTCGAGAGCGGCGAAACGGCGGATGAGGAGCTCGAGGTTGCGGCCGTTGATGGTCAAGCCGAGCTGCCCCTCGGTCGCCAGGCTGACGATGTAGCGGGCGTCCTCCTTGGCCCAGCCGTCGAGCACGGCGTGGTTCCTGGGGTTCTCGGCCTCCTCGCGGTGCGTCTCGAAGACGTGCGGCCGGAGGCGCTCGTAGAACCTGTGGTAAAGGGCGTTCTGGGCCCGCACGGTCGCGACGAAGCGGTCCTCCCCGCCGGCCCGCCGGATCTCCGCAGGCACGACGAAGTCCTCGCCCAGGGTGATGTAGCGCTGCGATTTTTCCGTGAACGAGCAGAGCCTGAAGCGCTCGATCTCCTCGATGGCCAGGCGGCTCACGCCGATGACGTCGAAGTTGAAGACGGCGTGCTCGGCCACAGAGTGGTGGCCCATCTTGAAGATGATCGTCTGGTTCGAGCGCCGGGCCCGCTCGACCTCGGCCCGGGCCGCGGCCCGCAACTCGTCGGCCGGGCGCGGGTCACGCGAGATCCGTGCGTAGGAGGCGGCGAGCGTCTCCGGGGTTACGTCGTCGCGGGCCGGGGAGCTCTTCCGCAGCTCGTCGAGGACGGCGCTGTCGACGTTGTAGCCGGCCAGGAGGACGCGCATGGCGCCTCTACGTTAGAGGCCAGAGCCGCAAATGTCAACTCGCGCCCGAATCGAATGTCGGCGGCGTCCTGCCCGTACGCGTCCCCGGTTGCGGTGGCACCGAGGTCACCCTTATCCCCCGGCCCCGGGAACCTGTCCCGGTTCCCCCCTACCGTTCCGCGACGGAACGGCACGGGTCCCCCTCCAAACGGGGGCTTTCGGGCGACCCCGGCACCACCCCTTTGGGCGGGGGGCCTCGGGGAGGGCTGGCACCGGCCATCCGTCCGCATCTTCTTAATGATGGAGAGCGCAGG
>JBBISK010000106.1:0-8150 GCA_037441295.1 Candidatus Aminicenantota bacterium | reverse complement strand
ATAATCCTTACTGCTCCCCGAGTCCTAGCCGGGCGATAGAGAAATCTGAAGACAACTATTTTCTGCCCGGCTTAGTAAGTTAGGGCGAGCGGCGGGAGCAAGAACAGGAGAGGCCCAGGATGCGCGACGAAAGCTATCTCACCCATCTCGAGTGCGGGGCGTGCGGCGAACGGCTCGAAGCCGACCGGCTGTGGAACCTCTGCCCGAAATGCGGCAAGCCCCTGCTCGCCCGCTACGACCTCGGGGCGGCCCGGGCCGCCTTCGGCCGGGCCGCGCTCGGCGGACGTGAGCCGACGATGTGGCGCTACCGGGAGCTCCTGCCCGTCCGGGACCTCCGCTTCAAGCTCTGCCTGGGCGAGGGCTTCACCCCGCTTGCCCACGCCCGGCGGCTGGGCGCCGAGACGGGCTTCGAGACCCTCTACGTCAAGGACGAGGGACTGAACCCGACCGGCTCGTTCAAGGCCCGCGGCCTGGCCATGGCCGTATCGCGGGCGTACGAGCTCGGCGTCCGGGCGGTGTCCATCCCCACGGCCGGGAACGCCGGCTGCGCCATGAGCGCTTACGCCGCCCTGGCCGGGCTCGAGGCGCATGTCTTCATGCCGGCGGACGTCCCCAAGCCGTTCATCAATGAGTGCCGCGTCCTCGGGGCCGAGGTGACCCTGATCAACGGGCTCATCACGGACTGCGGCAAAGCCGCCCGGGAAGGCGTGGGAAAGCACGGCCGCTTCGACGTTTCGACGCTCAAGGAGCCCTACCGGATCGAGGGGAAGAAGACGATGGGCTACGAGCTGGCCGAGCAGATGGGCTGGCGCCTGCCCGACGTCGTCATTTACCCGACCGGGGGCGGCACCGGGCTCGTCGGCATGTGGAAAGCCTTCGACGAGATGGAGAAGCTCGGCTGGATCGGCGCCCGGCGGCCGCGCATGGTCACCGTCCAATCGGACGGCTGCGCGCCCATGGTCAAGGCCTTCCGCGAGGGCAAGGAGTTCGCCGAGCCCTGGCCGGACGCCCACACCATCGCCGACGGCCTGCGCGTCCCGGCGGCGGTCGGCGACTTCCTCATCCTCCGGGCCCTGCGGGAGAGCGGCGGGACTGCTGTCGCTGTCCCCGATGCCGCCATCCTCGAAGGCACGCGCCTCATGGGACGGACCCAGGGAATCTGGCCGGCGCCAGAGGGCGGGGCCACGGTCGCCGCGTTCCTCGAGCTCCGCCGGGAGGGCTGGATCCGGGAGGGCGAGACGGTCGTCCTCTTCAACACGGGCAACGGCGCCAAGTACTCCCACGTCTGGGACTGACGGCCCCGGCGCCGGGGGCTTGCGCCGCCTCCCCTAATGAAAGTAGATTAATCCCGCGTCTGAACGAGTTCGAGGGAGAGGGAGAGTCATGACAAAGATGAAGAAGGGTGTTCTTTTCATCGCCGGCCTCTGGGCCGTCCTGGCCGCGCCGGCCGCCTTCGGCCAGGGCGCGAAAGTCCTGGCCAACCACGTCGGGTACGAGGCGGACGGGCCCAAACTGGCCGTCATCGAGGGCCATCCGGGCGACGCCTTTACGCGGTTCGACGTCGTCGACCAGGCGACCGGGGAAAAGGTCCTGAGCGGCGTCCCGCGACACGCCGGGCCGGTCGAGAAGTGGAAGGACTGGGACTTCTGGACGATCGACTGGAGCCCCGTCCGCCGGGAAGGCACGTACGTCATCGAGTGCGCCTCGGCCAAGGGGGCCGTCCGCTCCCATCCTCTGTCCGTCCTGAAGAACGCCCTCGAGCGCGACACCCTCTCCGACGTCATCTATTACTTCAAGGGACAGCGCTCGTCCGGCCCGTGGGACAAGGCCGACCGGGCGCTGGGGTTCGAGGGCAAGCCGGGCAAGGTCGACGCCCACGGCGGCTGGTTCGACGCCACGGGCGACTATGGCAAGCACCTCTCCCATCTCTCCTTTGCCACATACTTCAGCCCCCAGCAGATCTCGCTTACGGCGTGGAGCCTGTTCCAGTCCCTCCGGGAGGTCCGGCGCCGGAACGAGCCCTACTTCAAGCAGTACGAGAAGCGGCTCCTCGACGAGGCCCTCTTCGGCGCGGACTACCTCGTCCGGATCAAGGACCCGGCCGGCTCCTTCTACATCACGGTCTCGGGGCGCGGGCCCGAGAAGAAGCCGGAGGACCGGCTCATCTCCCCCAAGGCGGAGCGGCACATCATCCTGACGCCTGAGACAAAGGACAAATTCCGCGACTACGGCAGGGAGCGGATCGCCGGCGACGCCGCCTACGAGGCGGCCTGGCGGGAGGGCGCGGGGCTGTCGATCGCCGCCCTGGCCATGGCCTCGACGGAAAAGGCCTCGGGCGACTTTGCCGCCGCCGATTACCTCAAGGCCGCCGAGGAGGCCTTCGCCTTCCTCGAAAAGAACAACGCGCGTTTCACGAATGATGGCAAGGAGAACATCCTCGACGACTACTGCGCCCTGACCGCGGCCACGGAGCTTTTCCGGGCCACGGGGAAACCGGCCTACAGGGCCGCGGCCGACCGCCGGGCGGCAAGCCTCGTCGCCCGTCTCCAATCGAGCGGGCCCTTCCGCGACTACTGGCGGGCCGACGACGGCGACCGACCCTTCTTCCACCCGGTCGACGCCGGGCTGCCGGCCGTCAGCCTCCTCCTCTATTGCGACATCGCGGACGAGGCCGCCCGGAGCCGCGTCCTCGACGCGGTGAGAAGGTCCATGGCCTTCGAGCTGAGCGTGACCGGCGAAGTCACAAACCCCTTCGGCTACAGCCGTCAGCTCGCCCAGAGCAAGGGCGGCAGCCGGCGGACGAGCTTCTTCTTCCCCCACGACACGGAGACGGCGCCTTGGTGGCAGGGTGAGAACGCCCGCCTGGGCTCGATGGCCGCCGCGGCTCGGCTGGCCGCCCGCGCCCTCGGCGGCGACGCGGCCTTCCGGACGAGGCTCCTCGCCTTCGGCCAGGCCCAGCTCGATTGGATCCTGGGCCTGAACCCGTTCGATGCCTGCATGCTCCACGGTCACGGACGGAATAACATCCCCTACATGTTCTTCGACTCCTACGAATACACGAACGCCCCCGGAGGCATCCCGAACGGCATCACCGCGGGCTACCGCGACGAGCGGGACATCGACTTCGGCCTGCACTACGCCCAGACCGGCAAGGACGACGACTGGAGGTGGGCCGAGGAGTGGCTGCCCCACGCCGCCTGGTACCTCTACGCCGTCTGCCTGGGCGGGCGCTGAGACGGAGGCAACCCTCGGCCCCCCTGGGCAAAGGCGGCGCGCACTTGACTTCGGGAGGGAAGTTGATATCTTTGTTGGTAAATCGATGAGGCAAGAGAAGGGGCCATCGGCCCCGGAATGAGTCCGAACAGGAGGTCATGAATGACGCGCCACTCCATCCGCACCCTCGTCGCCCTCGCGCTGTTCCTGCCGACGGCCGCCGGTCTCGCCGCCGCCGCGGACGACGTCGCCATCGGCGTCCATGGCGGCATCAGCATCCCGGACATCCGGGGCAGCCAGGCGGACATCTACAGCCGCAACTTCACCTCCCGCCAGGGTCCGTACTTCGGCCTGTCCCTCGAGAAGACGGTCACGCCTCTGTTCTCGCTCGTCGTCGAGCTCAACTTCACCTCCCAGGGCGGCAAGCGCAGCGGCATGCAGCCCATCACCATGGACATTCCCGGCGGCCTGCCCGTCCCGCCCGACACCATCCTCTTTGCCAATTTCCACAACGAGACCATCCTCGATTATCTCGAGGTCCCGGTCCTGGCCCGCTTCAGCTTCGGCCATCGGCTCCGATTCTTCCTCAACGCCGGGCCCTACGTCGGCGTCCTGTTGCGCGCCAAAGCCGTGACCCAGGGCTCGAGCGCGATCTACATGGACGAGGCCGGGACGATGCCGATCATCATCCCGCCAAACACCGACCCTCTCATCGTCGACCTGGGGGCCGAGACGAACGTCAAGGATAGCCTCAAGAGCACCAACATCGGCCTCTACGGGGGCGGCGGGCTTAAGTACCCTCTCGGCCCCGGCGACCTCATCCTCGAGGCCCACTTCCAGCTGGGCCTGACGGTCATCCAGCGCGACGTCGAGACGAGCGGCACGAGCCGGACGGGGGCCGTGGTCGTGAGTCTCGGCTACACGCTGCCGCTCGGCCGGAAGGAGTAGGGGGCCGCCGGGCATCCCGTCCTGGCCGGCCCGCGCCGGCCGGGGGGAGCCGATGAAGAGACCCCTTCCTCTCGTCCTCGCCGCCTGCCTGGCCGCCGCGGCCCTCCGGCCGGTCCCGCTCGAGGCCCGGACCGGCGGAACGGAAACGTCGACGGAGCGGGCCTGGCAGGGTCCCCCGCTCGCGCCGAAGCCCGCCCCTCGCCACCGCAAGACCTGGCGGGCCCTCATCGAGGACGGCGTCCTGATCACGTCTTCCACGCTCGACTACTGGGGCTCGTACGGCAGCTTCACCGTCGACTGGCAGTTCACGTGGAAGACGTTCGGCCAAAAGTTCTTCACCGCGCAATCGCCGAAGTTCGACTCCAACGCCTTCTGGTTCAACTGGACGCACGCGGCGAGCGGCGCGGGCTATTACGCGATGGCCCGGTCGAACGGCTTGTCGTGCGGGGTCTCCACGCTCTTCTCCTTCGGGACGTCGGCGCTCTGGGAATCCGTCTCCGAATGGCGGGAATTGATCTCCACGAACGACATGATCATGACGACGTTCGGCGGCCCAGCCATCGGCGAACCCCTCTTCCAAGCGAGCTCCTACTTCAGCCATCGCCCGGGGATCCTCAACCGCGTCGCCGAATTCATCTTCAACCCTCCCCTGGCCGTCAACAATTGGTTCGACCGCGGCAGCGGTCAGGCCTGGGACAGCGCCCGGGACGCCGGCTGGCATCGCTTCAGCCTGTTCATCGGGCTCAAGGAGGACAAAGTCTCGCCGGCCGGGACGACCGCCGTCGATCATTCGGGGACGGCCTACCGCCAGTTCAACTACGGCTTGGACATGGAAACGAATACGGTCCCGGGCTACGGCGAGCCGGGGACCTTCCGCCGTTTCCTGTCCGATCCACTGTCCAGCCGGCTGTTCGTGGACTTCAGTCACAGCGCCGAAGGCCTTGAGGAATTCCAGATCAGGACCCAAGCGGTTCTCTTCGGCTGGGCCTGGCAGGACCTGCGGCAGGACTCGGACGGCGCCCAGCGAGGCGGCGGCGGTTCGCTCGGGTTCGGCATGGTCTTCGACACGTTCAAGAAGCGCCCCGTGGTCTGGTACGACGGCACGAGCGAGGTTCAGGGAGGGGGCCTGGCGACGGCCGGCGACGCCCGGTTCGACCGGCCGACCCCGGCCCGCTTCACCGACAAGATGTCGGTCATCAGCCCGCTCGGCGCCGTCCTCAAGCTCAGCCGGCTCGCTCCGCGGCTCCATCTCCGCTGGACGGGCGAGGCCTACGGGGACTTCGGGATGATCAATGCCCTGGCGTATAACCGTTTCTCGGAAAGCCACGAGACGAGCGGGGTCAAGACGACCCTTCTCGACTACGGCTACTATTACGCCCTCGGAATGACGCTCGCTTCCGACATAGCCGTCGACCTGCGCCAATGGCGATTCCAGGGAGGCGCGAGTTGGCAGATCTACGATTCGATCCAAGGCCAGGACCGCTACCAGTATCTGGGCCTCGTGACCGAGGACTTCAAAATCCGCGACACCCGCCTGGCCTGGCGACTCTATCTGGGCTACCGCCTGGCCCGCGCGCCCTTCGAACTCGGCCTGGCGGCGGAGGGCATGGAGCGCCGCGGCCGGCTCCTCGACCTCCGCGAACGCTACGCGGAGCTCCGCTTCTTCTACCAGCTCAGGTTCGTTTTCTGAGCGCTCCCCCGTCCCCCCGGAGTTTTCCGTGAGCGGGCGCCCCTGTTGACGGGGCGGCGCCGGCGAATATATACTACGGGGAGCAGTAAATATATTACATAATCCTTACTGCTCCCCGAGTACTAGCCGGGCGATAGAGAAATCTGAAGACAATTATTTTCTGCCCGGCTTAGTAAATGGACATCATGCCCGGGCCGCTCTGGGTCCCCAATCCGGGCCCGCCGCACCGGGAGGCAAAGGAGGTTCTTGTCATGACAAGCCCGAGATCCTTTCTGATGGCCCTTTCGCTCGCCGCGGGGCTCCTGGCCCTGGCCGGCGTCTCCACCGGCCAGCAATCCGCCCGTCCGGCCGGGGACTTCCCGGTCCGCTGGGAGGAGCTGACCTCGCCGGACTTCGCCCAGGCCGTGACCCGCTCACAGTCAACCTGCATCATCCCCATCGGCATCCTCGAGAAGCACGGCCCGCACCTGCCGCTCGGGACGGACCTCCTCGACTGCCGCGAGGTCTCCCTGCGAGCGGCGAGGAAGGAATACACCATCGTCTTCCCGCAATACTATTTCGGGCAGATCTTCGAGGCCCGTCACCAGCCCGGGACGGTCGCTTACAGCGAGCGCCTCCAGATGGACCTCCTCCAGGAAACCTGCGATGAGCTGGCCCGCAACGGGATCAAGAAGATCATCATCGTCAACGGCCACGGCGGCAACGACGAGTTCCTCCACTACTTCTGCCAGTGCCAGCTCGCGTCGAAGAGGGATTACATCGTCTACCTCTTCAACCCATCCGACGACGAGGCCATGGAGGAGCAGCTGAAGAAGCTCCGGAAGACGACCGTGGACGGCCACGCCGGCGAGGAGGAGACCTCGACGATGCTGGCCGACCGGCCCGACCTCGTCCATCAGGACCGGGCGAAGGACGAGAGCGGCGCGGACATGAAGCGCCTGGCCGCCCTCAAGCACGCTTACACGGGCATCTGGTGGTACGCCGGCCAGCCCAACCATTACCGGGGCGACGGGAGCTACGGCACGAAAGAACTGGGCGAGCTCGCCCTGAGCCTCGAGGCCGGGCTGCTGGTGGAGATGATCAGGTCGGTCAAGGCCGACACGGTGGGGCCCGAGCTCCAGCGGGAGTTCTTCGAGAAGGCCGGGAGGCCCCTGGCCACTCGGCCGGTGAAATAAAACCCCTCGGGGCCCCCGCCCGTATGATACTAAGCCGGGTAGAAAATAGTTGTCTTCAGATTTCTCTATCGCCCGGCTAAGTACTCGGGGAGCAGCAAGGATTATGTGGTATGTTTACTGCTCCCCGTAGTAAGATGACCCGATAAGGAGGCCGGAATGAACCCAGTCCTCAAGGTTGAAGGGCTCAAGAAGTCCTACGGGACGAAGGAGGCCCTCAAGGGCATCGATTTCGAGGTCCAGGAAGGGGAGGTCTTCGCCCTCATCGGGCCGAACGGCGCGGGCAAAACGACGACCCTGCGGATCATCGCGACGCTTCTGACCATCTCGGGCGGGAATGTGACGTTCCTCGGCCACGACCTCAAGAAGGAACCCGAGAAGATCCGCGAGAAGATCAGCTACCTGCCCGAGGAGGCCGGCGCCTACCGGAACATGAAGGGTGCGGACTATCTCAAGTTCATGGCCAACTTCTACGCCGGCAACGGTGAGAACGCCGACGAGATCGTCAAGAGGGCCATGGGCATCGCCGACCTGGGGCCGGCCATCAACGACAAGGTCGGGACCTACAGCAAGGGCATGGTCCGCAAGCTCCTCCTCGGCCGGGCCTTGATGACCAGGCCCACCCTGGCCATCCTGGACGAGCCGACCTCGGGACTCGACGTCATCAACTCGCTCGAGGTCCGCGAGATCATAAAGAGATACGCCAAGGAGGGCATCTCGGTCCTCCTCTCCTCCCACAACATGCTCGAGATCGAATTCCTGTCCGACCGCGTGGCCCTCATCGACAAGGGCCGCATCCTCGACGCCGGGACGTCCCAGGGGCTCAAGGACAAGTATCAGGCGGCCAACCTCGAGGTCGTCTTCAGGAGCGCCGTCCGATGAACAAGTTCACCAACCTTCTCTTCAAGGAGATCCGGGAGCTGGTCAACAAGCAGCTCATCATGTCCCTGGTCATGATGATCGCCATCTTCTATTTCATCGGCGAAGCGGCCAAGTCGGAGATGAAGAAGGCCGAGGCGACGCAGAAGATCTCGGTCCTCGACCTCGATCAATCGGCGCTATCCAAGGGGCTCGGCGAGGGCTTGAAGTCGGCCAACTTCAAGATCGAGTGGAGCCAGGCCAAGGAC
>JBBISK010000105.1:0-8235 GCA_037441295.1 Candidatus Aminicenantota bacterium | reverse complement strand
ATGCTGACTCCGGGGGGAAGCGAGGGCTGGACCTCCTTGAGCTTGTCCTTGACCCGGTTGATGACGTTCAGGGCGTTCTCGCCGGAGCGCATGACGACGATCCCCCCGACGGTGTCGCCTTCCCCGTCGAGGTCGGCGACGCCGCGCCGGATCTCTGGGCCGAGCGCGACCTGGGCGACGTTCTTGACGAGGACCGGCGTCCCGGACATATCCGTCTTGACCACGATGTTTTCGATGTCCTTGACGGACTTGGCATAGCCCCGGCCGCGGACCATGTATTCTTTCCCCGAGAACTCGACCAGGCGGCCGCCGACGTCGTTATTGCCGCCTCGGATGGCCTCGATAACCCTCATGAGGGGGATGTTGTAGGCCTGGAGGGCGTTGGGGTTGACGTTGACCTGGTATTGCTTCTGGAACCCCCCGACCGAGGCGACCTCGGCGACGCCGGGCACGCCCTGGAGCCAATAGCGCAGGTTCCAGTCCTGGAAGCTGCGCAGCTGGGCTAGGTCGTTCTTGCCGGACTTGTCGACCAGGGCGTACTGGTAGATCCAGCCGACCGCCGTGGCGTCCGGCCCCATTTCCGTCTGGACGCCCTGGGGCAGCCGGGGCGTGATCTTGCTGAGATATTCCAGAGTCCGGCTGCGGGCCCAGTAGATATCCGTCCCGTCCTGGAAGATGACATAAACGTAGGAAAAGCCGAAGTCGGAGAAACCGCGGATGGCCTTGACTTTGGGCGCCCCAAGCATGGCCGTCACGATGGGATAAGTGACTTGATCCTCGATGATGTCCGGGCTCCGGTCCCAGCGCGAGTAGATGATGACCTGGGTGTCCGACAGGTCGGGGATCGCGTCGAGCGGGATATTCCGGATGGCGTAGACCGCCCCGACGATGGCCGCGGCCGCGAAGATGATGACGACGTACTTGTTCTTCGCCGAGAACTCGATGATCTTCTCAATCATGTTTGGGCGCTCCGGCGGCGGCTTTGGTCATCCGGCTGAGGGCGGCCTTGAGGCTCGACTCCGAATCGACGAGGAAGTTGGCCGAGGTCACGACGTTCTCGCCCTCTCGAACCCCGCCCAAGACCTCGTAGAGATCCTCCCCCCGGACGCCGAGCTTCACCTCCCGAGGCTCAAAGGTGCCGTCCCCCGAGGCCACGAAGACAATCTTTGAATCGCCGGCGTCGAGGACGGCGTCCGCGGGCACGGTCAGGCGTGTCCCGTAATCCACGTGGATCTCGAGATTGGCGAACATCTGGGGCTTGAGCTTGAACCCGGGGTTGGAAGCCTCGATTCGGATCTGGTTCGTCCGCGTATCCGGCTTCAGGTAGGGATAAACGTAGGCGATCCGTCCGTCGAATGTCTCCCCGGGATAGTAGGACAGCGATACCTTGGCCTCCAGGCCGGTCTTGATGAACGGCAGCTCGTATTCATAGACCTCGCCCAGGATCCAAACCGTGGTGAGGTCGGCGATCTTGAACAGGTTCTCCCCCGACATGACCTTTTGTCCCTGGACGACGTTCTTCTCGATAACGATTCCGGACCCGGGCGAATAGACCGTCAGGATGCGCTTGAGCTCCCCCATGCGGCCGAGCTCGTTGACTTGCGCGTCCGTGACATCCCACAACTTCAACTTTTCCCGCGCCGACTTGAGGATGGAGGAACCCTCGCCCAAGGTCGCGCCGGCCTTGAGAGCGATGAGGTATTCCTGCTCCGCAGCGACCAAGTCGGGGCTGTAAATATCCAGGAGCGGCTCCCCCTTGCGGACGGACCGGCCCGTGGAACTCACGTACAGCTTCTCCACCCAGCCTTCGAACTTGAGGTTGACGATCGAGAGGTTGGGCTCGGCATAATCCACGAGGCCGACGGCCTTGATGAGTTTGTGGATGTCCTGGGATGTCACGGGGGCCGTCTTTACGCCGATGAGCTGCTGGCGCTCGGCGCTGATCTTGACACGGATCCGGCCTCCGACCTCGGCCAACGTCCCGCTCTCCTCGACTTCGAAGGGCACCATGTCCATGCCCATCGAGTCTTTGCCCGGTTTGTCGGAGACCTCATTGGGCATCATCGTTGAGCGATACATGATCTTCTTTTTCGGGGCGGGCGCGGACGGGGCTGCGGACGGCTTCTCCTCGGTTTCCACGGGCACGAGCTTCATCCCGCAGATCGGACAGTCCCCCGGCTTGTCGGAGGTATAGGTCGGGTGCATGGGGCAGTGATAGATCGTTTTCTTGGCCTCAGGCTTCGCCTTTTCCACTTGCCCGGATTTTGCCCCACCCGGCCCGGCTGCGGACGGCGTCGCGCCCTTCTCCCTGCACGCGGCGTAGACGATGATGGCCGCCGCGGCCAACAGCAGGACGGCGATCCTGGCGACCTTTGTCATTGGTTCCCCCAATTCACGATCTCTTTCCCCGTGGCTTCCTCCAGCCGGGCAATGGCGCTCCACAATTCGACGAGCTCCTTATAGTAAGCGACCTGGTAGGAGAAGTGGGTATTGATGTCCGCGAGGAGGGACAGGTAATCGATCTTGTTGACGCGATAGCCTGCGAGCGACGATTCCACGGTCAGCGCCGCTTGAGGGATGATCTTCTCCCGATAGAGCTTGACTAAGCTTTCGGCGGCCCGGGCCTTGAGAAAATCCTCAGTGACCATGGACGTTAAGTCGTTCCGCGCCGAGTCCAGGCCGCTCTTGGAGCTGCCGAGCAGGGCCAGGGACTCTTCGAGCATTTTGGACTGCTTCGTCTTGCGATAGAGCGGGATCTCGAACCCGATCATGACCTCATACATACTGGGAAGGCGCCCCTTGTACTCCCAGCCGCCCCCGACCATGAAATTGGGCGAAAGCTCCTTTCGGGCCAGGTCGACCATCTTGCCGCCCTCCTCGACCATCAGTGAGGCCTCCTTGATCATCGGAGAATGGGCCTCCGCGGCGGTCCTGATGTCGTCAAGGGACGCCGGGAGCTCTCGAACGGCAAGGTCCTGCGGCTCGCCGAGGGGCCTGTCCGGCGGATAGTCCAAGAGCAGGTTGAGCCGGGCCTCGAGCGACTTGATCATCTCGGCCATCGGCGTGAGCATTTCGTCCATCCGCGAGATCTCGACCTTGGCCTTCAGGACGTCCGACTGGACGCCGTTGCCGACGGCGTACTTGGTCTCGGTCAATTCCGCGGCTTTTTCCAATTCGGCCTTCTGCTCCCGCAGGATGCCGATCGACTTCTTCATGGCGAAGAGCTCGAAGTAGGCCGTTTTGACGTCCTTAAGGACACCGAGGACGACGGCGTTCCGAAATTCCGCCTTGCGAGCCGAGGCCTTTTCGGCGATCTCGCCCTTGAGCCGGAGCTTGCCCGGAAAGGGAACGGCCTGGCTGAACGAGAACCCGACGCCGCTCATGACCTCCTGGCCGACCGTGAATTCCGGAAACCCCATGTTCTTGAGGCTGAAGTTGATCGTCGGGTCGGGCAGGCTCTTCTCCTGGGGAATACGGAAAGAGAAGGCTCTGGCCTCGAGGTCCGCGGACTTGATCTTCGGGTTTCGCTCGAGGGCCTGTTTGAGGAGGTCCTCGAGGCGCAAGGGCTCTGTCTGGGCGAACGAAAGGGCAGGGAACAGCACGAGAGACCATAAGAGAGCCGTTCTTTTCATCGTCTCCTCCAGTCGCCAACCCCTATTGGAGAACCGACCGCATGACGCATGTCTTGCTGTGATTCATGAAGGCGGCCGATACGCTCTTATCGAAGGGTGTCAACGCGATCAGCGCAAAGATGGCCAGTGCCCCGGCGGTGAGCAAGATTCTCACGAACGGCCGCCGGACCGTTGATCCCGCGCCCAGCAGGTATTGGAGACGTTCGGAGGACGGATCGAAAAACCAGGAGGCCGCCGGGCCTCTCAATCGCTCGACTTTCAGAAGCGAAGCGGCCAAGTCCATGGGGTTCGCCTGCCGTTCGACGGAATGGGCGTCCGCCGCGAGTTCGGCCGACAGGGCGTACGTCGCCTTCAGGAACCGGCTGATGGGGAGGAAGAACAAAAAGTCCGAGAGGAAGGCAACGGCCAAACCCTTTAAAGGATCCCTGGCTTTCCGATGATGAAGCTCGTGGAGGATGACCGCCCGGAGTTCGGCGGCGCTCAAAACCCTCAGCAGCCTGGTGGAAACGAATATCCGCGGCTTCAAGAATCCGCCCGTGAAGGCCAGAGGCGCCCAGTCGTCGAAGACCGTCACGTGTTCCGATAAAGAAAAGGCGGCCACGGACTTAAGGGGAACGGCCGCCCTTTCAGCGCGGCCGATGAAAGCCCGGGTGCGGAGGATCCGGTGAGCCGTTCGGAAGAGGGCATAAATGAAGGAAAGACAAATGAAGGCCAGGAGAATCGCCTGGCCCGCTTCTCCTAGGATTCGAAGCGTCGGCGCGAGTCCCAAGCAGCGCATGTTGCAGGCGAGCGTGGCCGGACTCGGCAGAGAGAGGAGAACGCCGGCCTCTCCCGGATGCCCAACCAGCCGGAAGAGGATGAGAAGGACGGGCAGGGAGAGGACGGCCAGGAAAAGGCCGGTTGCAGCTCTTGACCTATTTGGAGTGCCCATTGCGCTTTTCTTGGATGAGCTTTTCAAGTTTATCGAGGACTTGCTCCGGCATCCTGGAAAAGAAGCCGGAGAAGGCCGAGACGGCCAGGTCCGGCGATGTTTCGAAGGCCTTGCGGACCAGGCTTCCCGTCACCTGGCCGAGGTAATCGTCCCTCGAGACGAGGGGAGAAAAAGTGATCTTCCCGGAGGTCCTGTCTTTCTTAACGAAGCCCTTTTTCGAGAGCCGGTCCAGGACGGTCAGCGAAGTCGTGTAGGCGATATCCCTGTGCTTTTGGATTTCGCGATAGACGTCGCGGCCGACCATCGACCCTTTGGCCCAAAGCGTCTCCATGACTCGGAGCTCGAGCTCCCCGGAGAGAGGAGCGATTCTCCCCTTATTCGATAGGTTTAATACAGCCACGCGTCTATTGTATTCTACACAATGTAGAATGTCAAGAGCTCCGCCTGACTTCGGGAACAAGGACGCTCCTCAAACGGGAAAAGGGCGGCGCGGGCCGCACCGAAGCGGAGACCGGGGACTAAACGCCGAAAATGATCCGGCCGCGGAAGATGACGATCTTATTGCGGGAGAACGTCAGCAGGACCTCCCAGTCGCCGGGCATGGTGATGTTGATCGGGAGGAGGTAGTCGCCCTGTTGGCTGAGTTTGAAGGAGACATCGCCTGAATCGTGGGAACCACGCATGGACGGCATGTCGGACCGCCCGGTAAGACCGAGGTCGGAAACTGGCTCTCCATCCCTATTAAAGATTCGGACCTTGAGGATGACCGTCCCCGTCTTGAGGCTCTTGTCGAACTCATAGACGAAGTAGTTGACTTCGCCGATCCGGCACTTCTCCCCCGCTCTCGGCAAGTCTTTGAATTCAGGGTCCCCCGCCTTCGGGCCGCTCGGGGTCAGTCCAGGCGAGTTGCAGCAGGTTCGCGCCGGTTGGGCTGAAGCCGCGGCGGCGGCCCCGACGGCGGCCAGGGCGAGGGCGGCGAGGATGCGGGCGGTTCGGCTCATGGCGTTCCTCCGTTCGGCCGGCACCTTTCGTTAATTCCTATATGTTATATAACTTCACTATTCTTTCCGCGACGCGGCCAACCTCGGGCCACGGACGGCCCGGGGGCGCCGGTCAATGCTCGTGCTTCTCCGCCGCCTCGGCCTCCGCCTTGGTCTTGTGGACCGTGCCGGCCGGGTGGTTCGGGGGGGAGTAGACGGTGTAGAGCTTCAGCCGGGTCGTCTTGGAGGTGTTGATGACGTTGTGGAACGTCCCGGCGGGCACGACGGCCGCCTCGTTCTTGCGGACGACGTGCTCCTCCGAGCCGTTCAGGACGAACTTGGCCTCGCCCTGCTCGATGCGGAAGAACTGGTCGACCGCGGGATGGACCTCGTTGCCGATCTCTTCTCCCGGCTGGAGGGACATCACGACGAGCTGGCAGTGCGCGCCGGTGAAGAGAACCTGCCGGAAGAAGGTGTTCTTGAGGGTCTGCTCCTCGATGGGCCCGAAATAACCGGTCATGGTTTGGAACTCCTTTCTGAGGGATCTGCTTTTATTATACGACATTCCCTCCCCCGGAGGGAGGGGCCGGCGGGCGGCCGCCGCGAAGCCGCGCCCGGCACGTCGCGGGCCGCCCCCGCGTCCGGGCCTTGATTGCCGTCCCGGTCCCGGCGACAATAGCTCTGGGACGGGGCACGGACGACAAGAGGAGAGCGGACCATGAGAGTGGCCATGGCGCAGATCGACCCGACGGTGGGCGACCTCGACGGGAACGCCCGGAAGATCCGGGAGACGATCGACGAGGCGGCGCGGCGCGGGGCCGACCTCGTCGCCTTCCCCGAGCTCGCCGTGACCGGCTACCCGCCGCAGGACCTCCTCGCCGAGAGGTCGTTCGTCACGAAGAATAGGCAGGCCCTGGCCCGGATCATCGCCGGGAACCCGGCCGTGGCCGGCGTCGTCGGCTTCGTGGACGCCGACCGCTCCGGCCGCCTGTTCAACGCCGCCGCCGTCTTCGAGGGGCGGCGGCTCGTGGCCGTCGTCCACAAGACCCTCCTCCCCACCTACGACGTCTTCGACGAGGACCGCTACTTCGAGCCGGGAAAGCGTCGCGACATCCGGCCGGTCCCGCTCCGCCTCTGCGGCCGGAGGGTCCGGGTCGGCATCGAGATCTGCGAGGACCTCTGGGACGAGCGCTACGATATCAAGGTCACCGACCTCCTCGCGGCCCGGGGCGCCGAGGTCGTCGTCAACATCTCGTCATCCCCGTTCTACGTCGGCAAGAGGTTCGAGCGCCTGGCCCTTCTCCGGTCGAAGGCCCGCCGGAGTCGCCTCCCGGTCGTCTACGTCAACCTCGCCGGCGGCCAGGACGAGCTCGTCTTTGACGGCCAGAGCCTGGCCGTCGACGCCCGGGGCGCGCTCGTCGCCGCGGCCCTGCCATTCGCCGAGGACCTGGCGTTCGTCGACCTCGACCCGGACACCTGGAGGGGGAAGCGGATCGCGCCGCCTCCCTACGACCGGGACGAGGAGATGTTCGAGGCCCTCGTCCTCGGGGTCCGGGACTATTTCCGAAAAACGGGCTTCCGCCGCGCCGTCCTCGGGCTCTCCGGCGGTATCGACTCGTCTCTCGCGGCCTCGATCGCCGCGGCGGCCCTCGGGCCGGAGAACGTCGTCGGCGTCTCCATGCCGTCGAAATACTCGAGCCCCGGCAGCCGGACGGACGCCGAGCGGCTGGCGAGGAACCTGGGCCTGGCGTTCGTCCGCTTCCCTGTCCAGACGATCGTCGACGCCTACCGCCGCGTCCTTGCCGCCCCGCTGGTCAAAGTCCGCGAGCGCTTCGGCGCCCGGGCCGACCGGGACGACCCCGTCGCGGACGAGAACATCCAGCCCCGCGTCCGCGGGAACTGCCTCATGGACTTCTCGAACCGGCTGCGGGACCTCGGCCTCCTCGTCCTCAACACCGGCAACAAGACCGAGCTCGCCCTCGGCTACTGCACGCTCTACGGCGACATGTCCGGGGGGCTGGGCGTCCTCGGCGACGTCGGCAAGCTCGACGTCTACCGGCTGGCCCGGCACGTTAACCGCAAGGCCGGCCGAGACGTCATCCCGCGGGCGGTCCTGCGGAAGAAACCCTCGCCGGAGCTCAAGAAGGGCCAGGTCGACCCCTTCGATTTCGACGTCATCGGCCCGCTCGTCGATGAGATCGTCGAGAACCGCCACGGCGCCGCCGAGCTCGTGGCCATGGGCTTCCCGCCGGACGCCGTCGATGACACGCTCCGGAGGATCCGCCGGGCGGAGTACAAGCGCTGGCAGGCGGCGCCCTGCATCAAGATCACCCGGAAGGCCTTCGGCATCGGCTGGAAGATGCCGATCGTCAACAAGTACGCCGGCTGACCGCCTACTTCGCGCGGCCGAGAAGATAGAGAACACCCATGATGACCGGCTGGTGGACGATGTAGATGAGGAGCGAGTGGCGGCCGGCGAAGTTGACGAAATTCGCCGGCATCCGCCAGGGCAATAGGCTCTTCTTCTTCGAATACAGGGACCGACCCAGAGCCGCCCCGATCAGAAAAACACCGAACCAAGGGATCAGAGGGAAATAGTCCAGGGACGAGAAGGTCGGGCTGGGCAGCCCAAACGGAATCAGCCAATCTGATCGCATCACGAGGGCCTTTTTCAGGATCGGCAGAAAGGCGG
>JBBISK010000104.1:0-8256 GCA_037441295.1 Candidatus Aminicenantota bacterium | reverse complement strand
CGCATCGCTCCGGACCGCATCGCCCACGGCATCGACCGGATGCGCCAGGGCCGGGTCCGCATCGTGCCCGGCCACGACGGCGAGTACGGGCTCATCAGCCTCTTCGACGACGGCCCGGCCGAAGAGCAGGCCGCCGCCCAACTGACCTTATTCTGACCGGGGCCGAGGGGTTTCTCGAACGACCTCCGTCATTGCGGCGGGAGGATCGTTGCCCCTTCCTTGACAACCCCCTCCCACCCCCCTATATTAGAAGGGAAAAGAGCAGGCATGGAAATCGAGATGAAGGTCAAGGGTCTCGTCGTGGACCCCATCTCGAAGATGCCCATCGTGGTCCTGGAAGACCCGCAGAACGAGAAGATCCTGCCCATCTGGATCGGGGTCTTCGAGGCCAACGCCATCGCCCTGACCATCGAGAACGTGCCGACGCCCCGCCCAATGACGCACGACCTCATCAAGAACTTCCTGGAGAAGCTCGGCATCGCCATCGAGAAGATCGTCGTCAACGACGTCCGGAACAACACTTTCTACGCGCTCATCCACTGCCGGCAGGACGACCGCGTCCTGATCATCGACTCGCGGCCCTCGGACGCCATCGCCCTGGCCCTGCGCGTGAGCTCGCCGATCTTCGTCGAGGACGACGTCGTCCGCAAGGCCCATAGTCTGAAGTTCGAGGACAACATGGACGCCTCCGAGAAGCTCAGGAAGTGGCTCGAAGGCCTCGGCCCCGACGACTTCGGCAAGTACAAGATGTGACCCGGGGTCAGGTCCTGAGCCGGAAGAGGAGCAGGACCCCCGCCAGCCCGAACATCAGGTCGGCCGCCCATGCCGCCAGGAACGGCGGCAGCACCCCCGTGTAGCCCAGGCTCCGGAAGATCGCGAACGTCCCCCAGTATCCAAAGGCCAGGGCGACGCTCAGGCCGACCCCGACGAGAGTTCCCTTGCGGCCCATGGTGAAGCCAAGGGGGACGGCCAGGAGGGTCATGACCAGGGCGGCCAGCGGAAAGGCGGCCTTGGCCGCCAGGTCGACCCGGTAGCGCGTCGCTTCGAAGCCCATGGCCCGCACCTCCGAGGCGTACCGCCGGAGCTCGCCGTAGGTCATCTGCTCCGGCTCTTTTCCTTCCCTGACGAACCAGCCCCGGCCCTCGTCGGCGGCCAGGACCCACGCGTCCCTGACGGCGAAGGGCACGGCCGCGCCGCGCCGGAAATCCCGGGACCAGCCGCGCCGGAGCTCGACTCCGCCGGGGACGAGGACGCCCGTTTCGGCGTAGGACCGCGCCGCCAGGGACCAGGCCGCCGTGTCGAGGTCGAAGACCGACAGCCGGCTGAAAGCCGAGGAGGCGGGGTCCGAGAACTCGTAGTGGTAGATCCGATCCCCCCGGCGGCCGACGATCCAGTGCCGGTTGAGGGTGCTGTACTTGCGCCCCGGCCGGTCGATGATCCTGTTCCAGGCCTCCTCGGCCCGGAGGCCGGCCGCCGGCGCCAGGCGCTCCTGGACGAGGAAGGCGGCGCCGCTGACGGCCGCGGCCAGGACGAGGACGGGCAGGACGGTGCGATAGAGGCTGATGCCTGAGGCCTTGAGGGCCGTGGCCTCGTTCGTCCGGACGAGGACGCCGACGACGAGCAGGGCCGTGGCCAGGGCGGCGACGGGGAGGACGGCGGCGAGGAACTCCGGAATGCGGAACCAGACGTGGCGGACGAGGAGGCCGAGGGGCTTGCCGTGCCGGTGGAGGATGTCGAGCCGGTCGAAGAAGGCGACCAGCGCCGCCGCCGCCAGGAGCCAGGCCAGCGAGAGGGAGAGGACGGCCAGGTACCTGCGGGAGAGGTAGCGGTCGAGGATGTTGGGAAAGCGCAGCGGCAGGCGCGGCGGGCGGAGGGCCCGGCGGCTCGGCCGCGGCGGGGCGGCGCGGCGTTCGAGCCGGCGGAGGCCGGCGGCGAGCCGGGACAGGGCCGCGGATGCGCTCTCGGACCGGAAGACGAGGGCGAGGGCCGCGACGGCCAGGAGGAGGTTGGGCCCCCACATGGCCAGCCACGGGGCGAGCTTCCCGTCCATGGCCAGCTTCTCGCCCGTCGTGATGAGGACGTAGTAGAGGAGGATGACGCCCAGGCTCAAGGACAGGCCTCCGGTCCGGCCGCTGCGGCCGGCGACGAGCCCGAGCGGCAGCCCCAGCAGGACGAAAACGAAGCAGGCGAAGGGCAGGGCGAACTTCTTGTGGATCTCGACGAGGTGGGCCCGGTATTCCCGCAGCTTCTGCCCGGCGAGGAGGACGGCGGGCTGAGAGCCCGGTTCCCGGCGCCGCTTCCCTTCGAGGCCGGCGAGCTCGCCCCGGATGACGCGGACGTCGCGGATGAGCTCGGCGATGTCCTTCTCCCGGACGCGCTTCTCGCTCGTCACAGGCGGGAAGAGGTTCTCGACGTCGATCTCCTCCTCGAAGCGGTCAAAGGCGGTGACGCTGTACGCGGCGGGGTCGGCCGGGGCGCCCGAGTGGATGACGCCGTCGCGGAGCTCCAGGGTCGCCCGCTTCTGCTCGGGGTAGAGCTCGAGCCGCCCCGTCCGGGCCATGACGACGCGCGGCGTGCGAGGGTCCTTGTTGAGGAAGGCGAAGACATTCTCCCAGCCCCGCGCCCGGTCGACGTTCTGGACATAGAGGACGACCCCCGGGATGGTTTCGTTGAATTCCATGGGGTTGACCCGGAGTCCGGCCTTGGCCAGGACCGAGCCCGTCATGGCCTGGACCCAGCGGAAGTTGGCCCGGGGGGCCAGGACGAGCGCTAGCGCCGAAGACAAGAGCCAGCCGGCGACGCCGAAGACGAAAAGCGGCCGGACGAACCGCCGCGGGCCGACGCCGACCGTCCCGAAGGCGACGACCTCGGAGTCGGCGGAGAGACGGGCCAGGCCCCCGAGGATGCCGGCCAGGACGGCCATCGGCACGGCGAAGGCGAGAAGGGAGGGGACGAGGAGGACGAACAGCCGCGCCGCCAGGCCTGCCGGGACGCCCTTGTCGATGAGGAGCTCGGCCAGGATGAGGACCTGGTTCATGAGCAGGACGAAGGTCGTGACGAGGAGCCCGACGAGGAAGGGCGGGACGATTTCCTTGAGGACGTAGCGGTCGAAGACCTTCAGCATTGCCCGCGCCGACTATAGCATAGAAGATGGGGTCAAATCTTCATTCTGCCACTTTTTTGAAAAGCAAGAAGACGGGGTCGAGTCTACAGATTACAGATTTCTCGGAATAACGTTCGGTTTCTGCGGGTTTCGAACTGAAAATCTGTAATCTGTAGACTTGACCCCATAAAAAAAGCCCCGGGCGGGGGACCGCCCGGGGCCGTGCGTGGGCGCTTCAAGAGCGCTTAGTACATGTCGCCGCCCGGAGGGCTGGGATATTTCGAGTGCTTCTCCTCCTCCGGCAGCTCGGCGATCATGCCCTCGGTCGTCAGCAACAGGCCGGCGATCGAGGCGGCATTCTGCAGGGCGATCCGGACGACCTTCGTCGGGTCGAGGATGCCCGCCTTGATCATGTCCTCGTACTTCTCGGCCAGCGCGTTGAAGCCGACGTCCGCCTTGGCCTCCTTGACCTTCTCCACGACCACGGAGCCTTCAAAGCCCGCGTTGGCCGCGATCTGGCGCAGCGGCTCCTCGATGGAGCGCCGGACGATCTTGACGCCGATCTGCATGTCGCCCTCGAGCTCGATCTTGTCGAGCGCCTTCTGCGCGCGGAGCAGGGCCACGCCGCCGCCGGGCACGATGCCCTCCTCGACGGCCGCCTTGGTCGCGTGCATGGCGTCCTCGACCCGGGCCTTCTTCTCCTTGAGCTCGGTCTCGGTGGCCGCGCCGACCTTGATCAGGGCGACGCCGCCGACCATCTTGGCCAGCCGCTCCTGGAGCTTCTCGCGGTCGTAGTCGGAGGTCGTCTCCTCGATCTGGACCCGGATCTGCTTGATCCGTGCCTGGACGTCGCTCGGCTTGCCGAGGCCTTCGACGATCGTCGTGTTGTCCTTGTCGATGACGACCTTCTTGGCCTGGCCGAGCCAGTCGATGCCGACGTTCTCGAGCTTGACGCCGATGTCCTCGGTGATGACCTTGCCGCCGGTCAGGATGGCGATGTCCTCGAGCATGGCCTTGCGCCGGTCGCCGAAGCCGGGGGCCTTGACGGCGGCGCACATGAACGTGCCCTTGAGCTTATTGACGACGAGAGTCGCCAGGGCCTCGCCCTCGACCTCCTCGGCCACGACGACCAGGGGCCGGCCGGACCGGGCGACGTTCTCGAGCAGGGGCAGGAGCTCCCGCAGGTTGCTGATCTTCTTCTCGTGGAGCAGGATGAGGACGTTCTCGAGGACGCACTCCATCCGCTCGGGGTCGGTCACGAAATAGGGGGAGAGGTAGCCGCGGTCGAATTGCATGCCCTCGACGATCTCCATGGTCGTCTCCAGGCCCTTGGCCTCCTCGACGGTGATGACGCCGTCCTTGCCGACCTTGTCCATGGCCTCGGCGATGATCTTGCCGATGCTCGGGTCGTTGTTGGCGGAGATGGCGCCGACCTGGGCGATCATCTCGCCGCTGACGTCGCGGCTCATCTTCTTGAGCTCGCCGACGACCTCTTCGACGGCCCGGTCGATGCCCTTCTTGATGAGGGTCGGGTTCGAACCGGCCGTAACGTGCCGCAGGCCCTCGCCGTAGATGGCCTGGGCCAGGACGGTCGCCGTGGTCGTGCCGTCGCCCGCGACGTCGGACGTCTTCGAAGCGACTTCTTTGACCAGCTGGGCGCCCATGTTCTCCCAGGGGTCCTTGAGCTCGACTTCCTTGGCCACGGTGACGCCGTCCTTGGTGCTCGTGGGGGAGCCGAACTTCTTATCGAGGACGATGTTCTTGCCGCGGGGGCCGAGGGTCGCCTTGACGACGTTGCTCAGGATGTTGACGCCCTTGAGCAGGCCCTGCCGCGCTTCGTCTCCGGATACGATCTGCTTTGCCATGATGTCTCCTTACTTCTCGATGACCGCCAGGATCTCTTCCTCGCGGACGATGACCAGTTCCTCGCCGTCGACCGTCACTTCCGTGCCGCTGTACTTGCCGATGAGGACCCTGTCACCCTTCTTGACGACGAGGGGAATGGTCTTGCCGTCGTCGTTGACCTTGCCCTTGCCGACTTCCATGATCTCGGCCTCCTGGGGCTTTTCCTTGGCCGTGTCCGGGATGATGATCCCGCCCCTCTTGACTTCATGCTCCTCGAGTCTCTTGAGGAGCACTCTGTCGTACAGTGGATGAACCTTCATGAAAACCTCCTTTGTTGTGATTTTAGCAATCAAAAAAACTGAGTGCTAATAGTATACAAAAGCGGGGAAATTTGTCAAGAGGCGGAAGCGCAAAAGCTGGCAGTCTCGGCTGTCGACTGCTAAATCTTCTTTTTGATCTTGAGGGCCTTGGCCCGGTTCTGCAGTGTGTTCCTGTGGATGCCGAGGGCCTCGGCCATCTTGGTCTTGTTACCCTCGTACTTCTTGGCCGTCTGCTCGAAGAAGATCTTCTCGAACTCGCGGAGGACGTCCTTGAGGCGGAGCTCCTTCTCGACCATCTCCCTGGTCACGGCCTCCAGCTTCTGGTGGATATTGAGCTCGCTATATTTTTTCTCCATCTTTCCCTCCGCCTTTCCCTCCGCTCTTGCGGATCTCCTGGTACGACCGGATGAACTTGTCCTTGAGGTCCTGGGGGACGAGGTTGACCGCGGCCTTCGTCACGCCGACGCAGAACGGCGCCAGGCGCGACTCGCCGAGCGCCGTGGGAGCGACGTGGAAGGCGGCCAGGGCGAGGGCGATGACGCCGCAGATGAGGACGGCCTTGACCAAGCCGAACAGCCCGCCCAGGGCTCGGTTGGCCAGGGCCAGCGGCCCCTTCATGGCCTTCGAGACGATGAAACCGAGCAGGGCCCCCGCGGCCAGGACGGCAAAAAAGATCGCCAAGAAGCCCAGGAAATTGCTGACGAGCCTGTCACGGATGAACTTCGCGAAGACCTCGGCCATGCCCTCGTAGTACAGGGCGGCCAGGATGAAGCCGAGGATGACCGCGGCCAGGCCGATGACCTGCCGGACGAAGCCCTTGACGATGCCCGCCACCGCCGCCCCGACCAGGATGATGATGAAGATGAAGTCGACCCAGTTCATGCCGTCCCCCCCTTGCGCCGCCTCAGCCGCTCGACCATGCCGTAATCCCCTTCGGCCAAGGCTCCGAAGTGGACGTGCGGCTTGATCCGGCCGTGGAAGTCCGAGCCGGCCGTGGCGACGAGGTCGAGGTCCTCGGCCATGGCCCGGTAGAGCCCGACCTGCTCGGGCGTGTGATAGGACGTGTAGACCTCGAGCCCGGCCAGGCCGTTCGCCCGGAGGGTGCGCGCGTCGTCCCGCGTTGTCCGCTGGAAGTAAGCGCCGGGATGGGACAGGACGGGGACACCCCCCGTGGCCGGCGCGTCGGCCAGGGCCTCAAGGAGACCGACGAACCGCTTGGGGACGTGGGCGAGCTTGCCCTCGGTGAAGAACTCCCGATAGAAGAGGTATGGCCCCGCCCCCCGGTTCTCCTCCCGGTAGAAGAACTCCAGGACCGGGTTCCGCGCGTTCTCGGGCTTGTCGAGGAGGATCTGGGCGATTCTAACCCCGAGCGGCGGCGTGCCGTTGGTTTTTTCGCGCACTTCCTCCCACGTGATGGCCAAGCCGAGGCGGCGGAGCTTGTCGACCCGCTCCATGGCTTCCCCGGTCCGGCTTCGCTCCTGGCGCGCAACCAGAGCCGCGACGGCGGGGCATTCCCAGTCGACGAAGGGGAGGAGGAGGTGGAACTCCCGGCCGTCGTAGAGCGTCGTCAGTTCGATTCCCGGGATGACCTCGACCCCGGCCGCCCGCCCGAGCTCCAGGGCTTCGGGATAGGCGGCGACGGTGTCGTGGTCGGCGATGGACATCGCCCGCAGCCCCTTCTCCCGGGCGAAACCGACCAGCTCGGCCGGCGAGAAATCGCCGTCGCAGCTCCAATTGGAGTGGACGTGGAGGTCGACCCGTCCGTTCATGCGAGGTCGTCGTGGCCGGTGAGGAGCCGGTAGATCTCCAGGTACTTCTCGGAGGTCTTGGCCACAATCGCCTCGGGCAGCAGCGGCGGCGGGGAGCTCTTGTCCCAGCCGGTCGTCTCGAGGTAATCCCGGACGAACTGCTTGTCCAGGCTCGGCTGGCTCTTGCCCGCTTCATAGGAGACCAGGGGCCAGAAGCGGGACGAATCAGGCGTGAAGATCTCGTCGACGAGGACGAGCTCGTCGCCGGCCAGGCCGAACTCGAACTTCGTGTCGGCGATGATGATCCCCTTGGAGACGGCGTAGAGGGCGGCCTTCTGGTAGAGCTCGAGGCTGACCTTGCGGATCTTCTTCGCCAGCTCGGCGCCGACCCGCTTCTCGACGTCCTTGAAGGTGATGTTCTCGTCGTGGCCCTGCTCGGCCTTGGTCGAGGGGGTGAAGATCGGCTTCTCGAGCCGGTCGGACTCGCGCAGGCCCTTGGGGATCTTGACGCCGCTGATCTTGCCCGTGGCCCGGTATTCCTTCCAGCCCGAGCCCGAGAGGTAGCCCCGAACGACGCACTCGACCGGCACGACGTTCGTCCGGCGGACGAGCATGGAGCGCTTGTCGAGGACGTCCCGGAACGGCTGGACCGCCGCGGGGAACTGGGTGACGTCTGTCGAGAGGAGGTGGTTCGGACAGGACAGGGCGACGAAATCGAACCAGAACTTCGAGAGCTGCGTCAGGACCTTGCCCTTGAACGGGATGAGCGAGGGAAGGACCCAGTCGAAGGCGGAGATGCGGTCCGTGGCCACGATCAGGAGCTTGTCGTCGACCTCATAGACGTTGCGGACCTTGCCCTTCTTCCAGAGCGGGATCCCGGCCAGCTCGATATCGCCGATGGGACGTTCCATGGGGCCCTCCTTCGACCCGTCAAGGATAGCGAAATCACCCCTAAAAAGCAAGGTCGTGGGCCGCGCTTAGAGGGGTGGCCAAAGAGTCCGTTTTGGTCTTCTGTCCTGGAATAACCTCCTCGGTTCGGTCGTATTTAGGAGGGAGTCTCAGGAGGTGACGAATGTGCGTTAGGAAACTGTGGTTGGCTCTGATCGTCCTTGCCCTGGCGGGACCGGTTCTGGAGCTTCACGGAAGCGCATGGGGTCAATCGGGACCGCTCTTTGAGGGCGCGGACCGGCTCAGCCTTAACGTCTCGCTTGACGGTTTTCGCATCCAGTCCATTTGTTTT
>JBBISK010000103.1:0-8257 GCA_037441295.1 Candidatus Aminicenantota bacterium | reverse complement strand
CGAGTTCGTCATCGGCGCCTTCTTCGTCCTCCACGGCGTCACGGCTCGCGACCTCCTCCTTGGCCTCTTCCTCGGCAACCTGCTGGCCGTCCTGTCGTGGACGTTCGTCTGCGCGCCGATCGCCGTCCGGACGCGGCTGACCCTCTATTGGTACCTGCGCAAGATCGCCGGGCCGGGGGTGACGTTCCTCTACAATATCGCCAACGCCTTCCTCTACTGCGTCCTGGCCGGGGCCATGATCTCGGTCTCGGCCACGGCCGTCGGCCTCCTCTTCGGCATCAGGGTCCCCAAGCTCGACGCCGTCCTGCCGACGAGCGTCGGTTGGGTCGTCCTCGTCCTCCTCCTCGGCGCGGCCTTCACGACCATGGCCATCCTCGGCTTCGAGAAGCTGAGCCGTTTCGCCCAGGTCTGCTCGCCCTGGATCTTCGCCATCTTCATCGCCGGCGCCGTGGCCGTGTTGCCTAGGCTGGGGGTCGAGCGGAACCTCGCGAACTTCTGGCAGGTGGCGACGACGAAGATCTGGAACGGTGTCCCGGCCGCGGGGCAGGAGAAATTCGGCTTCTGGCACATCCTGTCATTCGCTTGGTTCTGCAACCTGGCCATGCACGTCGGGCTCTCCGACATGGCCATCTTCCGCTATGCCCGGCGCTGGACTTACGGGCTTTTCACCGCCTTCGGCGTCTACCCCGGCCACATGCTGGCCTGGCTCTGCTCGGGGGTCATGGTCGCGGCCGTCGGGCGGCAGATGGACCCGGGCCTGATGGCCTTCGAGGCGGCCGGGGCGGCCGGCATCGGCGCCGTGCTCCTGGCCGGCTGGACGACGGCCAACCCGACGCTCTACCGGGCCGGGCTCGCCCTCCAGACCGTGACGCCGAACTGGGCCCGCTGGAAGATCACGCTGCTGGCCGGGACGGCGACGACGGTCCTGGCCTGCTTCCCCGTCTTCTTCCTGAAGCTCCTCGACTACGTTGCGATCTACGGCCTCGTCCTCATGCCCATCGGCGCGATCGTCTTCACCGAGCACTGGATCTTTCCGCTCCTCGGCCTCGAGCAGTACCGGGCGGAGAAGAGGGGCTGGGCGTTCAACTGGGCGGCCCTGGCCGTCTGGCCGGGGACGATCGCCGCCTGCTTCCTCCTGCCGCTCCACCTCTATTTCAAGTGGCTGCCGGGCTGGTTCATCGCCTCGGGGGCCTATACGGCGCTGATGGCCGCGACCGGAGGGCGGCGCGAGCGGGAGCCGGTCATGGCCGGAGGGGGCGACGGCTCTCCCCAGGCCGAAGGGAGGCCCTCATGAAGACCTTTCTGGGCGCGGCCTCGATCCTGAGCCTGGTCCTCTGCCTCGCGGCGCCCGTCCTTTTTTTCTTGGGCATCCTGCCCGAGGCGAGCTACAAGCTGGCTCTTTCCCTTGCCTCGCTTGCCTGGTTCTTCCTGGCTACGACATGGGCATCGTTTAACAATAGGAAATCACACCGATTGAAGGGGCCGGGGGGATAGCACCCGGGTAACCGCGCTCAGGCGTCCAACCCGGAGGAAGGAGGAGCGGATGGTTTGCGACCGATGCGGCAGGGAATTTCCCTCGCAGTACTATTTCAATTTCGACCTCGTGCCCGGCAGCCAGGTCTGCACGGAGTGCGTGGACAAGATGACGCCGGAGGACAAAGAGGCATTCCGTCAGGCGCGTTCCCGGCTGCGGAAGCCGCCCGGCCTCTCTCCGAACGCGTTTGTTTTTCCTCCCCAGTGCTGCTCCTGCTGCGGTCACGCCGAAACGAAGTTCCTGGCCGTGAACAGCTACTCGACCGTGGCAGCGGTCAAGACCTTGAGCATCGAGGTCCCCATTTGCCGCAGTTGCAAGTCCCATGAGAAGTTCCAAGGATACGCTTTTGTCGGGGGAATCATCCTGGGTGCGCTGATCGGATTGGCCGCGGGGCGGTTGCCGGGGCTGATCGGCGGCGGGTTCTTGGGAATGACCGCCGGAGCGCTAGTCGGTCAGGCGGTCAAGAGACTGACAGAGCCCGTGACGATCGGCCGCGACGGCCGCATCTTTTTCCGGAATCCCAAGTACGAGGCCCTTTTCAAGGCGGCGAATTCACTTTCGTAACGTGAGCCAGCCTCGGGCTTACCACTTGCCGCGGCGGACGAGCTCGGCCACGGTCTTGCGCTTCTTCGGCGGCGGGGCGTCGGCCGCGTAGCCGAGGGGCGTGAGGGCCGAGGGGACAACGTCGGTCGGTAAGCCCAGGACCTCGCGGGCCGCGGCGGGGTCGAAGGCGGCGATCCAGCACGTGCCCAACCCCTCCTCGGCCGCGGCGAGGACGATGTGCGACATGGCGATCGTCGCGTCGACCTCGGCCGCGTTCCAGCCGTCCGCCTTCCGGACCCAGGCTTCGCTGGGCACGGCGCAGACGGCTAGGACGAGCGGGGCCTGGGTGATCCATTCCCGGGCATAAACACGGCGGAGCTCCACCTCGCGGCCCTTGGTCGGCACGACGATGACGCGGAAGGCCTGGCGGTTGGCCGCCGTCGGGGCGAGCCGCGCCGCCTCGAGGACGCGGGCGAGCTTCTCGTCCTCGACCGGGTCGGGCTTGTAAGCCCGGACGCTGTACCTTTTTTGGATCAGATTCTGGAAATCCATCGCTAACCTCCTATGGCGCGAGGGACGCTGACATCCATGTCCTCAATTGCCGAATTAAAGAGGGGACACGTACCTTCGGTACATGTCCCCATCGCTCCTGCGCCCGTTCAACGCCGGGACCCCGGCGCATCATTCCGGTCAATTCCCCTCCAGGACAAACGCATAGCGGCCTGAGCCGATCTTGACGCGGACGGCGCCGTCCTTGTCCGCCGCGGCCCCGACGCCCGCGACACCCGGCACGAACGCCCCATTCTCCCAGACCGCCCGGCCGCCCTCCGTCACCCTGACGTGCCGCAGGTTGAACTTGGGGATGACGACCTCGGCCTCCGACCCCACCGGGACGACCGCCTCGACGCGGACGCTTCCGTCCGTCCGCGACCACGTGCAGCCGACCTGGCCGCGCAGGGTGTCGATCGTCCCCGAAGCGTGCTTCAGGTCGCGGACCATCTGCGGCTGGAGCACCAGCTTCTCATACCCGACGCTCCCCGGCGCCATGGTGATCCCCGCCAGGGCCTTGTAGAGCCAGGCCCCGACGCTTCCGAACATCGGATGATTGTGGGAGTTCATGGACGACCCCTCGCGCCTCTGCCACAGCTCCCAGAGCGTCGTGGCCCCGTTCTCGATCATGTAGCCCCAGCTCGGGTAGCTCGTCTGGACGGCGATGTCGTAGGCGAGGTCGGAGGCGCCGTTGCGGGTCAGGAGCTCCATGATGTACTTCGTGCCGATGATGCCCGTCGTCAGGTGGGAGTCGTGCTTGTAGACGATGTCGTCGAAGAGCCGGCCCCATGCCCCGCCCTCCCTTTCCGTGGCGATGCCGAGAAAGAGCGGCAGGGTGTTGGCCGTCTGCGTCCCGTCCGCGTAGTCGCCGGTCTTCGGGTTGTAGTACTCCCGGTTGAAGGCCGTCCGGATGTCCGCGGCGAGCTTGTCGTAGAGGGCCGCGTCCTGCGCCTTCCCCAGGATGCGCGCCGCCTCCGCCTGGATCTTCACGTCGTAATAGTAATAGAACGAGGAGACGATCGCGCCCGGGCACTTCTCGACGGCCACCCAGTCGCCATACGAGCTGAACTTGACCAGCCCGTTCTCGGCCTGGCTCCGGAGGAACTCGACGTACTTGCGGAGCCCGTCGTAGTTCTCCTGGAGGATTCTCGTGTCCCCGTAGTATTGGTACATGTACCAGCAGATCAAGGGATAGGCCGTGGCCCAGGCGGGGTCGGCCCTCTCGCCGCCCCAGACGTGCGGCACCGTGTCCGACAGCCGGCCCTTGTCGTCCTGGACGTCGCGGATGTCGCGGACGAAATTCGTGTAGAAGGCGGCCATGTCGAAGTTCATCATGGCCTCCTCGGCCGTGCCCTGGGCGTCGCCCATCCAGCCCATCCGCTCGTCGCGCTGGTCGCAGTCGGTCGGGATGCCGTAGAGGTTCGTTTTCTGTCCCCAGGTGATGATCCGCTGGAGCCGGTTGAGGAGGTCCTTGGAGGCGGCGAAGCTCCCGACCGGCCGCACGGCCGAATGGACGACCCGGCCGCGGAGCGTTTCCGCGCCCGGCGTCCCCGGGTAGCCCGTGAGCTCGACGTAGCGGAAGCCGTGGTAGGTGAAGCGCGGCTCCCATGTCTCATCGCCCTCGCCCTTGAGGATGTAATGGTCCTCGGCCCTGGCGGAGCGGAGGTTGTCCTGGTTGATACAGCCGTCGGCAAAGAGCATCTCGGCAAAGCGGAGGCGCACATCGGTGCCGCGCGGGCCCCTGACCCGCAGCCGCGCCCAGCCGCTCGCGTTCTGGCCCATGTCGAAGACGTAGACCCCGGGCCGCGGGTTCGTCATCTTGAGCGGCACGACGGTGTCGATGACCTGGATGGCCGGCATCATCTGCGCGGAAAGGACGCCGGCGGCGCCCTTGACGGCCTCGGCCGGGGCCCAGCCCTTGTCATCGAACCCGGGCCGGTCCCAGCCGGCCGTCTCGAGCCGGGCGTCGTAGGTTTCGCCGTTGTAGATGCTGTCCTCGAGGATTGGGCCCGGCGCGGTCTTCCATGTCGTGTCGCTCGTCCAGAGCGCCTTCGTCCCGTCCTCGAGCTCGACGACGACCTGGAGGAGAAGGGCCCTCGACTTGAACCAGCCGTTGCCGAGGACGACCGCGACGGCGTTCTGTCCCTGGCGCAGGAAGTTCGTGACGTCGTAGGTCACGTAGAGGGCGCGCTTGTCGTAGGTCGTCCAGGCCGGGTCGAGGACGTGGTTCCCGGCTCTGCGGCCGTTGACGCGCAGTTCGTGGTAGCCGAGGCCGCAGACGTAGGCCCGGGCCCGTCGCGCCCGCCCGGCGAGAGCGAACTCCTTGCGGAGCTGGTTCTCGCCGCCGATCCAGGCCGCCTTCCACTCGGAGCGGTCGAAGAGGCCGGTCTCGAAGCGCGCCGCTTCGCTCCACGGGCTTTCCTTGCCGTTCTTATCCCAATACTTGACCTTCCAGAAGTAGGACTTGCCGCTCTCGAGGGCCTTGCCGCCGAAGACGACTTGGGTCGACCTGTCCGAGGCGACCTTGCCGCTGTCCCAGACCTCGCCCGCGGCGAGCGCCGGGTCGGCGGAGACGAGGACCTGGTAGGCGGACTGGGCTTGACCACGCTCGGTGTGCTCGAGGACCCAGAAGAAGCGCGGCTGGCGGACGTCGATGCCGACCGGGTTTTCGAGGTACTCGCAGCGCAGGCCGGCAGGGGACTGCGGGCCGGACGCCGGCTCGGCCGCGGGCAGGGACGCGGCCAGGATGAGCGCTGCGGCCGCGGCGAAAATCAAGCTCTTGGCTCTTGCGGATGACGACACGGGGCACCTCCAGCTCTGATGAAAGGAACGCGCTTATTATGGGAAGAAAGCCACGGCTTGTCCATAGGTATCCGGCGGCGCGCGCCGGCGCCGGCTTGACACCCGCGGAGCGCCGGCCTTATATTCGGTCCGTGGAGGGCGGGATGGGGATCTGGAAAGCGCTTGCTGTCGCGGGCGTCGCCTTTTGGCTCCTGGCGGCGCCGATTGCCGCGGCCGCCGACTCCGGGAGCTGGGAGGAGCTTCTTTCGGCCCAGCCGAAAAGCTCCGGCTTCGCCGTCAACGCGGTCGTCCTCACCCGGGACGCGTTCACTTTTTATCTCGATTCAGGGGCCTTTTTCCCGCTCCCGGACGTTTCCAAGAGGGTCGTCGGGGGCGTCTTCCGCGGCCGGGGCCGCTTCGAGCTCAAGCCCGCCGCGGAGAACGAGCGCCGGTTGCTCGCCCTTCGCTCCCGGCAGAAGGACCTCCACGTCCTGTCCGATTCGTTCGAGGAGGCCGTCTTCCTCTTCACCGACGGGTCTGCGCAGGAGCTCCTCGCGTCGGGACAGGCGGTCCCGGCCGAAGGCGACAAGCCCGTCTCCGCCTACCATCACATTCTGGGCCGGGCGGAGAAGGAACTCCACGCCGACCTCCGGCTGCGGCTCCTGCCCGACCTCATGGAGGAGACGCCCGCCTCCCGCGGCCTCTTCCTGGCTTCGTTCGACGGGGACAAGCTCCCGCCGGCGATCGCCATCTACTCCCCGGGCGGGCTGGACCGGACGTGGCTCGAGACCGACGCCGGCGACGAGACGACGGCCCTAGTCGTCATCGACGACGACAGGGGCGGCTGCTGGTACAGCGACCGGCCCCTCGAGACGTCCTGGGCGGTCACGCCGGCCGCGGCCCCGGATTTTTCCGCCCTCCATTATTCGGTCGAGACGACGATCCGCAAGAACACGGACATCGAGGGCCGGACGACCGTGCGCCTGCGCGCGACCCGGGCCGGCGCCCGCATCATCGCCCTCGACCTCTTCTCGAAGCTCCGCCTCTCCGCGGTCCGGCTGAAGAGGGGCGATGGCGCGGCCGCCGATGTCCGCTTCATTCAGGGGAACGAAAAGAGCGAGGACCCGGTCCTGGTCATTCTGCCCGCGCCGCTCGCCGCCGGCGAGGAGGCAGAGATCTGCGCCGACTACAAGGGCGAGGACGTCCTCCACGACGCCGGCGAGAACAACTATTACGTCGGTGCCCGCCAGAACTGGTACCCCGACCTCAACGGCATGCGAGACTGGGCCGTCTACGACCTGACCTACCGGATCCCAAAGAAGCGGCAGGTCGTCTCCGTCGGCAAGCTCGTTGAGTCCTCGACGGACGGGGATTTCGCGGTCTACAAGTACACCTCCGGACGCCCGGTCCGCGCTGCCGGGTTCAACTACGGCGATTTCCGCATGATCGAGAAGGACGACCCGGAGTCCGGGGTCAAGGTCCGCGTCTACACGAACCCGGGCCAGCCCGACTCCGTCCGGCAGCTGCAGGCCTTGCTCCCGACCGTCCACTTCGACACTGTCTCCATGGCCCAAGCCGCCCTGGCCGACAGCCTCAACACGGCGCGGATCGCCACGCACTATTTCGGCCCCCTGCCGCAGAACGACATCGCCGTGACCCAGCAGACCGAGTGGGGCTTCGGCCAGAGCTGGCCGACGCTCATCTATATCCCCTACATGGCCTTCCTCGACTGGGTCACCCGGGCCGAGCTCGGGCTCTACGAGGCCAAGTCCTTCGTCGAGGAGGTGACCCCCCACGAGTTCGCGCACCAGTGGTGGGGGCACCGGGTGGGCTCGGCGACCTACCGCGACGTCTGGCTCGAGGAGGGATTCGCGGAATTCACCGTCAGCCTGGTCGTCGAGCGGGCCCAGGGCGCGAGCGAGTTCCACAACTACTGGGACAGGGCGAGGAAGATGCTCCTGGAGACGCCGCGCCACTCGGTCTGCGCCAACTGGGAGGCCGGGCCGATCTCGCTCGGGCCGCGCCTGGCGACGAAGGAGACGCCGCAGGCCTACAGCGCCGTCGTCTATCGGAAGGGGGCGTTCGTCGTCCACATGCTGCGCAACCTGTTCTATGACGCGAAGACCCCGGACCACGACCACCTTTTCATCGCTATGATGAAGGACTTCATCGGGGCCTGGGCCGGCCGTAATCCCACGACCGCGGACTTCCGGGCGGTCGTCGAACGCGACGCCCCGTCGCCCTTCGCGGGGAACATGGGCTGGTTCTTCCACCAGTGGATCGAGGGCACCGCGCTGCCGAAGATCGAATCCTCCGTCCGCATCGAGGAGGTGGGGAAGGGTCGCTACCGGCTCTCGGGAACGATCGTCCAGTCGGGCGTCCCCGACGACTTCCGGAGCATTGTCCCGGCCTATTTCGAGTTCGAGAAGGGCCGGCTGTTCAGGTTCGCCCAGGCCTCCATCATCGGGAACTCCAGCGTCAAGGTCCAGGGGGATGTCGACCTGCCGAAGAAGCCCCTGAGGGTCGTCGTCAACCCCAATTTCGAGTGGCTGACGGGCCGCTGAGGCGGGGGATGGGGCGGAGAAGCGGGCGCGGGGTCGGTGCTACTCTGGCGCGCCTTGACCGAGAGGGGCTCTTCCTGTAAGATAGGGCAACTCCCGGTGGGGCTGTAGCTCAGTTGGGAGAGCGCTTGAATGGCATTCAAGAGGTCGCCAGTTCGATCCTGGTCAGCTCCACCACCGAAAGACCCCTGTTTCCCCATACTATCCAACGTTTTCTGCGATCTAGGCTCTTCAACTACAGACCGGTAGTTTCAGCGGATTTCAACGCATTTTGTCGCACCGGTGTCAC
>JBBISK010000102.1:0-8333 GCA_037441295.1 Candidatus Aminicenantota bacterium | reverse complement strand
GCGCGGGTCGTAGTCGGTGTCGTTCTTGGCGTAATCCCAGGGCAGGGTCAGGAAGAGGTTCCAGCCGCGGTCGCGGAGGAAGGGATGGCCGGTAACATCGGCGCCGCGGAGGGCTTCGGCGCCCTGGCGCCGGACCCGCTCGGCGAGCTCGAGCGCGCCGTACATGGCGCCGTTGGCGTCGGGGGCGCTGATCCGGGCGCCGCCGCCGGGGGCGAAGGCGATGGCGTAGCTTTCCGGCTCGCCGGTCCCCGTAACTTTTATCTCGACGGCCGCCTTGAGGCCGCGCGCGGCCAGGGCCTCGTCGAGGGCCCGACGGCCGAAGTCAACGGGGCTATCGGCTTGGACGTAGGCGAACGCGCCGAAGACGGCGATCATGGCTAGCGAAGCAAGTGACGTGATGAAAAGGCCTCGACTCTTGGGCATGGGAGTGTCCTTTCTCGGCGGGATCGGGACGGCGGGCGCCTTCGCGGCTGGGCGGCGCATGACAGGGGGGATTCTATGCCGCGCCCGCCTGTTTGACAAGGCATTGATTTCCAGGGAGGGGTCTGGCCTCGTTTCGCCGATCTCTCGGCCGTTCGGGCCGCAAGTCCGCCCGCGTGAGCTCGAAGCCGCGGGGTTTTGGGTTCTTGACACCGGTCCGGGCCGGGATATCCCTATTTACGCAAAAACGCGATGGATAAGCATGTGCCTTGAAAACCTCAGACAAAAAGTGCTAAGCTGAAGCAGAGTGGGTTAGCTCAGGGATGAGTCCTCGAGCCCGTCATCTTGTTTAGGTACTTGAATTGGTGTCGGTTTTAAAGGGGGGATGAAATGACCAATAAGAACCGCGTCCTGGTCATCTTCTCGAGTCTCTTCTCGCTCGTGGTCGTCTTCGCCGGCTTAGCCATGGCCCAGATGGCCCCGATCTACAGGTTTAAAGGCGTCCAGATCTCGGTGACAATGAGGATCGACAACAAAGTCTTTGAGAAGGGCGCCTACGACCTGCAATTCCTCAGAACTTCCAGCCCCGTCCTTTACTTTTTGCGAATTATGAAGGCGGGAAAGATCCTGGCGACCCTCCAAGGCGCGGAATGGCCCTATTCCAACGGGCTGGTCGATACCATCGCCTTTAGTTCCGAGGTTCCTCAGAAACCCACATTGAGGATGGCCCTGAAGAAGAGCGAGAAGCTGTTGAGCTTGACCTTCGAATCAGGAAAGAACGCTCTCGAATATCCTTTTATAAGGGCGAAGTTCAATATACCTTACGAGGAATAGACCCGGCTTCGTCACTAGGACCCCGCGATCGCGCCGTCCCGAAACCTATCTCCGTTGCTGCAGGAACACGTAGACGCCCTTTTTGTTCGAGGTCACAATGTCAAGGAGGCCGTCGCCATTGATGTCCACGATGGCGAAATGGAGGCCGACGCCGCTGTCGAAGTCGATGTCGTGCCGGACCCAGGACGGCTGGCCGCCCTCCCGCTTCATCTCGAACCAGCAGAGGACGGCCGGGTCGTCGATGCCGTCGTCGCCCTCCCGGTGGGCCCAGAACCGCTTGCCGGTGACGAGGTCGGGCAGCCCGTCGCCGTTGATGTCGGCCAGGTGGATGGCGTGGAGCTGGGAGATGCTGTGGTCGATCTCGTGCGGGATCCAACCGCCGTCGGCCGTCTGCTCGTACCACCACAGGCCGTAGCGATGGGCGCCGCTCGACACGACGTCGGCCCGGCCGTCGCCGTTGACGTCGAAGACGAGCATCTGCGCGGGCGCTTCGAAGCCGAGCTTGGCCGGGTGGAACGTCCACGGGACGCGCATCCGATCGGCCGGCCCTTCCCACCAGCCGTCCGGACAAACGATGTCGTTGCGGCCGTCGCCGTTGATGTCGCCGACGCCCAGGCCGTGTCCCGGCCGCGGGTCGGCGGGGCCGGCGATGACGCGGATCGGCCAGGGCTTGGCCGGGTCGGCTCCGGGTCTGGCCAGGGCCATCCCTTGCTCTGAGACGAAGACGAGCTCTTTGCGGCCGTCCTTAAGGACATCGACCCAAGCGGGGCTCTCATTGCCGGTCTTCTCGACGGCCAGGAATTCCTTCCACGGCCCGCCGCGCCGGCCCGGATTGCGCAGCCAGCGGGTCTTCGCGCCGGGGAAACCGACGACGATGAGGTCCGGCCAGCCGTCGTGATCAATATCCTCCGCGAAGCACAGGAACTCGTCGCTATAGTTCTTGGGGTCGTATTCTCTCGTCACGGCCAGCATCGGCTGCGGCTTCCAGTCCGGCCCCAAATAGAGGAGATTGCCGGTGGCGATATCCAGACGGCCGTCCTTGTTGAAGTCGGCGACCGCCACGCCCTCGCTGCGGAAGGCGCCGTCCACCTTGACGCGGCGGAAAACGACCGGGGTCGGAGCGCCGGCGTTTGAATCGATCTGCCGCAGCGCGGCGAGCGCAGCCTGGCGCTGATCAGACTCGGGGACCGAAGCTAAGACGCTTTCGAGGGCCATGCGGGCGTGCTCGCGGCGCGTCGGCGCGAGACCTGCGGCGATCGAGGTCACGGCCTGCGCGGCTTCGGCGCGGGTGGCCGGGTCGTCGAGCATCGAGAGGGCCAGAGTGAGGGCCTCGATGTCGGGCCATTTAGCGAGGCCGGCCAGCACGGCCCACTTTTCCTCGTTCCGGGCCAGAGGCAGGATTTCCTCGAAGGCCTTGACTCTTTCAGCGACCGTGAGCTTGACGCTCTCCGTGTCCGAGACCAGCCGGACATAGCCGCGGACGGCCGGGACGCGCTGGCCCTGCTCCGAGGCCTGCCTGGCGTAATTCAGGAGGTCCCGGAGAAGTCCGGGGTCTCGGGTCTCGTACAGGGCCCGGGAGGCGGCCAGGCGCAGGCCGGGGTCCGGGTCGGCAAGAGCGAGGCGCAGCTCGGCCCTGAGGCGTTCGTCGCGAAGAACGCTGCCGGCCTGGAGCAGGGCGCCGCGGGCCTGCGGTCCGGCGTCCGGGAGGCCGCCGGCGATCGCCGCCGCGGCGGCCGAGGCGCTCTCCCCTTCGAGCCGGCCGCACGCGGCGCTCATCGCGTCGCGCGCCTCGTCGCGGGCCTCATCATCCTTGGCTTCGACGACGAGCGAAACGAGGGCAGGGACGTCTTTCGCCCCCGCCAGCTGGCCCAGGGCTGAGAAAATGGCGCCGCGGGCGGGCTCCGGATTCGCACGCGTTGCGGCGATCAGGCTCACCGCGGTCTCCTCGTCGCCGCGACCGGCGAGGGCCCGGGCCGCCTCCATCCGCGTGGATGGCAGGCCTTTGGTCAGATTCGCGGCAAGGACTTTAGCGACGTTCCCGCGCTTGAGGACGAGTAGGGCCTGGCGACCCGTCCGCCCCTCGTCCTCGTCGCTCGAGCCCGCGGCGGCGAGCAGAGCGGCGACCGCTGTGTCATCCCCAAGCTCCCCCAGTCCCGCGATGGCCGTCAAACGAACCGCGGCATCCGGAGACTTGACCCAGGCGGCAAGCGACGGCGCCGCGGCCGGGTCGGCCCGCTCGCGGAGGGCCTCGATCAAGGCTGCTTTCAACGGCGGCGCGGCCTTTGCGGCCGTCTCGCAGAGAACCGGCGTGAGTTCGGGCAGGCTTAGGACCTCGGCCGCTTCGACAGCCGCTATCTGGTCCGGGCCGCGGTCATTCCGCAGGGCGGCCCTCACGAGTTCAACGGCGCGGCCGGGCGGAGAAGCCAGGACGAGCCCCCGATAGGCCGCGGTCCGAATGTGGTCGGGGACCGGGGCCGTTAGAAATTGGCGGAAGATGCTCGCGGCTTCATCCTTGTGCCCATCGGCCAGGTCCCGGCTTGCGGCGGTGAGAAGCGCGTCGTAGATCGCCTCGCGGGGGCCGCCAATGCTCTTGTAGGGAAACGCGGCGCGCAGGGCGGCGATCGCCGGAGCGCCGCCGATCCGTCCCAGGGCCGCGGCGGCCGCCCGGGCGACGTCGAGGTCGGCATCTCCGAGGAGTCCGGTGAGCGCCTCGACCGCGCGCGATTCACGGCGCAGGCCGAGGGAGTGAACAATCCCGGCCTTGACCAGGCCCTTGGTTCCGTCCAGCGCTTCGATGAGCGCCGCGCCGGCCTCGGGGCAGGGCATCGATTCGAGGGCATAGCGGGCCGAGTGCGAGAGGTTCGGGTCGGCGAGAAGGGCGGCCAGGGCGGGCACGGCATGCACCGTGCCGACCCGCTTGAGCTCCGCGCAGGCCGCGTCCTTTTCCTGGAGCGAGGCGCCGGAATTCAAGATATCGAGCAGCTGCTGCTCGCTCCTCGTTTGGGCCGAGGCGGCCGCGGGAGCGAACTGCAATAGGACCAGGGCCGCTCCGCCGATGACCAAAGCGAAGATGAAGGCCTTGAGTCTTGGCTTTAAATTCAGCGTGACGGTCATCATGACTTTGGAGACGTTGGGCGTTTTGCTCTTCATTTCGGCTCTCCCCTCAAACGCCCCACGGCGGCCGCGCCGCGATCGACAGCATCCGGTTGGCCTCGTCGTCGCCGGGGAACTCCTCTTTCACCGGGTCCCACTTCAGGGGCCGGCCGAGCTGCTTTTCGACGCCGCCGAGAAGGAGAGCGCTCGCCGCCCGGTGGGCGATCGCGGCGTCGCAGATCGGCCGCTTCCGGGTCCTGACGCAGTCGAGGAAATTCCCGGAATGGCTGTCGGCTCGGTAGACATGGACTTCGTCCGGCCGGAGCGGCTCGCGCGCGATCCGGGCCGGCGAGGAGATGAGCGCGTCCCGGTCGACGGCGATCCGGCCCTCGGTGCCGACGAAGACCGCGCCGCCGTCGCCGCCGATCGGCTCGCCGGGATAGGCCTTGCCGTAAACAACGACACCGCTCGCGTACCTGTAGTTCGTGACGCCGTCGGCCGTGAAGAGCTCGACCGGGCCCGTCTCGTCCGAGCCCGTGGCCCACTGGATGAAGTCATAGTGGTGCTGGCCCCAGTTGAGCTCGCCGATGTCGAAGCGGTGCGGGCCGGTGTTGCCGTCGTAGGGGATCTCGGGCGCCGGCCCCAGGTAGAGGTCCCAATCGAGGTCGGCGGGGACCGGCTGGCCGGGGCCGAAGCGCTTCGGCCAGAAGATCGCTCCGCCGTCGCGGTAGGCATAGACCTCTTTGAGCGTCCCGATGCGGCCGCTACGGACGTATTCGCAGGCCCGCCGGAAAAAGCCGTTGTATTCGCTGCGCTGCTGCGTGCCGGCCTGGTAAATGCGGCCGTAGCGCCGGACGGCTTCGAGCACGGCCCGGCTCTCGCGGACGGTGACCGCCGTCGGTTTCTCGCAGTAGATGTCTTTCCCGGCCCGGGCGGCCATGACGGCCATCGTGGCGTGCCAGTGGGCCGGGGTGGCGACGAGGACGGCGTCGATGTCGTTCCGGTCGAGGACGGCCCGAAAATCGACATAGGACTCGCACGACCGGTAATTCCCCTTGCCGAAGATCTCGGCGTAATGATCGTTGACTCGGCTCTGGGCCCGCTCGCGGCGGTCGCGCCAGACGTCGCAGACGGCCAGGACCTGGACGTCCGGACGGGCCGCGTAGCCGCCCGTAAGGTACGTCCAGGCGCCGCCGAGAAGGTGGCCGCCGCCCTGGGTCCCGACGCCGATGAAGCCCATCGTGATGCGCTCGCTCGGCGCCAGAAAGCCGTTCCGGCCCAGAGCCGAAGCGGGTATGAGGGCCGGCCCGGCGATCGCCGCGCCCACGGCGCCGGCGCTCCGGCGCAGGAATTGCCGCCTGTTCATTGTCGCTTTGACGCTCATGACCTTTCCCTCGCTCGGCCCATTATAGGTCAAGATGAATCCGGATTGCCACGCTCCTGCCGGGCTTGATATTCAGGTCGGGCCGCGATAGCATTCCGGGATCAGGAGAGAGGAGACGAAATATGATCGGTCGGATCTGGCATGGCTGGACAACCTCCGATAAGGCCGACCCCTACGATGCCCTTCTTCAGGAGGAGATCTTCGTCGGCATAAGGGGCCGGCGGATCCCCGGGTTCCGGGAGATCCAGCTCTTCCGCAGGAACCTGGGCAGCGAAGTCGAGTTCATCACCATCATGTGGTTCGATTCGCTGGACGCCATCCGGATGTTCGCCGGAGAGGATTATGAGCAGTGCGTCGTGCCCCCAAAGGCGAGGGCCATTCTCTCCCGGTTCGACGCGCGTTCCCAGCATTACGAGGTCCGGGCGGACGTCCGGGCCTGACCCTTGTTCGGACTTCAATCGGCGGGCAAGGCTGTTCCCAGCCCACGGGGGTAGCGGCTGCATCGAGGCCGAAACGAAAAGGTCGAGTGAGTAACCTTCTTGGCTGTCCGCGGTATTCATATCAGTAGCGAAACTCGAGGGGAGGCTTCCGTGAAACGTCTGGCTGGCTTAGCGTCCATCGTCCTTCTCGCTGCGGCGCAGGTCTTTCCTCAACAAGCGGCGACTCTCGCTATTACAGGCGCGACGATTATCGACGGACGGGGCGGGGCGCCTGTTCCTGACGGGATCGTCCTCATCGAAGGTACCCGGATTGCCCGGGTCGGGAGACGGGGCGAGTTCAGGATCCCCGCCGGGGCGCTTATCGTCGATGCGGCCGGCAAGTTCCTGCTTCCTGGGCTCATCGATACGCACGTCCACTTGGAAGAGATCGGGCTCTCTGACGTTGGGGAACTGCCGGCGTCCTGGGAATCGCCGGAGCGGCTGAAGCAGCTGGTGCTGATCAACGCGCGCCTCGACCTCGTTGCCGGGATCACGACGGTGCGGGACTTGGGATCCTCGGAGCTCGTCCTGAGGGTCCGCGACGAGATCAGCGCCGGCAGGCTCGTCGGTCCTCGGATCATCGCCTCAGGCATGCAGCTCGTCAAGAGGTCCCCGGAAGCGGCGCCGATGAAGATGTTCCTGGAATATGATGGCCCCGACGACGGCCGAGCCAAGGTCGGGCGCCTCGCGGCCATGGGTGTCGATCTCATCAAGATCCGCCTGACTCGCCAGCGCCCGGTCCCTTCGCTCGATGAAGTGCTGGCCATCGTCGACGAAGCGCACCGGCTGGGCCTCCACGCGACGGTCCATACCGACGTCCCCGCCGATGATCTCGTTCGGCTGGCCATCAAGGCCGGGGCGGACGGCATCGAGCACAACGCCCCGCTTCGCGTCAAGGACGCCGCGTTGCTCGCGGAAATGGCAAGGAAAGGGATGACGCTGATGGCCGGAAGCGGAGAGTTCTATGTCCAGCGTTTCGAGGACGGCAGCCTGGGCGACCCGGTCGGCGCGGCTGCCGGCCGGCTTTTTCCCGAAGACGTTGTGTCCGCTCTCCGCCGCGGCGCCGATTCGCTCCGGAAGCAGACGGCTGAGATGAAGGGATCGGGCTGGAACCCTGAGGAGGTCCAAGCCCGTTTTGTCCGCGAAACGGAGCGGGCCCGCCGCATGGGGATTCTGCTTCTGTTCGGCACGGACGCCGGAGCTTTAATGGCGATCCACGGGGACGAATACAAGGCCCTTTACGGCGAAACCCGGATGGGGTCGACGGCGATGGAAGCCCTCCTGATGGCCACGCGTGACGCCGCCAAGGGGCTCGGGAAGGAGAATGAGATCGGGACCATAGAAGCGGGCAAGCTGGCCGACATGGTGATCGTCGACGCCAATCCCTTGGCGGACATGAGGAACCTGCGCAGGATCTACCGCGTCCTCAAGGAAGGCGTTGTTTATCGCCCGTCGGAACTTCTCGTGGATCGATGACGCCGACAACGGCAGGGCCTTAGCTGAACGGCCGTCCGGTTTTGACTTCGACCGCCGGGCGGAGATATCATTCGTCACGGGCGGAGGGGCCGCCCCTAGCCTATGATTCAATTGCCGTAGGAGCCGTCCGCAACAGGAGGACATGACCATGGCCAAGATCGCGATGATCGGAGCGGGGAGCCTGGTTTTCGGCAAGACGCTCATGGCGGACATGCTGGCGACGCCGGCGCTCGCCGGGAGCGAATACCGGCTGATGGCGCTGACCCGGACGCGCCTCGACACGATGCACGCCTTCGTCCGGCGCATGATCAAGGATAACGGCGTCGACGCCACGGCCGTCGCCACGACCGACTGCCGCGAGGCGCTCCGCGGCGCCGATTACGTCGTGGTCATGATCCAGGCGGGCGGGGTGGCCGAGTTCAAGCAGGATTACGAGATCCCGATGAAATACGGCGTCGACCAATGCATCGGCGACACCATGGGTCCCGGCGGCATTTTTCGCGCCTTGCGGCACATCCCCGCCCTCCTCGAGATCGCGCGCGACATGCGCGAGCTCTGTCCGAACGCCATTCTGCTCAACTACGCCAATCCCATGGCCATGTGCTGCTGGGCGCTCGGCCGCGTGCCGGGCCTCCAGTTCGTCGGCC